>JALWTO010000048.1 GCA_027082825.1 Acidilobaceae archaeon
GTATTCTGTTGTATATCCTGGAGAAACATAGGCTTCAGCTATTTTTTCAAGTTTTTCCGGATTTCTTAAACCTGTTTCTTCTTCAAGTTCTCTTATTGCAGTTTCTTTTGGATCCTCTCCTATAATACCAGTTCCAGCAGGAGCCTCAAGGATCCATTTTTTAACGGCAGGTCTATATTGTTTTAGAAGCCAGATTTTACCCTTATTTGATAAGGGGAGAACAGCAACTGTATGAGGTCTGAATTTCAGCCTGAAGACTTCCATTTCTCTTTTATTAGGAAGAATCATCTTTTCTAGCTCAACTAGTATTTTGTCCCTAAAGTTAAATACCTCTTTAACCGACATGACACATCGACCATGGTTATATTATGTGTTCAAAAATATTAGCGTTTTAAAACAAAGTTCAAGTACTATATGATAGATGGTTCCATGACCGTTAATTCAAAACAACTTGAAATACTCTGTCCCAAATTGATGAGGTTCTCTATTAGTAAAAGAAATCATACTTTCTTTAATCTTGATGCTGAATAGAACTTCTCTTTAGGAAATACCGTGAGAACTCAATAAATTTAGGAATATTTTTCAAGATCCAATTATAGATTAAATAGTGGTGACAAGGTTTTGGTTAAGATTCCTGTTGAACCTTATAGGATCAGAATGATAGAACCTGTAAAACTTCTTCCTAGAGATGAAAGGCTCAAGAGATTGGTTAGTGCATCATGGAATGTCTTTAGACTTAAGTCCGAGGATATTTTCATAGATCTCCTTACTGATAGTGGAACGGGTGCAATGAGTATCTATCAATGGGCAGCGCTGATGATGGGAGATGAGGCATATGCTGGTGCAAGGAGTTGGTTTAACTTTGAGAAAACTGTTAGAGAAGTTTTGGGTATCGAATATGTTCTTCCAGTTCATCAGGGAAGAGCAGCAGAAAGGATCCTTTACACAACACTTATGGATAAACGAGGTGCGAAGGTAGTTCCTGCGAACACTCATTTTGACACAGGAAGGGCAGTAGTACTAAATCATAGAGGTATACCTATAGATCTTCCAGTTCCAGAGGCAAAGAAGCCTAACATTGAGGCTCCTTTCAAAGGAGATATGAATGTTTCAGCACTTAGGAAGCTAATAGAAAAGAAAGGAGCAGATAACATAGCGTTTATACTCTTGGTTCTCACAAATAATACTATAGGAGGGCAACCAGTTTCAATAGAGAATATAAGGACTGTAAGAGAGGTATCTGAAGAGTATAATATTCCTCTTGTTATGGATATATGCAGATTTGCCGAAAATGCTTATTTTATAAAAACTAGAAATGAAAGATATAAGAACAGGAGTATAAAGGAGATAGTTAAGGAAATGCTTTCATATGGAGACCATTTTATAATGAGTGCAAAGAAAGACGGTCTAGCTAATATAGGAGGTTTTATAGGGACCAGAAGCAGAGAACTATATGAAGAGCTTGCAGGAAGAGTTGTTCTAGAAGAGGGGTTTATAACCTATGGTGGGCTTGCAGGAAGAGATCTTGAAGCGATAGCCCAAGGGCTTAAAGAAGTCGTTGATGAAAGTTATTTGAAACATAGAATAGAACAGGTAAGATATTTTGGAGAACTTATGGAAGAGTTAGGAGTCCCTGTGGTGAAGCCTATCGGAGGTCATGCTGTGTATGTTGATGTGTTAGAGGCATTACCCAATATGCCTAGAGAGCAGTTTCCTGCTGATGCTTTGGCTGCATTTCTTTATTTAGAAACTGGAGTTAGAGCAGTAGGTCTTGGAGCCTTGGCTTTTGCCAGGGAAGAAAACGGCAATGTGGCATATCCAGATTTTGAGTTATTACGTTTAGCAGTCCCTAGAAGAACATATACAAATTCACAGCTAGAATACGTTGCAAAAGGTCTCGCTAATCTCTTGTGGAAAAAAGAGAAAATAAAGGGGTTAAAGATAGTCTGGGAGCCTAAAGTAAAAGGGGTTAGACATTTCCTTGCCAAATTATCTCCAATTGAAAAAGTCTTGCTTTAATCATAAGCGCTCTAAGGTTATCATCATAGCAATGTTTCTCTTAGAATAAATGAATAAATAATAAAGATACGCCAATTGCTTTTTTAGCATTGGGATAATTTGTTTAGAAAAGCTTATTAAGGTTTGTTGTTTTCTCAATAACCTCAAATATTATTTTCTTCTTTACACTCTTTTAATGGAGGAGTGGTGAGACATGAGTCATATAGAGCTTAAAAAAATCGACAGGTACGTGTGGATGATACCTAAAGGCGTCAAAGGATGTATGAACGTTCCAAGCATAATATATGCCGATGATGTTCTTTTAGAAAAAATGAAAGGAGACCTAACACTAGTTCAAGCAGCAAATGTGGCTTGCTTACAAGGCATACAGAAGTATAGCCTTGTTATGCCAGATGGACATCAGGGATACGGCTTTCCTATAGGTGGTGTTGCAGCAATGGCCATAGACGAGGATGGAGTCATAAGTCCTGGAGGAGTAGGCTATGACATTAACTGTGGTGTCAGGCTTATTAGAACAGAGCTAAGAGTTGAGGATGTAAGGCCCAAGATAAAGGAGCTAGTAGATACAATCTATAGAAACGTGCCTAGCGGTCTTGGAAGAGGAGGGAAGCTTAAGTTAACGGTTTCTGAGCTAGACAAGGTGCTTTCAGAAGGAGTTATGTGGGCAGTTAATAAGGGTTATGCTTGGGCAGAGGATCCAGAATACATAGAGGAAAGAGGAAGTTGGAAGTTGGCTGACCCTTCCTTTGTAAGTCAGACGGCTAAGAGAAGAGGTTCTCAACAATTAGGAACCCTAGGAAGTGGAAACCATTTTCTAGAGGTACAAGTTGTTGATAAGATATATGACGAGAAAGTGGCTAAATTCTTTGGAATGAATGAAGAGGGACAAGTTGTTGTCATGATCCATACAGGAAGTAGAGGATTAGGACATCAAGTTGCTAGTGATTATCTAATTGTCATGGAGAGGGTCATGAGGAGATATGGAATTAAACCTCCAGATAGGGAGTTAGCAAGCGTTTCTTATTCGGCTAAAGAAGCTCAGAATTATATTAAGGCAATGGCTTCAGCCGCAAATTTTGCATGGACTAATAGGCAGTTAATAACTCACTGGACCAGAGAGAGCTTTAAGGCAGTATTTCATAAAGACCCTGATAAACTTGACATGAAAATTATATATGATGTAGCTCATAATATAGCTAAGCTTGAGGAACATCATGTAGATGGAAAGAGGAGAAGGCTAATAGTCCATAGAAAAGGTGCTACTAGGGCATTCCCTCCAGGTCACAGTGAAGTACCTAAGGCCTATAGAGATGTAGGACAACCTGTACTTATTCCGGGAAGTATGGGAACAGCCAGTTATGTGCTTGTTGGTTCTTCTGAGGGAAGCAAAAGCTGGTTTACTGCTCCTCATGGAGCTGGCAGATGGATGAGTAGAGCTAAAGCAAAAAGAACTAGACATTATGCTGAAGTTGTGAAAGAGATACAAAAGAAGGGTATTTATTTGAGAGCAAGCAATAGGGCTACTGTTGTAGAAGAAATGCCAGAGGCATATAAAGATGTGGATAAGGTAGCACAGGTGGCCAATGCCGTAGGAATAGGGAAACTTGTAGTTAGGCTTAGACCCTTAGGAGTTACAAAGGGTTGAGTGTAGTGAATAAGTCAAGAAGTCTAGTTTAACCGTCTTTGAGGGGATTTATTGAGCGAACAACAAGAAAAAGAGATAAAAAAGATTGTAGGTTTTATAGGATTTTTTCTAGTAATAATTTTACTCATGACTAACATTCTGCTATCAAAAGAGTTCTTAGCTTCACATTCACAAATATATCCAATAGTAGCTGCTTCTGGAGCTATCTTTTCAAGCGTACTTTTGGCTGAATCTTTAGGCATAACTCCCGCAGTATTTGAAATGCTTTTAGGATTTGCTGTGGGTCTAACTGGTGTCAGGTCTTCTGGGCCTTTGGAGATACTAGGTTTAATGGGAAGTGCCTCTGTTATGTTTTTTGCTGGCCTCGAAATGGACTTAGAAACTTTGGGTAAAACCTTTAAGAGAAGTTTGATTATGGGATTGCTTAGCTTCATTGCACCTCTAGTGGCCACAACCTTAATTTTGATTCTTATGGGCTATAATTTCAAAGTATCTCTTATGATAGCAACAGGGGTGTCTACCACAAGTGTTGCAGTAGTTTATTCCATATTTAGAAAAATGAATGTTCTTAAAGATAAATCTGGTCAATCTCTCCTAGCAGCAACTATGGTCGCAGATATATTAAGTATAGTCACATTTAGTATAATAATGATGAAAGTCAGTTATCTTCTTATAGTTTATGTGGCATCTATTGTAATAGTTCCTCCAGCATTAGGTAGAGCACTTAAGAAAATGCCTAAGCTTGCTCATGAGGCTGAGGTCAAACTAATTATCACTATACTTCTAATAGTGATATTGTTTTCAGAAGTTGCAGGTATTCATGCAGTTCTCTATTCATTTGCTTTGGGCTTAGCTTTTTCTGGCATGGGTTCTCTTAGAAAGGAAGTCCTTGATAAGCTCGAGGGTATAGTCTTTGGATTTCTAGCACCGATGTTTTTCACATCAGCAGGCATAGTGATAGCTGGTGCGAGACCAACATCATACATTTTAATAACAGCAATACTTTTAGGTATAAGTTATCCTGCAAAGGTTTTGGCAAGCTACATAGGTCTAAAGGCCTTCTGCGAAAATATACCTAAGAAACTTTTTAGAATCTCAAATATTTTCGCTGCAAGACTAACAATGTCGACAATAATAGCATATGCAGGCCTGGCAAGTGGTCTCCTTTCTCCTGAGGTCTCTGGAGGAATAATGCTTTCTGCAATAATAGCAACACTAATCTCCGGAATAGTAGTTAATGAAAACGTTTTTGCTGAAGAGGAACTTTAAAATTGTGCATTGAATTCATTATTCCTAACAGGAGATGAAAAGATTGGAGAGGAGAGAGAAGCATTTTGGGCTTGTAGGAATAGTTTCAGTTGTTCTGATTTCTGTAGGAATAGTGCTTTTTGGCGTTAGTGTTTATCTGGCTCTTAGAAATCTTTTGGTGGCAAGCCTTGTAGCATTGGCAGCAGGCTTCGCTACACTTACTTCTGGTGCTGAAATAGCCAAAGAAGTCAAGTAGAAAGCATTATTTCGATAAATTTTATGACAACATATGCATATGAAAGAACAGCTATAATTATCAATGTAGGAACTACAAAGCCTACAAGAGTTCCTAGAAATAAAATGAAAAGTCTAACATCTCTTGAAGCGAGAGGAGGGATTATGCCTATAAGTGCTGGATGTTTATCCAGTTTTAGTTCAGTGATTCCATGAAAATATGTGACAAGAAGGTCTCCCGACATTGCTAAGAACACAGAAAGGATCATTAGGGGTAAAATATTTGAGCCCTTCCAAAGAAAAGACCAAAGAATTCCAAAATAAATACATATATCGACAAATCTATCAAGCATTGTATCTAAATATCCACCTCGAGGAGAGCTTATGTTTCGGGCTCTAGCAAGCTCGCCGTCAACACCATCGATTATGGAGCTTGTTTCTAGAAATATGGCCCCCCATATTAAGTGTCCTTGAGAATAAAATATGGCCGAGACCATTCCTATAAGAAAAGATGTCAAGGAAACTTGATTTGGTGTTATTGGAATTTCATGTTCTAATATAAAGTTTGTTATTCTATTAGAAATTCTTCTGTTCAAATACCGTGAAATCGGTCCGTCAGTAGTCTTTCCCTTAACTGCTCCTTTAGTCACTTCTTCATCTCCTCATATTAATTTGAAAAACTTTATGATAAATTTTTCATCTATTCTTTTAATGACATTAGTTGCCTTGAATATAAGCTCAGAGAAAGTATCAACATCAATCCAATCAGATCTTGTGACATCGGCTATGCATATCTCTGTCTTTCTTGCTAGATGATTCATTATCTCTGAAACGGTTAAGGCACCGCTTTTATATGCTTCTTTTATAATATCTAAAGATTCCTTTCTAAAAGCAAAAACTCCAGTATCTATAAAATCATGTCTCTTAATTTTTTTACCAAAGAACTTAGCATACTTGTTGTCATATGAAATTATTTTTGTGGCCTCGTTGATATCAACCCAGTTTGGGTCTTTATCTCCTGCAACTGAGAGTGAACATTCGTTTAACATGTTAAAAGACTTTAATGGTAGAGAAGGTTCGAAAATATGGTCACCCATTGTAAGTATAACCTCATTTTCCCCAGAAGTGAATGCACTTTTCAGTCCTATAAGGAGACTCGATCCGTTCTCCTCCCAGTAGTTCCATAAAATTTCTATCTTAGTTGTAATAGAGCTCAAGTATGCCATGACTCTTTCTATATATGTCTTATGCCAAGGGTTTACAACTATATATATGTTATTCACTCCGATTGACACGAGAGAGCTTAATGGATAATATAAGAGAGGTTTGGAAAACATAACTATGGGTTTGGGTGGATATACAAACCCTAACCTTCTTCCCATACCTGCTGCAAGTATCACTGCAGCTCTTGGCTTCAGATCTGATCACCTTTTGATTTTTATTTTAATGTTTTTAGAACTAAAATGTTATCCCCATAAGATACTTAGCGTTATCAGTTCTTCTTATAGCATCGTTATATTATGCTGCAGCTACAGAAGAAAGGTTATTCATAGTCATTGCTTTCATTCCAGCATTGGTTATTCCTCATAAAAATAGAGGAGAGGGAACTCATTGAGTACTTAGGGAAAAATATCTAAACTATATGAAGAATGCGCCTACCCTGATACCGGGTTTAAGAAAATTAATAATTAAAAATATCAAACCTAGGAGTAGTTAACGCAGTAATATTCACAATGAGTGGCGGGCCCGCCGGGATTTGAACCCGGGACCCCAGCTCCGAAGACTGATTCGGTAAGATGCATCTATTACTTAATATGTGGGTTATGTTTTTATATGTCATTAAAGTAAAGCCTAACCCATTATAGAATAATCTCAGATTTAATAATCCTAGTAAACATAGCATCCTAATAGAGAAAACTTAAAATGGCTTAAAAATTGATACCAAACAAGCTGCCATAGAAGTTCTTAAGAAGTCTTTAGGCCGTTCACCTGAACCGTGTCCTCATTCATCAAATTATATCATACCGTATCAGACACGGCTGGGCTCATCACGGTCTCCTCGGGGCCACCTACGGGAGCCTTTATACTCCCCTCGGGAACCCCGAGGTCAGAAAGATGCATTTCGACACAAAAAACTACAGTTTAACGTTTCAGCCCCTAGTATGTTCAAAGAGATGCTTTGAGTCATATGAGCACCAAGGCCTTAACTGGAGTATAAGATATATTTAAGGATAGGTTTCTGAGGTTATACTGGGTTTGGAGGTGTAATACCTTGGCTACCTTAAAGAAAGCTGTGCAGCCGATCAAGCCCGGTGAGTTGGACAAGGTTCCGCTAGGCTACTGGGCTGCTGTAGTGGATGGTCGTGTTGTTGCTTGGGCTAGGACTCTAAAGGAGTTACGCGAGATAATGGCTCAGAGAGGCTGCATGAAAGACGAGTATGGAGTTATTAAAGTCCCAAGCCACGATCTACTAGTTGTCTGAATACAAGGCATATTTCAAAGGTTTTGAGTAATGAAGGTAGCAAAGGCTAATTCTAAGGAGAAGATATTTTCATATGTCTTATACCGTAAAAGATACTATCCCATCATACCAATAATAATTGAAGGTAGGGAAAGAACCGTTGTCCATGCTCTAGTGGATAGCGGTGCCGCTATAAGCCTTTTTCATACAAGTATCGCCGATGATGTGGGGATAGACTTGGAGGATGCAGAACAAGTGTATCTTGCAGGTATAGGAGGCTATATTAGAGCATATGTTAAGAAGCAAGTGAAAGTATCAATAGAAGGACTAAGAAGAATTACGGTTCCGATAGCATTTACAGAATACATAGCTTCCGATATAGCAATACTGGGCCGTCAAGGCTTCTTCGAAGCCTTTGAAATAATATTTAGAGAGTGGGAGAAAAAGCTAATAATAAGACTCAGAGACATCTAGTACGTTAACTGATAGCAGTTTGAGAGCAGTAAAACACAACTAAGTAGCTACAAGGACTTCAACATGCATTAAAACCAAAATGATAAACATATGATTGCAAAATGGCGGGCCCGCCGGGATTTGAACCCGGGACTTCCGGCTCCGCAGGCCGGCGCCCTATCCTAGCTGAGCTACGGGCCCTTCTATTTAGTGTCTTAATATTAGAGAAAAGTTTTTTTAAACAAAAGCCTTTAAGATATTCTCAAATAACTGTTTATTCAAAATGGCTTGAAACATTTTATATTCATTTAAAATCTCATGATCACGTTTACTTGCCATGATATTTGCTTTAACCTTAAAAAGCCAAAATTTACTTTATGTTTCTTTAACACTTTATAATGAGTCATGTATTAGTATCGAAATTCCATCTATGTTTCTGCGATCAGGAGAGTATTTTATATGCGTAATCTTGTATTGGAAATAGGAATCATCAATAAGTCTAAATAATACTACAATGCATAAGATGTGTAAAATTATCAAATCTATAGAGGCATTAAGAATATATAGAACAGACTGAAACAAACCTAACTCTTATATATTTGTCTTTATAGTTTTCAGAGTGGTTAGGAGGTGGGTACATGGTAGACAAAGAGAGAAAGCTGGTTGCAATAATTCTGGGCTCCATACCGTGGATAGCGTATATAATAATATCGCCCTTATTCAATAGAGCTAAACCTCTGATAGCTGGCATGCCTCCATTGATGTTTTGGGATACTATCTGGATGGCATTAACATCTCTGTGTCTGTTCCTCGCATATAAAGTGGAGTTTGGAGGGCGATAGGATTGAATGAAACTGCCCTTTCACTATCAATAATATTTACATGGATAGGAGTGACGTTAATAGTTGGTGTGTTGGCAGGAATAAAGAGAAAGTTTAATTTAGAAGGATATCTTGTTTCTGGAAGGGCTCTCGGAGCATTATTCCTGTATACTTTGATGGCTGCAGAAATCTACAGTGCTTACGCTTTCTTAGGAGTTGCAGGGTGGGCATATAGTTTTGGTATGCCAATAATGTATGCATTTGGTTATGGATCCCTTGCATATGCATTTGGTTATTTCTATGCAAAACATGTATGGAAAGCAGGAAAAAAGTTTGGATATGTAACCCAAGCAGACTACTTTATGCATAGATTTGGAAGTAAGGCGTTAGCCGTATTTACTGCCTTAATAGGAATCATATTTATCATACCCTATGTACAGCTACAACTTCAGGGACTAGGATATATACTTCATGTAGGTTCTCTTAATACTTTGTCCATAAACTTAGGTATGACTATAGCTCTGATAGTGGTGTTAATCTATGTTTATACAAGTGGACTTAGGGGAATAGCTTGGACTAACTTTCTCCAAGGTATATTTATGTTCATAATTGCCTGGGGTGTCGTCTTTGCAATACCTTTCATAAAATTTGGAGGGATAGGGCCTCTTTTCGAGAAACTTTTGGAAACTAAGCCTCAGATGCTTTATTTGCATCCTCCTTTGGGGCTAACATGGTATTTATCAACAATGATACTCTCAGGCCTTGGATTCTTTATCTGGCCACATCTCTGGCCTAGCATTTTTGGAGCCAAAGATATAAAGCCCTTAAAGAAGACATATGTAGTTCTACCATTATACTCATTCTTCATGTTGCCCGTGGTCCTTGCTGGACTAACAGTTGTTGCTGCTGGACTGAAAATTTCAGTTCCTGATGAGGCTATTCTTAAGGCTGTTGAGCTTGCTTATCCTAAATGGGTCTTAGGAGTCGTTGGAGCAGCAGGATTTGCCGCGGCAGCTTCAACAGCAAGTGCCATAATATTGGCTGCAGCAGGGCTCACAGCAAGTAATATATACAGGATAGCCAAACCTTCAGCATCTGATAGGGAACTTGTTCTGACCAGTCGACTTTTCGTGGTATTCTACGCTCTCCTAGCACTAACATTGGCTATTGTTGCTAGAGGAAGACTTGTTGCACTTCTGTTACTCGGTTATTCAGGGATAACACAGATGTTTCCTGGTGCAGTACTAGGAATGTTCTGGAGAAGAATCAACAAGTGGAATGTGTCTGCAGGTCTAATAGCTGGGCTTGCAACAATAATTTATCTGAAGTTCTTTGGTCCTGGAAACTATCTAGGTATACACTTCGGTCTTTGGGGACTCATAGTCAACTTTATTGTAGTTTTAATAGGAGCCATTTTCATTAAAGGAGATAAAAGCTTTGACGAATTCAAAAAGGAGTCTTGAAGAATCTGAGACTTTTTTTATTTAATAGATTACTTCATTACCAATACTAAGATCCCTATTAACAATCCATATATTGCTATTCCTTCTCCAAGTGCTACTATCAAGAGTGCCATACCAGACATCTCTCTCTTCTCAGCAATAGCACTTATTGCCGAGGCTCCGGCAACTCCGACTGCGTAACCTCCTCCAAGGCCTGCAAGACCAACTGCAAGACCTGCACCTATATATCTATATCCACTTGTTGATGAGGTGGATGATCCTCCTCCGCCTTGGGCACTTGCTACCATAGACATGCTTGTCACAATAGCTAATGCAACTGCAATTACCATAGTCGTAATCAAGATAATCTTTGCACTCTTATGACTGAATTCCATTACGCAGGTTCACCTCCGACATAAACCCCAGAGTCAAAAGGGATAAAAACGTTACTTGAAACAGATCAATTCATTTGTAAGACTTTTAAGCAATTATTAATTCATAGATTTCGGTAAGGTTTGTCTTAGTTTCCATTTTATAGATTCTTAAGGTTTCTGTAGAACTTTATAGATATTTATCTTCTAGCTTCATAAAATATACTACTATAGTTAACAATACTATATTGCTTCTTAAGGAATTTGTGAGATTCTAAGAACCTTTTATGTTATTTTTATTTGAGAATCTATCCATGCATCTAGGAGGGGGCATTGCCTAGGATCATAAAAGCCTTCTATCTCACAGACATCTATGTAAGGGCAAGATGCACAAGGTATATCGATTATGCTCTTGGCGTTTATAACTACCTTTGGTACAACCTCTTTTCTTTCTCGGTAGAAAAGCCTATATGTTTTTCTACCATTAACCATTACCTGTGTTCTACTCAGGAGGCCTTTCTTTACTAGTCTTAAAACAAGCCTAGAGCCCTCTCTGCTGTCAAGACCCAGAGTTTTCCAAAGCTCACTTTGTAAAATTCCTTTTTTCCCGCTCTTTTTTACTAGGTCAAGTGCCTTATTTTCGAGTTCATTAATATTCCTGCCTATGGTCATTACTAACACCTTTACATAGATTATTTTAGTTTGATGATCTTTCTCCCCTTTAAAATAAGATTATGAAATCAGTTGTTATAAATTTAACGAAGCAAGAACTTTTCCTTAAAATGTTTTTACTAGATTATAAGTGTGGGCCTTTAATATTTATCTAAGGGTTATACTAAACTGGAACATCAATCAGATAGATTGATCTACTATATTCAAATAAATCAAATAGCTAAGATGTCATTTCCTGTCATTTCAAAGATTATAAGCCATATTATCTATAGTATGAATGATTTAATGGCTGTTAAGCCGCTCATGGGCTGATAAGCGGACAGTAGCTAACGAATTAAGTTCTCCTGCCAAGACTGTAGAGGCCACTATCTCAGCGAACTTAGATGCATTAATATGTGGGTTTTCTTCCGTGATACCTATTAAACTAAGGGCCTCTCTTTGCGTAGGCAGTTCTATATTTTTCTCTATAACTTCTACTTCAAGATTTGGTAGAGTGACACTTATGTAAAGAGAGCTTTCTTCTCTAATTTCTATCCGTGTGCATCCTATACTGCTCCTAATGGCTCTAAGGAGATCCTGGCCTGTGGCCATATACATTGAAGTAATTATATCTGCAAAACGTATATTATAATTAATGCTACAGATAGCTATGTTATTATCTATGAGATTTTCTGCAAGTTTATTGTAATAAATTTTCTCAGGGGAGGTCTTCAGAACTTTTTCTAGTATGTCATCCTTTATTAATGCTTCTGCAATTACATATTTACCTTTGCTATGAAATTCATCAAGATAGCTGGACCCCTTGAAGCTGTCATGCAAATTCTCATCGAAAGTAATACATTTTATATTGTCTAGATTCTTCTTAAGGGTTTCACATATTTCGTTAATACCTTTTGTCAAAGAATTCTCATTGATGATATCTTCAACAAGGTAAACATGTTTTAACCAAATAATGTTTCCAGCTATAAACGATCTGATTTCTTTAAGCTTTCCATGTTGTATGATCCTCTCGGCAGCATCTTTAAGTAACTCGAAATTCTTTTTAATCCACTCATCGATTTTTATAGCTTCAGCAAGGTTCTTAGTTTTTAAGAGAGTGTGTCTCACAATATAATTTTTTATTATCTTGACTCGAGCCCCTCCACTAAGCGTTATGGCTTCACACCCTCTATTTATTCCTGAGACAACTGCTTTCCTGGTTGTTGCTAGGGGTATGTAGAACTCTCCACTGGCATAATCCCCGTTTATCGATAGAGGACCAACAACTGCTAAAGGTATCTGAATCGCTCCTATTGAATTTTCAATGTTTCTGCTTGCAATCTCATCAAAGTCTAATATTGTTGAGGCTATGCTTGACAAATTAATACCTAATTTCTTTTCCAAATAAAGTCTTCTTATAAGAGTAGCTAGATTTCCATTTCCTAAAAAAGAATCAAGTTTAGGTAAGCTTAGCTTATTTTTTTCAATTTTTTTAAAAATATTTTCAATATCAACCTCTTTCTTCACTTTTTGGCACCAAAACAGGTCTAAACTTTATGGCATATCTAATTATGCCCTTATTGGTATCCTCATCCATTCTCCTTAGGACTGGCTCAACATCAATTCCTGTTTTCAATTCTTCCGGCTCAATGTCAGTCAGCTCACTTACTATTCTTAATCCTTCAATGTTCACAACACCAACTATTATTGGGGCCCTACCTCTACTCTTGCCAGGAGCTGAATAGATTATTGTATAAGTCTCGAGTTTACCTTTATTATTTATTTCGATAAGCTCTAAATCCTTAGAGCCACAATAAGGGCATGCTGGAGCTGGTGGATAATGAAGTCTTCCACATTTCTTACATCTGCCTGCTACAAGCCTATAGTATGTTAATCTTCTTCTCCAATGTGCTGGAACGGAGAGATCTTCAACCGTCATATCAGTCTCACCTCCTTTCAAGGAGAACTAGTCTAGATGAGGATCCAAACCCGTTGATTTGGATAGCAAGGGCTTTTGATGCATTATTCAAAGAAACCCCTTCAAATACACCGCCAAGCTGTCTTGAAAGTTCGGCAATCATGTAAACACCAGTAGCTCCTATAGGATGTCCTCTGGCTTTAAGTCCACCACTTAGGTTGATTGCTGGTCTAGAATCCTTACTATATTTTCCATTTGCAACATCCTTAGCGGCCTCACCTTCTTTAGAGAGTCCAAGAGACTCCAATATCATCATCGCTGTTATAGTAAAGGAGTCATGAATTTCCATAACATCAATATCAGAAATCTTTAAACCAGTCATTTCAATGAGCTTTTGATATGCCGAGATTAGGGATCCTATTTTTAACGGGTCATCCTGTGAAAATGGATTTGTGAAACCTGTTGACGATGCACAAGCCTTTATTTTGGCTAAGCCTTCTCCTCTCGAAACTTCACTATTGCTAATTACCAATGCTGCTGCACCATCTCCTAGAGGAAAAGAGTCAAGAAGCGTTATTGGATCTGCTATTGATAAAGATTTCTTGACAGCTAAGGGATCTATTGCAAATCTCAACATGGCGTTAGGATTCTCTTTTGCATATGAGTGCATTAGTGCAGGCCAGTAGGACAGTTCATCTCTAGGAATATTATATCTATTCATATACATTCTCATCAAAAGACCTGCCATACCAGCATGTCCTATTTTATGAAGTAAAAACAGTTCTGAGTCATTAATTTTCTGAAGATCTTCGTAAACTCTCCCACTTGTAAACTCAGTTAATTTATCAACACCAATCACAAGAACATTATCAGCAACACCAGACTTTATTAGATATGTAGCAACTTCAACAGCTGCAAGTCCAGAGGCTTCTCCGTCCTCAACAGCAATTGACCTAACTCCTGTCAGTCCTATATAATTTGAGATATGTCCAGACAAGCCAAGCTGGCCTATCTCTGTGTAACTTAAACTGCTTGAAACAACTACATAGTCTACAGAATCAAGCCCAGATTCATCCAAAGCCTTAAATGCCGCCTCGGCTGCAAGGTCCTTGAGGCTTTTTGAGTACTGCCTTCTAACTCTTAGGATTCCTGTACCTGTCACAACAGCATTGCTCATCTTGGATCACCTCAATAATAGCTTATGTACAATCTTCTGTATTTTGCATAAAGTGCATAATCTATGGTCTTTTTCCTCAAGAGGTAATCGTTAAACTTTGGGGCTAAGTTCTTTCTCTCTTCAATAACGTCTGTAACAACAACGCTATAAGCGTCAGAACCAGCTCCGCTTCCAAATGGTGCAACAAGAACTCTCTCTCCAGGTCTTGCCGTATCTAAGACTCTTGCTAATCCAAGTAGTGCACTAGCATTGTACGTATTTCCTATTTCTGGTGTAACCAATCCGGGTAGGACTTTTTCCTTGGGGAAACCCAGTCTTGTGGCGACTCTTAATGGGAATTTTCCGTTAGGTTGGTGAAATACTGCGTAATCGAAATCACTAGGTCTAAGGCCAAGCTCTTCAAGAAGTCCCTTAACAGACATTTCTATGTGATGGAAATATGCAGGTTCACCAGTGAAACCCTCACCATGTTTTGGATAAGGTGCAAGTGCCCTTCTCCAGAAGTCTGGGGTGTCAGTCACATAGGTATAACTACCCTCAAAGTAAGCCACAGAACCTTTCCTAGATCCTATTATGTAGGCAACGGCACCGCTTGAGGCTGTGAACTCTAAAACATCTCCAGGGCTAGACTGTGCAGTGTCACTGCCTATAACTAGACCATATTCTATCATATTAGAAGCTACAAGGCCTATTGTAGACCTAAGTCCTTCACTTGCAGCTCTACATGCAAACTCAAGATCACTAGCCATAGTCTCTGGAGTTATCCCTAAAGCTTCGGCTATTATTGTTGCACTGGGCTTTACTGCATAGGGTTTTGATTCTGTTCCAAAGAAGACAGCCCCTATCTTTCCTGGATTCACCTTAGCTCTTTTGATCGCATTAAGGGCAGCCTCCCAACCCATCGTTACAGAATCTTCATCGAGGCCAGCTACAGCCTTTTCTTTCATGCCTAATCCTTTTTCCTGTCCAGGAGGCCATCCCCACATTCTCAGAATTTCATTCATGGGAAGCCTATAACGAGGGACATAGGTCCCCCATCCATGAATTCCAACCTTTGATTCAGGCCTCAAAATATCTTGCACCTTGCTACTCAGAGAGTCCTTCTCCTATTTTAAGGTATCAGTCCATAGACTGATGGTTTATTGGACTATTGACGAATAAAGAAGTTTCCTGAAGGCATAGATATAGTGCATTTGACGGGAAAGAAATGAAATTTTTATAGTGCCTTACCTTAAAGTTTTGAAAACTACAGTTATTCTGTGAGCAATATTAAACCTATCTTAGGGATTATTTATATACAATGAAAAGTTTATTGGAGTGGTGGGTACATTGACTTGAATAGAGGTCTTCAATGGATCGAAGCCATGTTAGTAATTATTGCAATAATATTCTCTGTAGTTCCGTTTACCTTTATGAAATCTTTGAGTTCTCTTTTGGATCCTTTTCAAGGGATAGCTTCTTCACTAAGACAGAATATGTTAAATGGTTTGACTATAAAGACAAAGAGTGTAAGAGGTTCAGCTTTTGTGGTCTTTGATAAATATGGAATTCCACATATATATGCAACTACTAAAGATGCAGCTTTTTATGCAGTTGGATGGGTTGAAGCAAGCCAAAGGCTTTTTCAAATGGATCTTATAAGAAGGCTCATAGAAGGGAACCTTTCAGCACTCCTAGGCATAGAAGCCTTTAACGAGGATAGGTTTATAAATAGTTTGTGGCTTCCTGAGGTAATAACCAATACAGCTACTTATATAAGAAATAACAGAAGCTTTAGAAATCTTACAAGATATATAGAGGACTTCATTAATGGCATAAACGATTATATAGCATTTGCTGTAAAAAATAACATATTGCCACCAGAATATAAGATCCTAGGTCAAATACCTGAGCTTTGGAGGTTCAAAGACGTAATTGCTGTGGAAAAATTCTTGTCATTGATGCTTTCCTATGACGATTCAGATTTAATTTTGCAGAAGTTAGTGTTAAGATGGGGTCCCCAGATACTACTGTTTATGGATGCTATAAACAGATCTGAGAATCTAGCTGTAGCTCCTTGTGTGGCTAGCAAGCCTTGGGGTTTAGTTATAGGTCTAGAATCTCAGGCAACAAATAGTATATCAGCTTCTGGGCTCTCAGAAAATGTAATTGATGCACCAGATCCAACAGCTCTAGCAGAATTCATAGGCAGGATTAATAGCTTTCTAGGTAGTCTTGAAATGAACATAGAAGGAGCAAGCAATAACTGGGTAGTTTCAGGAAACTTTACTAGCTCAGGAAAGCCAATAGTTGCCAATGATCCTCACCTTTCTCTCACAGCTCCATCTCTTTGGATGTTGATTCAGATTAAGGCACCTGGACTTAATGTTGCAGGTGTCACTCTCCCAGGTTCTCCATTTGTTGTAATAGGTAGAAATGAGCACATAGCTTGGGGTTTTACAGACCTTCTTGGAGACTTTGTTGATTACTATTATTATGCCTGGAATGGGACCAAATATTATTATATGGGGAAATGGTTGATCCCGCTCTCTAGAAACATTTCGATAAAAATATGGAATCCTATAGAGAGAAAATATACATACAAAATAATAACAATATACAAAACAGTGAATGGGCCTCTGCTTGACGTAAATGGAACTAAATATGCCGTTTCATGGACAGGTCTGTATCTAAGCAATGAATTAGAATTTATAATGAACCTTGACTTTGCTAAGAGTGTAAAGGAGGCACTTTATGCTCAGAGATATTTTGGTAGTCCGATACAGAACTTCGTAGTCGCTGATGGCAAAGGGAACATTGCTTGGAGCCCTGTAGGCTATTATCCTATAAGGTTAAATCTTCCTGTAATAAAAATTAATGGGACAGAGATAATAAATGAGGGTTTCTTGCCTTTCAATGGAAGCAAGGGTGAAGGTCTCTGGAAAGGTTTTGTCAATTTAGAGAAGTTACCAATACTTTATGACCCTGAAATACCGTTCATAGCTACAGCTAACACAAAGCCTTGGAAAGGGTTCTGTGGTTTTTATATAGGTTATCACTATGCAGATAGATTTAGACTTGAAAGAATAAAAAATCTTCTGTACCAGCTTATTTCAAACCCAAGAAAGATAACAATAAATGATATAATCAATGTACAACTAGATATTAGAGATCTTTCAGTTAAAACCTATACTAACTTATTGGTTAGACTTCTTGAAATGGGCGGAGAAAAATTTCTAACTTCTTCTAATCTTAAAATTATTAATAAGCTTATTGCCTGGAATGGAACTATGTCTAAAAATATGTGGCAACCAACGGTAGCTTTAGCCTGGACATTAGAGTTTCATAAGGATTTATGGCACTATCTTTATGGAAACTTCTCTGATCTTACAGCCTTTAGGATAGAATATGCAGAGTCTCTCATAAAGGACTATATGGCTGGAAGACCTGGTATATATAAAATTTTACCTAAGGGCTTCCTAGAAGAACTCTCAGCAAGGAGTCTTGTAGAGGCTGAGGGTGTATTAAGAAAGTTTTATGGAAACGATAATTATGCATCATGGATATATGGAAGAATACATTACTATGATCCAGTTAATCCTTTAGGATCTCTCTTTCCAGGATTCAATTACCCTAAAGAAGAGGCATCAGGAGGACCTTATACAATAAATGTTGCAATGCCTAGCAGTTTTTCTTCTACGGAAGGAATGCCCGTCATGCATGGGCCGAGTGTAAGGCTTGTAAGCGATCTTGGAACAAGCAAGATATATGTATCATTACCAGGTGGGATATCTGGAAATCCTTTTAGCAGATATTATTACAACCTTTATTTGATGTGGATTAAAGGAGACTATGTGGTAATGGACCTTAACTCCACCCCTAGCTCCTTGAATGTCGTAGCGTCTTTTGAAATTAATGGAGGTTAGGGAGCTATGGATAGACTTAAGGTGGCCATATCAGTATCGGTTGGGACTTTTCTAGCGCTGATTGCATTTATTGAAATAAGAGATGTACTTTTGGCTGATATACTTAGTCCCTTTCTGGCTGCTTTAGTACCAGCATTTCTCATGAAGAAATTATCACAATCGATATTTCTTTCAATAATAAACTCACTTTCGGCACTCTCTATATTATTAGCTGTTATAGGTTTTCCAGAGAATATTTTAGGATATGATCGCTTCTTTGGTTTTTCTATTTTCGTTTTTGTATTAGTATATTATATACTTGTAAGCTCAGCTTGGGGGTTGGTGCTTTGGCATGCTAGCCACCTCAGATACTCTAGTCATTAAGATTAGTGGGAAATTGCTTTATCCTCCTAGGAGAGTTTTTTTAGGATCCTTAAGGGATGTTATCAACAAGCTTACTGATAGATTTGAAATTATAGGAATAGTAACTGGAGGAGGCCCTCTTGCCAGAGAGTCAATAAAGGTACTTAGAGAGTTTGAGGTCTCAGAATCGGTACTTGATATGATCGGTATAGAGGCTGCTAGATTTAATGCACTTGTCTTAGCCCATGTACTTTATCCTCTTTCTCCGTCAAGTATCCCTAAGTCTCTTGAGGATGTACTTGGAAGAATTAAAAATTGGAAGGTTGTAGTACTTGGAGGTTTACAGCCAGGTCAGAGTACCAATGCTGTATCGATATCTTTGGCTGATGTTTTAAGATCCAGATTGGTAATTAACATGCTTTCTGATGTTGATGGAATTTATAAGCCTGCCCCTGGAGTTCCTGGAGCAGTAAGGATTAAGAGGATGAATTGTGAAGAACTCCATGAGCTTGTAAAAAAATCTCCTCAGCTTGCAGGTTCCTATGAATTATTCGACCATACGGCAATAAACTTCCTGAAGAGAACAAAGATATCTGTCAGGTTTGTTAACGGCCAAGACCCTAATATACTCCTTGATGTTCTAGAGAATGAAGATTTAGGAACTTTGGTTACATGTTAATAAGGGGTAGAAACATTTATTAGGTTTTTAGGGGTTGTTTAAGACCCTTTACTCATTTGTATATAGAAGGCCAACGGGCAGAAGCTCCCTATTCCCCTTCACTATCCTGTATCCCTTTGGAAATATTAGACAATATTTACTCATTTCTTCTAGGAAACTATTCTCTTTGCCATTTATTAAGGTAACCCATAGATCTAGGATAGTTTCGTCATATGTAAGGTAGTTGGATTTATGAGAATTGCAGGTAATAACATCTAACCTTATATCGGGCAGATATCTAGAGAGAGGCATTATGGGTTTCTTCTTAATATAAATGAGTTGTACTCCTCCATAGATTAGGGTATGAAATAGTATCGATCTAATTAGATCATTAGGAATTATTTTTTCCTTATTTTCACCTTCCATATATCTCTTAGCTAAATTAACAACGTCAGACACCTCAGGTTCATTTGGCTCATCATCTATAATAGCAGAGATAGCCAATGTCCTTCCTAGGGCCATTATTAAGGGTTTTTTGCTTTTGATCATAGTTTGCCATCCTAACTTTCTGTGTTCTATGTCTTATATTTTTAAAAGTTGAGGCTTTTATTTTTATAAAGAATCTCATATTAGGTTAGGAAAATTAACCTTAGTCAAAAGAACACGTATATATATTCTTATCTTTTCTTATCAATAATTTAAAAACTAATCAGGCTACTCAGTAGCTGGACTCGTTTAGAAAGGAAGAGGATATAATTAGGTAATAGGTAAAGGTGTTACAGTCTTGGGTAAGGAAGAGGCTACAAAGCTCAGGGTGGAGCTACCACCTCTTATCAAAACCAAGGAAGGTTACAATTACTTCACCCTTATACTATATATAAGGGGGGACAGGCCAGGTATCTTTACAGAAGTTATAGATAACGTTAGAAAAAAAGTGGAGAGGGCTAACATCAGATGGTCCTTAGGAAACTCGCAAATGCGAGGGAGAGCAATAGTTATCTTAGTTTTTGAAGTTCCTGAGGAGGACACCGAAGCTTTTAAGGAGACTATAGATGAGATAAAAAAGTTTGATTATGTTGAAAAGTTTATCCTAGATGAAAACCCTCATGATCTGGGAATCTATGCTCCTAAGGATGTAGGACTGGTCTTCGATTTTAATGGATCCAGAACGGTAATAATTTCTGTAGACTTTCTTAACAGTATGGTTGATGCTATAGGCCAAGGAGGGGATCCTGTAATAACTTCTTTAGTAAATACAACTCTATATAGAACCTCATACTACAGAGGATTTTCCATGGCAGAAGACTTGAAAAGCTCTTTGCTTATTGATGGGATAGGCCTTGTGGAAGCTGTTCTCAGGGAATTCAAATCTCTGGGTTATTTTGGTGATTTTTCTGTAAACAAGGTTGATGATGTCATTGAGATAGAGTTTGATGATTTGGCATTAGCGGCAGTTCAGAAAATAGAAAATCCTCTTGTTCTAGGAACTATAGCAGGTATATTGGATTCAGCATTTGGAGCTGAGTTTAAAGTAGAGGTAGATGCCTTCAAGAAGATAGGATCTGAATCCTATTATGCGAAACTTATCTGTAAGCCTGTGGAAGAGCTTGAAGGCGAACCTCCTGAAGCCGAAGAGAAGAAAAAGGAAAGAAGGAGGTTCTTTTTGTATAGACGCTAAATGTTTACTAAGTCATCAGTAGGTAAATACTCTATAGCCTTTTTTATCCATGCAGCTAGATAAATATATCTATATTTGTTCCTAGGTCCTCTCTTAGGTATTATCTTTATTCTATATAATGGTAGGTAAAGCAGTTTTATATTGATGACTGAGAGAGAAAGCAAGGTTTCGGATAACAGCTTAATTAAACCTGGAGATGTTTTTGGTTCAACTATTTTACAAGATACTTTTTGGTTGAGTAGTTTGTTATTTTTCTTAAGGGAATGTTCAGCAAGGATAAAGAACTTTATATCGGGGACTATTTTTGGCATTTTGATACACACGTTTCTACCCTCTTTTCTTAGGTCCCCGATTTTTAGTGTTTTGATAACATTTACTACTCTTTTCCACACACTTTCTCCATATTGATTTACAAACTCCTTTCGACAGACCTTCTTTCCCTGAACTCTCTGGATAACTTCAAGTATGTCTGGGGGAAGGGAAGATATCTTGTCCCCTACTTCCCTAAATTTTTCTTTGGTTAAAGCTACTGGAAGTCCTGAGTATGCAGAGAAGAGTATCCCGAGCTCAGTATGATATCCATTTCTCTTTTTTGAGCGTCTTATGGCACGAACTTCATAGAAAGGATATTCGACACATTTAATATCTTCAACATTTTCCATCTTAAAGAAAAATGGTCCTTTCAGGAAACGTTTTATGTATTTTAATGAGTCTTTTGGACTATATAGAGGAGAAAATTTAGTGACATCTAATGGCTCCTTAAGAACCCTAATAGACTTTAGAATATCCTCAAGATCAATCAGGGTAATATTAAGCTTTCTAGCCATTTTCAACGCACCTGTTGTGAAGCCATTTGATGATATCACGGTACCTCTATAAGCACCTATATCATCAGCAACTTCGGCTACTTTCATTATAATATCTTTATTCACTGGTTTGCTTAGATTTTTGACCTCAATGATCTCTTTGTTATATCCTTCAAGGAGTACTAGGAAATCTATCTCATGAAGGGCCCCAGAAATACCTCTAATCCTTACATTTCTTTTGTATTTCTTTCCCATAAGCCTGAGGTAGTGTTCCACTACGTTCTCAAGCTCCTTACCCTTTTCATTAGGTTCTGGTTTCATTGTTCTTCGATAAATTAAATTGTAAGGTAATACTAAAAATATTCTTCCTATATAATATTGTGCCAATAATAAAAGCTAACCAATCCAAGCAAATTTATATCTTTAACAAGGGTTAAACTTATTTTTGTTCACCCTATTATATATTTATGTGGTTATAAGCAAGGTGGCCATAGGTGGTTAATATAACAAATAGGAAGATTCAAAAGCTTGGTAGCTCAAGCCTAGTCATAACCATTCCTAAAAGTTGGGCAACAAAGCTAGGTTTGAGGGCTGGTGATAAGGTAGCTGTTATAGATGAAGGGGACCACTTAAAAATTATGCCTTATGATCCAACAATATCTTCAGGAAAAACGACAATCAGATTGCCTATAAAGAAGGTACTTGAAAATGAAGCAGTCACAAAGTCTGTTGTTAGATGTCTCTATCTATGTGGAGCCGATAGACTAGAGCTTCTTTATCATTCTGGTAATGGAAATAGCATAAATAACTTGATAAAGGCTCTAGAGAAAAGTAAAGGTTGTGTCTCTCTTAGTTTTAGTAGGATTTCCAAAAACTCAATAGAATTAGGTTTTGAATGCCCTCAGACAGACCCAAGAATTAATCTGAAGATCCTAAACTCAAAGATACATGATGTTTTGACAGACATAGCCTTTGGGGCACTTGGAGATGAGGAGAGAAAGAAAGAAGCATTAAAGAAGGTTGTGTCTCTTAGAGACTTCATAGATGAGACTGTAAGAAGTGGTCTTCACTTCATGAGTAGAATAGGTTCTACCGATCTAACTGCATGTGGTTTCTCATTTCTCATATCTAATTTAAAGCCTGTTGGAGATATTATAGAGCTTTTAGCTAGATCAGTTCAAGATATTGAAGATCCTAGGGCAGTAGGTTATGTTAGTGCCCTAAGGGCTGCACTCAGCGATGTTCTTGGAGGTGTTGCAGCTGGAAGCTTTAGGAGAATAATAAGAGCCAGAGGACTTTCGAGTAGGATAAAATCTATCATAGAGAATTTGAAGGAGAAGAACAGTACGTTTTATGGTCTTTTACTTTCATTGAGTGCATTGATAATATCTCTGACTGAAGAAGCCATGTGTACGCTTTTTGTTATGAGATCTTGATTTCAAAATTTAAAGGAGCCACAGTTCGCCGAAGTTACACCTCATCATTTTATCAGATCCCGGATTCTCGCACATGCTGTGGCTGTTTTTAGAGTTCTAAGTCTCAGAGTTTTTTATTTGTAATAAAGTTCCTTTCTTCTTAGCTTTAAAAGGGGTAAATATTTTCTCACTTCTAATATTCTGTCAAGATCTATTGTTGTTTCCATATAATTTGGTTGGGGACCAACATTGAGTGTAACATAACCCAAAGGATCTACTATCATGCTTCCTCCAGTGAACCTTTCACCACTTAGTGCTGAAAGAGCCAGAAACAAGGTGTTTTCATGAGCTCTGCTTCTAGCTAAGAATTCTAACATCGCTTCCTTCAAGGGACCTCTGTACCATGCAGCAGGCACTACTATTATGTCGCTTCCTTCAAGGGCTTCATATCTAAATATTTCCGGAAATCTAAGCTCAAAGCATACAGCCAGTCCTATCTTTGCATTACATAGCCTTGTCGGTTTGAACAATGAGTCACCTGATTCGAATTTATCTGATTCTTTGAACCCAAATGCATCAAAGAGATGGGTCTTGTTATAATGAGAGATTATCTCTCCCCTGTCATTTATTAGCACAACGGTATTTCTAGCTTTTTTCTTTCCTTTGGTAAAGAGGGTTCCTATCAGGCAAATATTCTTTTCCTTAGCCACCCTGAAAAGAGTCTTTAACCAAATTCCTGGATTGTCTAGACTTTCGGCAACGTTTAGGAGCTCATGAGAAGTTAGCTCAGTTGGATCTATCATGGCGTATTCAGGCAGTATTACAATATTAGCGTTCCTGATTTTCTTTGAAAATCTGTTTAGGACATCTACAGAATCGTCAAGAAAATTTGATGATGGGATTTGCAAAAGACCTATTGTGAGTTCTCTCAAGGCCACTCTCCTCTTTTTATTGCATCAATAACTCCTAAGATACTGTTGATAACAAATTCTTTCTTTAGAAAGTCAGTTTTACTCTGCATTATTGTTTTAACATCTGTATCTTTCTTTGCAAGGATTTCAATTATTTCATTAACATCTTCAACTCCCCTTTCTATTGTTCTGGATACTGTCTCAAGCCATCTAATCACTTGGTTCCTATGTTTTTCAATAAGTTCATAAAACGGCTTTCTCATGCCAAAATGTGTTGGAGCAATAAAGAGAGGCTTAGGATTTATACTGGTCATTTTGTTAATGCTTTCTAGATAGAGCTTCGGTTTAAATATAGGAGGAGTTGTGGGTGCCTGTATAAGTTTATTTTCTATGTCTAGAATCACTCCTGCCGAATCTCCGGTGAACATTACTTTGTTGGGTAAAAGCAGTATACTCATATGATGACTTGCATGGCCAGGTGTAAATATAAATTTAAAGGTTTTGTTGTTAAATGATATTTCTTCCATATCTTTTGGGGTAAATATTATATTTTCGGGAACAGGCTCAGGGTTTCCATAAAGCTCCGCAACAGGACCAAGTACCTCTCTGCTTGCAGTCCAGAGCTTACTAGGGTTTATTAAATGTTTTTTGCCTCGGGGATGTACAAAGACCTTTTCTACAGGGTAGTCTTTACAGATCAGTCCAGTGGAACCAGCATGATCTATATGAATGTGTGTTACAATGATATATTTTGGTTTTAGATCTCTTGACTCAATCCAATCCTTAAGTCTTTCATAACTGCTTGAAGGTCCAGGATCAATGATAATGACATCTTTCTTAGTGATATTGATCACAAATGCCGAGATGATTCCTGGAAGTTTATTAAGTAAATCAACAACTGACACCCTTTCATTTTCGTGATCCTTGTCCATTTTTATTGCCCTTAGAAGTTCTAGTTCAAACAAAAATATAATATTTGTACTGAAAGGGATGGCCTTTATCAGTCCAGTTTTCGAGTGCTTACAATTTGTTGATAAAGAATATTGCTTTTATTAAGAGTTATATAAAAAATTAGCCGCTTTGTGTTTCAGCTCTCTTTCTCTCATCACCAAACATTTTATCTGCCTTGGTAGGTATCAGGTGTCTTAACTTTATCTTGACTCCATCAATCTCTATCATCACAGGCTCTTTTTCTATGGCTTCATAGTCAATATCTGATCTAACGGGTTTTATTTCAGCAGGTAGTGGTTTTCTTGGTTTCCATTCCTTTGGCGGAGAAGCCGTTCTTGCGGTCTTCTTCCTCCACATGCCTAATTTCCATCTATACAGTGTATGCCTAAGTCTTTGAATGGCCTGGGCTGGATCGACAACCTTAGGACATACCATACTACATGAGCCAGCATAATGGCATCTATGGCAACCATGGTTTGTGTCAACAATCTTGAGCCTAATCTCAGGTTTTTCGTCTCTTACATCTAAGACATATCTGGCTGCATATGCTAGTGCTTGTGGACCAAGGTATTCGGGATCCATGGCCGTCACAGGGCATGCTGCATAACATAGACCACAGCTTATACACAAACTGTATTCATATATGTCCATATATTCTTCGGGGCTCATAATGTACTGGTCGTAAGGTTCTTCTCTCTCATCTTTGTCCTCCCTTAGAAGATAAGGCTTGACGCTTCTGTGCTTATTAAAGAAGTTTGTGAAATCCGTTAATAGATCTCTCAGTACAGGGAAGTTATAGAGGGGCTCTAGAGTTATAACAGGATTGTTTTCAGTGGCGATCTCAGCAATTTGTGTCTGGCAGGCAAGTCTAGGGGTCCCGTTTATTATCATCCCACAGGATCCACATACACCCATTCTGCAGCTGTATCTCATGACTATGCTATGATCTATTTTTGCCTTTATATCAAGAAGTGCATCTAAAACGGTCATCCCTCTATGTGACTTGATCTTATATTCTTGCCACCAAGTTTTGCCAGTTGTAGGACTGTATCTTCGAATTCTTATGGTTACCTCCTTCGGGGGAACTCTTGTTGCAGCCTTTAAATCTGACATGGCCACATTACATCACCTCCACTTACTTGGGGAGAGGGGGTAGTGCTATGATCGTATATGTTGCAATCGATGCAAATGCAATGAAGAGTATCCAGAAGATGGCATCCCAAATTTTTTCTCTTCTACGTCCCGGTAACCATTCATAAAGCATTCCTCTTATACCATTAAGTCCATGGAAGAGTGCAACATAAGCTAGTAATAAGAGTCCAATACCCCAGGCTCCTCTAAATCTAGAATACACAGTGCTCATACTAAGGCTTTTGTCATAAGCTTGATGTGTCACTGGAGGAAACCTCTCAATTAGATGACCAGTAAGTACAGCAATAAGTATTATCGCTGTAATGTATTGCCATATAGCTAATCTCGAGGCATTACCCATAATTCTTCACCCCCAGACACCAAATATTATGAGACCTGAAAGCACCCAGAAAATTGCTGCAAGAATGAAGACCAAGTAAAGTAGCTTTCTCTGGCAGCTCTTTGCAGTAGGGGCCACATACGGAGGCTTAGGTCTTTCAGGCCTTCCTACACATACACCAAAGAACTCGGTGAGCAGGAGTCTTATACCATTAAGTCCATGGAAGAATACACAGCCGGCAACTATGAACTCTCCTATATGGTTTGCTGGGTTGTTGAAAGATTTCATAATGTTCTCCCAAGCATACCAGCTGTGATTGTAGGCTGGAATATCAGTAACAATTATGTGAAGGAGCAAATAGAAGAGAATAATCGCACCGGTAACTCTGTGTAGTACAAAAGCCAATCTTTCAGGATGATTCTTAACCTTTATGAGCCAAGGGTTCAGGCTTGCCTTCCAGAATCCAGGCATGTTTCTAAAAGTTCTAACAACTCCATGAGTACCTTCTTTCTCATCTTCACCCATCTTAAACCACCTCAAAGCACAAGGCGATGATGCAAACAACTCAATCTAATACTTCCTCTCTATAGGTAGCCATGTGTTTATTCTGACAGGCTCATATCTTATTGAAACATCATCTTCTCCGTTTCTTGTAATGATTGTATGTTTGAGCCAGTTCTCGTCATCCCTCTTGGGGTAGTCAAATCTATAGTGGGCTCCTCTGCTCTCGGTCCTGTTCAAAGCAGCTGATACAAGGGCTAAAGCTACGTCAAGTATGTTTGCAGCCTCTAGCGCAGCGACAAGGTCAGTATTATATATAGGTTCCTTATCTTCAACATAAACTTTCTCTCTGAAGAGTTTTCTGTATTCCTTTATTTTGGAGAGTCCAGTAGCCATTCCATCTCCATCCCTAAAGACATAGAAGTATTTACCCATTATTGTTCTTACGTTGTCTCTTATTTCATAGCTTGGGATTCCAGTTTCTCTCTTAAGGAACCCCCAGACCCAGTCCTCTTCCTTCTTGGTTCTTTCAGGATCTGGTCCCTTTACATCATTCTCATTGACCTTAAGTGCATATTCTGCGGCAAGCAAACCCGTTATTCTGCCAGATACAAGACACTCAGCAGTGCTGTTGGTCCCAAGCCTGTTTGCCCCATGAAGGCTCGCACATGCAGCTTCTCCGGCAGCAAATAAGCCTTTTATCCACTTTCCTTCAATATCAAGAACTTTATAGGAAGTATCAGTTCTTATTCCACCCATTGTATAGTGTGCCACAGGTCTAACAGGCAAAGGTTCCTCAACGGGATCCACTCCCGCATACTTTATTGCAATCTCTCTCACAGCTGGTAATCTTTCGTTTATTTTATTCTCTCCCAGGTGTCTAAGATCTAACAGAACGTAATCAAGGCCGCTATCTTCATGTTTAAATCCTCTGCCCTCCATTATCTCTGTCATCATGGCTCTTGAAACTACATCTCTTGGAGCAAGTTCCATTTTCTGTGGAGCATAACGAGCCATAAATCTCTCTCCCTTGTTGTTTAAAAGGTGTCCTCCTTCTCCCCTAGCACCCTCCGTAATGAGTATTCCAGAGGGTATTATTCCAGTAGGATGGAACTGAACAAACTCTATGTCTTTAAGTGGAATTCCAGCTCTCCAAGCAACAGCATAGGAGTCCCCAGTGACTGTATGGGCATATGTTGTGAAATGGTATAGTCTTCCGCCACCACCCATGGCTATTATGGCTGCCTTGGCCTTGAATAAATAGAGCTTTCCCTCTCTTAGGTTTATTGCATAAACTCCTCTGAAAGTTCCATTCTCAACTACCATATTTGTTATAAACCACTCATCGTATCTTTCCCAGCCATCATACTCAAGAAGTTTATTGTACAGGGTCTGCATCTCATAGAAACCTGTTTTATCCGCAGCAAACGTTGCCCGAGGAAAACTATGACCTCCAAATGGCCTTTGGGCTATCTTGCCGTCAGGTCTTCTACTCCAGGGCATCCCCCAGTGATCAAGGAGTAAAATTTCTGTTGGCATGAGCTTAACGAAGTTCCACACGACGTCTTGATCAGCTAGGAAATCAGATCCTTTGACAGTATCCCATGCATGGAGGGCAAAGTTATCACCTTCTTCAGGATAAAGTACAGCAGCAGTTCCTCCTTCTGCGGAAACACTGTGACTTCTCATTAAGTGGACCTTACTTATGATGCCAACATCGACTTTCTCCCCATATTTTCTCTTTATTTCAACAGCTGCTCTTAGACCCGCTATTCCTGATCCAAGCACAAGAACGTCGTGGTAGATAGTCTCAGCTACAGCCAAGGCTTGCACCCTCTTCTCAATCATTAAATCCACGAGTCTAGGGTAAATAACTCTCATCCTTAAAAAATAAGTACTCTTTTTAGTAAAAGCGAGAAAATAATTTTTAAAGTTTTTTAGCAACTATTCCACTGCTAATCTTATCAAGTTTAGCTATATGAAAACCAGCTCTTTTTAATCTAGAGGCAACGCTTCCCAGAATATTAAGTCTTCTTAGTCTTCCACTCTTACCAGTATAATGATAGAGTATTCCTCCATTTTTTAAAATCCGAAAAAGCTCTAGATAGAAATCATGGGAGTAAAGCTGACCAGAACTCTTAGATATTTTTGGAGGATCATGAATTATCCTGTCATAAAAGTTATTTGGAAGGTCATTTACTATTTTTATTGCATCTCCAAGTATTATAATTATATTTTTGCTTTCTAGTTCTCTGCTCCAGGGATTCCTCTCAGCTATCCATAGAACGTTCTCATCAGCTTCTATACTTGTTACTTGTGCACCTCTTCTCATACTTGCTATTGCTGTATACCCAAGACCTGTACAGATATCTAACACTTTATGTCCTGCTTTTGTTCTAGCTAACCTAACTTTTCTATTGGCATCACTCAAGGGGTCTATGCCTTCAACTTTGTGCATATGTATTCCATTTATTTCTATAGTTGTTATGTTGTTCTTTAGCGTCCTGAGTTTATAGTATCCTTTTTCACTTCTAACTTCAACGAGATAGGTCAAGTCACCTTCAATGGCTAGTACTCTTTTCCCTTTAATGACTTTACTTATAAACTCAGGTCTCTCTTTAAGAAGTTTATATATAGCTAAGGACTTTCTTCCATTACGAAGTTTTCCCAAAAGATATTTCTCAACATCATCCTTTGTTATGATATATTCTGGAGCGTACTTGTAGTTGTATATCTCCATTGTTTTTGTCCTTTTTTCTTTACTGGTTTGTTCTATTTAAAAGTATTGCAGATCGTGTCTGTGATAGAGGGTATATCTCGCTTAAGTACCTTAGAGTTCTTTAACATTAAAAGGTCATCGAACATGAAGTCGCTGAGAAGGAAGCCTGTGCAAGGTCATCTTTACATTTTTAGGAGTTGAGAGTGTAGTTATAAAAACAAAGCCTCTTTATCTTGGTTAAAATAAATTGACCCTTTAATCCACTTAACTTAAAATATGAGAGATGAAAAAGTCTTTATTAAAGCCGCAGTTTCCACTTACGAAGGGCGGCCGTCGTCTAGCCTGGACTAGGACGCCGGCCCCCCAAGCCGGAGGTCCCGGGTTCGAATCCCGGCGGCCGCACCATTTTCAATTCACCTCGCTCTTGAATCACCTTGAGAAAAACCATGTTTCACAGATGGCTCATAGTAATATCCTAAAACGACCTTCTCTGTATTGTCTCGAAGAGGTAGGCAACACTATCAACCAACATTGCCGTGTTGTTCTCATTAACATTGGCTGACGAATAACCTTTTAGCTTGTACTCTTCAACGATTTGGCAAAATTCTTTGGGCATCAAGAAGAATAAAGCATTAGTTGAGTTTCTTTCAGTACTCTATAAACACTATTTTAAGTAATATTGTGCCAAAGAGCTCCAGATATGAAATGGTCCTTATATTTAATTTGTCTATCCACTAGGTACATGGTGCATATGATGGAAAGGCTCAGAAAGCTTGGAGAGAGAACCTGGATTTTACCTGGAAGTCCCAACACTACTATTGTAGAAAGTGATGAGGGGTTTATTGTTATAGATCCTGGAATAGGGGGAAATAGAGACAGGATTATAGAGAATTCTATTAAGGAACTTCAAGGTGAGATATCAGCCATAGTATTAACTCATGGGCATACAGACCATCTTGCTGTCGCTCAGGAACTTATTAAAGGTTCTAAAAAGAGAATCTTTGCTCACAGACTTTGTGTAGGTCTTATAGAGAGTCTGGAACTCAGGTTTAATGTAGTCTATGGTGGTGTTGTTGGTAAGAGATTTGCATCAATGCCTTCTGTAATCCTTAAAGTCACAGACTTCATTGAATGGAATGAAGAAATATATCCAGGTATCAGGGCTATAGATCTCCATGGGCATACTCCTGGACATACAGGCTTTGCTATAGAGGACGATGAGATTCTTGTGGCAGCTGATTCTATCCTTGGAGAAAAGGTGCTCAGAAGGTTTGGAATCCCTTTTGCCTCAGATCTTAGGTCATGGATAAATAGCCTAGAAAAGCTCAGAGAGTATGTTGAAGATGGTTATAAAGTAGTACCAGGTCATGGGCCTATAGCTGAGAAGAAGAGAGCAATAGCCATGATTGAAAAGAACATTTTTACTGTCAAGAAGGTGTATGATTATGTCTATGATATAATTTCCAAGAAAGGACCTATTGATCTAGAAAGACTAGCTGTGCTTGCCACAAAAGAACTGTCTGAGGCCCAACTAAGTCCTAGGCAGATATATCTCAATAGAACGGCTTTGGCCTCTGTTATTGGTTGGTTACAGGAAGAGAGGAAAATAGAGGCAATAGTAAATGATGAGAGAGTTATGTTCAAGGCTCATGATTAGGCTCCTCCTAACCTTTATTAGCTTATATTTTTTGATCAGTTAAAACTATATATTAAAACCCTAGGTTGTTAACCTCTTTTGGTGTCTTTTAAAGTGGAGGTTCTAGCTGTAGCAAGTAAACTTCACAGGAAGGAGTATTTGGACATGCTTATAAAAAGGCTTGAAAATTCTTTGAAAGAGCTTGGACTCAAAATCAATAATATAATAACAGAACCAGACGACGTCAAAAAAATTGAGATACAAGAAACTCCCATGATATTTGTAATGACTGGAGGTACAAGCAAAGTAATTAGGAAGATAGATGAGAGAGTAGATGAACATCCTTTAGTTTTGGTATCCCATCCCTATCATAACAGTCTGCCGAGTGCATTATCTGCAAGAGCAAGATTAGAGGCCAAAGGGTCTTCAGTTATACTTCATTTTCATGTTGCTGATTTCAATAAAAACACTCTAGAGAATATAGTTAAGATAGTTGATCTATATGAGTATGTAAGGAACTTAAGGGTTATCTTAATAGGGGACATCGAGAGAGATGAAATAAATAAATTTGAGAAGGTTTCTGGGAAGGTCAAGGTTATTGACATAGATTCCATCAAGGATAGGTTAAATAATGTAGAGATTAGTGAAAATGATATCAACACTGTTGAAAAAGGAATTGACACATCTGGTTCAAATCTTTCATTGATTAAAGGTCCTCTGTCTCTCTATAAAGTCACAAAAGAGATGCTTAAAAGCGAAAATGCTAATGCCCTCGCAATTGATTGCTTTCCTTTTATAATCAAGTATAAATTTACTCCATGCCTAACTCTTTCCCTTCTTCTTAGCGAAGGAATTCCAGCTGCTTGTGAGGCCGATCTAAGAAGTCTACTTCTTCTTGGCATAGCTCAAAGGCTTACAGGAAATCCAGGATGGATATTCAATCCAAGTGATTATAATGACCATAAACTTGTAGGTGCTCATTGCACCATAGCTTTAAAGCTTGTGGATTATGCAACTCTAATCCCTCACTTTGAGACCGGAAGACCTTATGCAATCTCTGGGACCCTTAGCAATGGTATCTATACCTTGGCAGCTGTCTCGCCAGACTACAGGACCCTTGCAGTAGCAAAGGCTAAAGTTATTGTTTCAGGAACCATTAGTGGTGGTCGCTGTAGAACACAGGTAGTAATGGAACTTGATGAAAAGGATCCTATACCTTTCACGGAAAAAGCCATAAGTAATCATCATGTTCTTATAAAAGGTGATGTTATAAATTATTTAAAAAACGTTGCAAAAATGTTAAGAATGAAATTCTTTCGATACTAACCTATTATTTTAATTTTCGATGGTCTTGTTCTTTATGTACTCCACTAAAAGTCTTACTCCAAATCCTGGTGCTATTCCATGAGGCCAGTATTCTGGGGCAAGTCCTTGAGCATCAGAACCTATCCCGGGACCAGCTATATCAAGGTGTATCCAGGGTTTTCCATGGATGAATCTCTCAAGAAATAGCGCGGCTGTTATAGCACCTCCGGCCCTAGCAACGGCATTAGCTATATCTCCTACTGGAGCCTTCTTTGAAAAGAGTCTCTTATATGAATCCTCTAATGGAAGTCTCCAGATCTTTTCTCCAGACTTTTTCGATGCACTTGTTATATGTTCTGATAGCTCCTCATCTCTTGTGAAGTATGCGGCTATTAAGGGACCTAAAGCTATCCATGCAGCTCCAGTTAGTGTTGCTAAATCTATTATTTCCTTGGCGTCAAGTTCCTTGGCTGCATAGGCTAAAGCGTCAGCCAAGGTTAGCCTGCCTTCGGCATCAGTATTAGTGACCTCCACATATGTTCCATCCCACATTCTTATGACATCACTCGGTAGATAGCTACTTCCACTAGGGACATTTATCGCAGCCGGCATAAGAACAACTATATTTAGTGGAAGTGATAATCTTACTATTGTCCAGAAAACGCCTAAGGCAGTGGCTCCTCCAGCCTTATCGGCCCTCATGTCAAATAAAGATTGTGAAGGTTTCAGGTTTATGCCTCCGCTGTCAAAGACTATTGTCTTTCCAACGACTGCTAGTGATTTTTCATCTTTCCGTCCTCCCTTGTACTTCAGTATAAGAAGTCTAGGTTTTTCATCACTTCCTTTACCAACACTAACTATGCCCCCAAATCCCTTTTCGACGAGATCTTTGTAGTCATAAACCTCGATCTCAACATTTTTTAATCCTTTAAAGAGTTTCTTAACTTTTTCAACAAGCTTTGAAGGTGTAACTTCATTTGGAGGCGCATTAGCTAAATCTCTAGCAAGATAGACACCCTCGGCAATGGCAGTAGCCTCATCAATAATCTCTTTCTCAATATTAAAGTATACTTCCTTTAGCTTAGTCTTCTTTTCTTTTTTGAACTTCTCTAAGGCATAAGAACCTAAAAGAGCTCCTATAACTGCTTCTCTCTTTAAATCGGCTTTCAGAGAACCCTCTACAGCAAAGAGAACTTTTTCAGAAGTCTCCTTTAAGTTGCCAGAGGCAACAGCATAAGCTCTTCTCATGTTCTCCAGCTTCTCTTCATCTTTTGCAGAGAGCTCACCAAGACCAACAAATAGTAATACCTTGTTTTTTGTAAAAATCTTTAGGATCTCTGCGACCTCACCTTTAAATTGGCCTAGCTCTATGGCCTCCTTGAACATACCGTTAGCAAAGGAGTCAGCCTTCTCAGCAACACCCTCTATAGCAACTTTGTTGTTTTTCTTAAAGACAGGAATAACTATTGCTCTAAAATCATTTTCTATAATATCTCCAGTAAAACTGGACACATTAGGAGGTCTTGTATATAACAATAAATCTCACCAAGAGAGACTGATGTCTTATACGCAAAAAAGGCTTTCCCTTAATCATTCGGTAAATAGCAACTGAAGAAGCAAGAAGCTCAGAGGGCTCCTAGTCCTCACTGTTGCCGCCGAAGGCGGTCACTCAGAGTCCACCACACTCCTCATTGCTTGCAGAACTTATAAGGGCCATTGTTGGCATTAAAACCTTATTTTTCCTAAACCTATTTTTCTAACGGTTCCTAAGAGGTGAGAGTTTTTGCCCAGGGCACTGATACTTGTCGGATCAGAATTTGAGGATATAGAGGCTCTGTACCCCTATTATAGATTACTTGAAGCTGGTTTTGAGACTTTATTTGCAAGTGAAGATACAGGGGAACTTAAGGGAAAGCATGGATATATTGTCAATATTCATCTGAAATTCGATGACGTAGATCCCAGTGATTTTGATGTGCTTGTTTTACCTGGAGGAAGAGGACCTGAGAGAATAAGGAATAATAAGAAGGCCGTTGATGTAGTAACTCACTTCATGGAAAGAAATAAGCCTGTAGCTGCAATATGTCATGGACCTCAATTACTAATTAGTGCTAAGAAGATCAATGGCAGAAGATTGACCAGCTACTGGGGGATCAAAGATGATGTAGAGATTGCTGGAGGAATATGGGTTGACGAACCTGTGGTTGTCGATGGAAATCTTGTGACATCTAGATATCCTGGGGATATCCATCTTTGGATGAGAGAGTTTTTCAAGCTACTTAATAGAAGAGGTCTTCTATCAGCTGTGCCTAAAGAATGAACAACCATTGCAGTAGTTTGCATAAAACTTTCTCTATTATTACAATGACCATTATGATTTGACTAGATGTTAAACTTCAATATGGGTATATTCTCTATTAGTCTCTTGGAACTAATGGTAGAGGATCTATTCCTTTTTAAGATTTAATGGTTTCTTCTAAGATACATTTTACAATTTCTAACATCTCGCCCATGCTTAGGAAATTGTTAAGGCCAATTTTCATAGCAAGATCTGTGTGTGGAGGTACATGAATAAATCCTCCATATCTCCTATTATCCTTAGCCCAAGACATAGTAAGATATCCTAGGACGTTACAAAGGTAGGATCCTATTCCGATCGAAGGCTTTAATGGGAGATTTCTTTTAATTACACAGGCCTTAATTATTCTGGAAACTGGAAGAGAGGTCTTAATCACCTTAACTTTGTTTCCGTCTATGAGATCAAAGGAGGCCTTAAAACCTTTCTCATCTGGAACTCCAAAGCTTATTACATTTGAAGATGCAAGCTCAAGGGTAACATTCTTCAAAACAGGGTTAAGACCTATGCCAACAGCAATCTCAGGATCTACTTCCTTAAGATACTCTCTTACAAGCTTCTTGACATCGTTGAGACTTACAGGTAACTTCCTACCTATAACCTTACAGCCCTCTATCTCAGAACTATCCAGTCTCTCAATAATTAATTCTGCAGGATTCCATAAATATTTGCTAAAGTTCATATAACCCATGAGAAGAATTCTGCAGGTTTTCATAGGGTTCACCTTGGTTCTCTCTTAAGCATGCTAAGCAAAGTTTTAGCATTTTTTAACATCCAGTGGTCATTATTAAAAAAGACATAGATCTTTTTTGGATTTAGACTTAAAATTTTTTCTGAAATCTCAATAAGTTCCTCTAAAGAGTAGTTATGTATGTACCAAGAGCTCCTTCCATGCATTCTAAGATATATTGTTTCTTTAGTAGGTCTTATCCAGGTTGCTATAGGAGAATCCACAGAGACAACGACTATGCCAAGATTTTCTGCAAGTTTAATAATCTCATCTGTAAACCAGCTCTCGTGTCGAAACTCTATTGCTATCTTTTCAGGCTTTACTTCGGAGGATTTAACAAAGTTCTTTAACTTTATAATATTTTGGCTAGTCTTTGTGAAATTAGGAGGCATCTGAAGTAAAAAGAAATCAAGAATGCCGGTGCTATTTAATGGTTCAAAAAGATTTTTGAACTTTCTCCAGGTACTTAATGCTTCAGGAGAAAGTTTCCTATAGTGTGTTATAGATCTGTGGACCTTTATAGACCATCTCAGTTTCCTACCTTTTTTCATCCATCCTAATATTTGGTTTCTAAAAGGAAATCTATAAAAAGATGCATTAAGCTCGACAGCATTTAGGCCAGAAAACCTGACATACCATTCAAGATTACCAGCCTTATTCCAGTCATAAAGCCAGCCCGAGGTCCCAACGAATACAAACTCTCTCACTGTTCTTGCCTCTCTGGGGCTTTGTCTCTGGTAGCTATCCTGCCTACCATAGAGCATCTCTTAGCTAAAAGAAGTTTTGGTATATTTCTTGGAACTACCACCTCATCCACTAGTCTTAGACCTTTTACTTTTCTTTCAATAACACCCCAATCTACATCATTGTCAAAGATCAAATTACCTCACATCAACAACATGACTGGTTTCTCCATGGTTTCAAGGTCTGACCTGGAGATCTCAAGCTCCTTTACGCCAGTAATGATCTCGACATCGGGAGCTGGCAGTGAAGATCTGATGATATTTCTCGACTCCTTTAGTACTGTTGTTCCAAGTTTTCCAAGTTTGATTCCTATGTCACTGCCAACACTTACTAAAGAGATCATCATTCTCATAGCTTCATTTAAGAGCTTCCCTATACCAACATTCATATTCTTTGCCATTTTGCTAAAATTCTCATAAATGTCAGGATCTATACCTCTTATAGTATAGGCTTTTTCCTTTCTTTCTTCGTTCATACGTACCACCAATGTAATACATGTATTACAGAGTTTATATGTATTACTGAAAATTACATGGATACAACAATATTAAGGCGAATTGTATTATTCAAAATGGGTGTATGACTCTTGTCCTATGTATTAAAGGCGATAGTGCTTAATGATAATGAAGCTACTTCAGGTCTTGCTAATGATTGGGGTTGGAGCCTTTATATAGAGTATAACGGATTAAAAATACTCTTTGACGCTGATACAAGACCAGATGTAATAAGATATAATTCTGAAAAACTTCACGTTGATTTGTCGTCGATAGATTTTGCAGTTTTAAGTCATCATCATTATGATCATTATGGAGGATTTTCGGCATTAGCTGAGAAAAAGCCTGGTGTAGAAGTTTATATGCCTCCTGGATCTGCCAATTGGGCTAAAGGTCTTGACCTTAGGCTCATAACAGTTAATGAGTTTACCAGTATAAGGCCTGGATTATGGTTAAGTGGCCCTCTCAAGTCTGGGATGTGGGGTCTTGAGGAGCAGGCATTAGGAATAGAGGTTAATGATAAGCTCCTGGTTGTAGTAGGCTGTAGCCATCCTGGTCCTGAGAGATTAACAGAGACTCTAGCTAAGAAGACAGGTCTTAAGGTTTTAGCAGTTTTGGGTGGATACCATGGCCCAAGCCATAGGCAGCTAGAAAAACTTGCATCTCTTACTGAAAAAATATGCCCTGCCCACTGTAGTGGGAATGAGGCCAAGGAATATGTACGTAAGAGATACCCAGAGAAATTCTGCACAGTTAAGACTGGTTCAACTGTATTCGTGTATCCAGATGATAGAATAGAGGTTATTGATTACATGACTTAGGAGGCCGTAGGTTTGAACGAGGGTATGGTCTTTGGACCTGTCCCCTCAAGAAGACTTGGCATGAGCTTGGGGGTAAACAATGTTTTTCCTAAGTATTGCTCCTATTCTTGTATTTACTGTCAGGTTGGAAGAACGGACCATCTCGAAATAAAGAGAAGGAGTTTTTATGACCCAAGGAAACTTGCAGAGGAGGTAATAAAAGCCTATAGGGAAAGAGTCCCTGATGTTGTGACTTTTGTTCCAAGTGGAGAGCCCACGCTCGATGTTAACCTTGGACTTGAAGCTAGACTTATTAAAGATAGTGGAAGCCCTACGTTAGCTATACTTACGAATTCATCACTTTTATTTATGGATGACATAAAAGACGAGGTTTCTCTTTTTGATATAGTCTCTGTTAAGATAGATACAGTAAGCTATGAGACTTGGAGAAAGATGAATAGGCCTCATCCAAAATTAGATCTTAATGAGATACTTGATTCCATAGTTACCTTCTCAAAAGTGTTTAAAGGGAGGCTGATAAGCGAGACCATGTTGGTTTCAGGCATTAATGATAATGAAGAAGAGTATAGAGATATAGCAAGGTTTTTAAAGTCATTAAAAAATCTCTTCAAATCTTATATATTGGTTCCAGTAAGACCCCCAGCTGAAAGCTGGGTAAGACCTCCAGGAGAGGAGAGAATTCTGAAGGCTTATTCAATATTTTTAAGCGAGCTTGAAGAGGAAAAGGTTGAGCTTCTTGTAGCACCTGAGCCTCCAACCTTCAGGTTTAGAGAGGATCTACAAAAGGAGGTAATAAAGACCGTATATGTTCATCCTTTAAGGATTTCCTATATAGTTAGGCTTGCTGAAAAGAGAGGCAAAGATCCACAGAAGGTTCTCAGTGATCTGATAAGAAGCGGTGAGGTAAAGCTAGTAGAATATGCTGGTGAAAAGTTCCTGGTTCCTAGGATAAGGAAGTAATCAGAAGAACGCCTCTTTCAATGTAAGATCTTTTGGTATTATGACTTCAGAAACCTCATTCCAGATCTTTTTTACTTCATTTATAGGCGTTTCCTCTAGAAAGGTATATGACCTAACAGTCTTCTCAATAAGAGGCCTTGGAATAGATATCAGTTCAGAATAGATAAGGCTATCAAAGCCAAAGGTCCTAAGGTGAGATATTGAGTGAGCAAATATTCTTTTTATTTTCTCAAATTTATTACTTATGCTTACATGACCGCCAAGAACACAACAAAATGGAAGGTCACATTCTATTACTTTAAATCCTTTCTCCCTGGCTAGTGTCAGATATGGTTCCCAAAGAACAACTTGTTCTACTTTTCCTTTTTCTAATATCTCCAATAACTCCTCTCCTTTTCTCACATAGATTCTAGGTCCCTTAAGATTCATGTGCTCTGCACAGAGCTCCATAGTAGAGGCCATGGTGGTTGCATGTCCGAAGCCCTCATTACTCATGGCAACTCCAGAGCCCTTGCCGCTTCCTCCCCCAATTATTTTGACTCTACCAAGACTTGCTCTGTGTGCCAGAAGAAGTGAAGGAATGGGTGCCATGCCCAAGTGTAACCTTCCTGATGCGAGGTCTAAGGCAAGTCTGAAGGCTTCATCATAGACAATTATCTTTATAT
>JALWTO010000049.1 GCA_027082825.1 Acidilobaceae archaeon
GAATTTTATTGGTTCTCTGCCAATTGATGCATATTCAGGCGAATATGAGTTGATGGTTAATGGACTTAAGGAGTTTTCCGAAGGAGTGTGGTTTATCGGACCTGGGAAGGAGTACTCTAGCATTCGTCAAATTCCAGAGGACGGGAGCGATTCGCCCCATAAAATTTACACTCTTGCAGGTATGATTGAAAACTTTTATTCCAAGATTGGCAAAGATAGAGATTCTCACTTGATTGATGCCCCTGATGGAAAATATCTTTTGGTGGGATTTGACGTTCAGGGAGTTAGCAATAATCGACATTCAAAGAATTTTCTTATTTTCTCTATACTTATTAGAAATCTGAGTTTCAGTTCCCTTTGATCGTACCACATTGCCACACCAGTCTTTTGATCGAAAACGATAGGTGCTCCAGTGCTCTCCTTCATGGTTCTTGTAAAATCTTCTAATTGCTTAAAGAACATATCTGCCTGCTCCCTCTGAGTACTCATTCTTTATCACCTCAAGCTTCTCTAGGTTTATCTAGACCGTAAATTATTACGTAACCATAATGACCTGTACCTCCAATATTATGAGCAAGAGCTCTACCATTCTTTATGGGTGCCTGCCTTCCTTTCTCGACCTTTCCTAGAAGCTGGTGCGAAAGATCAACCGCCATACTAATTCCTGTAGCTCCTAAGGGATGACCCTTTGCCTTCAAGCCACCACTTAGATTTACTGGAATAAGTCCTCCTATGTATGTTTGTTCCTCTCTGATTAACTTGTAACCCTCGCCTCTCTTTGCAAACCCCAGGTCTTCATAGGCCATTATTTCAGCTATGGTGAAGCAGTCGTGAACTTCTGCTAAGTCCAAATATTTAACAGGATTTTCGGGGTCTATTCCAGCCTTCTTATAGGCCATTTGTGCAGCCTTTCTTCCAGCCTCAAGGTGAGTGAAGTCGCTTCTCTTTGAGAGATTGCTTGTTCCGCTAGAAACGCCGATCGAGTGTATCCAAACGGGTGAGTCGGTTATCTTTTTAGCGACCTCCTCACTCGCCAATATTATTGCCGCCGAACCGTCTGTTATAGGGCTACAGTCAAAGAGTTTAAGCGGCCATGCAATATATCTCGACTGCATACACGTTTCAACATTGATCTTCCTGGGAAATTGAGCCTTAGGGTTAAAGCTTGCATAGTAATGGTTCTTAACTGCAACCTTACATAAGTCCTCCTCGGTTGCACCATATCTAGCCATATATGCTGTTGCATGTAACGCATAGTATCCTGGGAAGGTCAGACCGAAGTTTTCGAATTCCCAGAAGTAATTACCTGCCCTTCCTATGAATTCTACGACGATAGGTGTAGGGCTTTCATTCATCTTTTCAACTCCTAAAACAAGGACTATGTCAGCCTCGCCGGACTTCACCATATCATATCCCACCTTAATTGCTGCACTTCCTGAAGAACAAGCTGCCTCAACACGCATTGTGCCTTTGCCCGTGAGTCCAGAGTATTCTAATGCAACAACTGCTGGAAGAGGTTCGCTGCTCCATCCTCCAACATTTGATACAACGACAAAATCTATGTCCTTAGGCTCAAGGGAAGCCTCGGCCATTGCCTGTTTCACGGATTCCCAAGCAAGTTCGGCAATGTTAACATCGTTTCTAACGCCGAACTTACTATGTCCTGTTCCCACGATTGCTACTCTTCTTCCACTCAAAAAATGCACCCCTCTTCAAAAGACCGACTCATAATATAGAAGGTGTGAGACTCTGTGAAAACCCTTATAATATAAAATGTATGACTCCTGCTTCATATCCTCATTTTTAAATGTATGAAATAAGAGACATTAATAAAGATTACAAAATAGTATACCGTTACAGAGAGTTCAATTTAAGTATAGTATCCCTTAGGTCCAGTAGATCAAAGGTGTAAGAGGGAGATCTGGTATGGCTCTGGAAGAATATAAGAAGATTATTGAAGAAATGTTCTCGAAGGCATCAAGCAAATTACCTGAAATAAAAACGTGGAATAAGGTTTATCAGTTCAAAGTTGAAGACTCCGGAGAACAGTTTTATATTGAAATAAAGAACGGCGAACTTAAAGTGTCTGAAGGTACCCACCCAAGCCCTATAGCCACTATAAGCGCTCCAAAAGAAGTCCTAAATCAAGTTCTTAAAGGAGAGCTTGATGCCATGAAAGCATTTATGATGAGAAAAATCAAAATAACAGGTAATGTACTTGACACTATGAACCTGAAAAAGTTAATAGATGCTGGTATAGGAAAGATTTAAGGAGACTAGTCGTTCTTATTATACTTGAAAACTTTTTCTTTATCTATCCTGTAAAGCAATATGTCATAATCAAGTCTCTTTGCTAAAGCATAATAAGTATTTAATGATCTCAGTATACCAGATTTTTCTCCATCAAAAAGAAGAAGATGCGCTTCTTCTCCTTCAGAAATAGTTCTAGGCTTTACTCGTGCTGCCTTATAACCGTTTATGAAAACTGCTTCTAGGAGAGCCCTAGGTAACTCCTCTTTCTTTATACCATAAAGTCTCATCAAAAGAAGAAGAGTTTCTAGTTCTCTCCAGATGTTAGGCTTTACAAGTCCAGCATTATCCGTTCCCAAGGCTATGGGTATCTTATAGAGAAATATTTCTCTTAGTAATGGTAATTTTAATCCATGCCACATGTTGCTTCTTACGCATAGTATCAGGTATATATTTCGTTCCTTCAATATCTGAAGGTCCTCAGATGTTAAATAATTGCCGTGAACAACTGCATCAAAGTTATACTTTATTACTTCCTCAAGGTCCTTTCTTCTTCTAAGTTCTTGAGTTTCTGAAAGATGAACATGAGCTGGCTTATATTTTTCTATGTCTTTAGGTTTTAGATCATTCATAGCAAATATCGAGCTGAGACCCAAGCCGTCGCAGTTGCTAGGCCAAGAAGGTCCTGGCCTTCCTAAAACCTTTACTATAAGGCCTTCAGGAACTTCCTTTAAAGCTTCCTTGGCTAGGAAGCAACCTCTTCCTCCACCTTCTCTGAAATCAATAAGTAGACCTGTACCTATTCTCCAAGAGTATAAATAGACTTCTCTAATCGAATCTTTAATTGTATTCTCGCTTAGCCTCGTTAACATAACATGCTTTACACCATTGGGCGGAGCCACTGCTTCCTCGAGTGATTTATCAAAGGCGTATTCGGGGAAGGCGCAATCTGCGCTATGTATGTGAGAGTTGGCAGGTTGAGGTGTTGCAACTAAATACTCATTTCCAATATAGTCCTCCCCACAAGTTGAAAAGCTCTCAATAGATTCTATCTCACCTTCTCTTATATGTATACAAACATCTTTACGTAGTTCCATTTTATTTACTAAAGCAAGGCCACTTTTTATTTTAATATTGTTACTGTGGTTTAGTTTCAATGACTACTTCCCCTTAATGGAACTATGTTTAATAATTCTATAAAAATATAGACACACTTAGGATAGAATGAGGAGGTTGGAGCGTATAAAGTAAAGTGAAATTAAATACCAGGGGTTGAAAGTTTTGGATGGAATCTATAACGTCCGCAGAATGGCGTTACTGAATCAGTTATACATAGTAATATACTCAGTGGTTTTAGCTATAGTAGGAAAGGGAAAGGTTCTTTACCTTTTAATAGTACTGTTCATAGTGATCTCACTAATTTTTCAATCAAGAAGAGGAAAAACCCCTCTCGGAACGAAAAAAATTGATGTTAACACAATACTGTCTGCCAGAAAACTTTTTGAAGAAAAAAACATTAGAGATTATCAAATGAAGGACAAGGAAATCATGAATGACATGCAAGAACAAAGCAAATTTACAATGTATATGTCCCTAGGAATGTTAATTGCACTGGCTTACTTTTTCATACTGTGGAGCAAGATTTATAGCATTGCTCACTGGGTAAGTGGATATGTTGGTCCAGGTAGACTGGCTCTATTTTTGGCATTTTTACTGTATTTCGAGGGATACTCAATTATATACTTAGCATTTCAGGTTTATGCACTGAGAAAAGTCGATAAAATCGTAATGCTGAACATTCCGAGCGGTTATATAATTACAGAAAAAGGCATAGTTTACAAAGGACTTTTAGGGAGTACAGCAATAGAGTTTCCGCTTCCTTCAGATATTGAGATAAGCTATAATACCAAGAGAGGCTTTGTGGAGCTAATTAAGAAGGATAAGAAGACGATAACAAAACTCAGATTGTATACTAAAAACCCACAAAAATTAGCAAGCTTGTTATCTAGACTCGCCCTGAGAAGCGTATCGGAAAAAGGAAGAGGATGAGCCTAACGGGTAGTTCTTTCCATATTTACTTGCTCCTCCACACTTAGTATAGCTATGTTTACAGAAGACGCTATTGAGAGAAGTCTGTCTTTCATATAATCTATGAGCTCCTTTAATTTCCTTCTCTCTCTCGCCTGCATATATAGCCTAAGTTTGGGTTCTGTCCCACTAGGCCTTATGAGAATCCAACTTCCATCCTTGTACTCTATCCTAATTCCGTCCATTTCCATAGTCTTTTCATAATTTTTCAAAAGTTCTGGAATCAGTTTCTCTTTAATGACCGAATAAAGCGCTTTCTTTTCATTATCATCTCTTAGGTCAAAGTTTATTCTTGCTGAAGGATAAAACGGTAGCTCTTCAATAAGCTCACTTAAGGTTTTACCATATTTTATTGATAGTCTTACTAACCAAGCCGCTTGATAGATGCCATCAACCCAAGGGCCCCATTCAGGATCAATAAGCTTCCAAGGCTCAGCTGCCAAGAGAGCATTGGGTATCTCATTAAGTTTTTCATGAATCTTGCCTAATCTAGAGAAAATTACCCTTCCTCCAAGCTCAGTAACTACTTCCTCAACCTCCTTCCCAACATCTATTGAAACTATTATAGTTCCTCTTCTGTCCTTCAATTTTTCTTTTGCAAAAAGTGCTATAAGGAGATCTTGTTTTACAAAACCCTTGCCTGGTATTATAAGAGCTAACCTATCGGCATCGCCATCATGAGCCATAAGGGCGTCAACTTCTAACCCTGTTATGGGATCTATATAATTTCTAAGAACATCTGGTCTCGGTTCAGGTGCTCTACCTGGAAACAGACCATCAGGATAACAATTTATGCTCAAGACCTTGGCTCCTAATTCCCTCAGAACTCTAGGAGTGACGTTGCTGGCCGAACCATTGGCGCAGTCCACAGCGACCTTAACTTTACTTTCAACTCTCCTCTCCGTCTTCATTAATTCTACGAGGTCTCTGATATACTCTTCGACGATCTCAGTATTTTCAACAAGTCTACCGACGCTATTCCAAGGAGCATGTAACTTTCTACTATCGTCTATCATTATTATCTTCTCAAGTTCTTCCTCCATACCCCTACTGAACTCCATTCCATTTCTATTAAATACCTTGATACCATTATATTCGGGTGGATTGTGACTTGCGGTAACCATGACCCCGGCCATACTCTTAGTGTGAGGTACTGAATATGCTAAGGTAGGTGTTGGAGCGAGACCTATAAATATGGAGTCTAAACCGCCCGCCATAAGCCCTGCTGCAACTAATTGAGCAAGTAAAGGGCTAGTGGTTCTGACGTCGTGTGCTACGGTGGCTGAGCCGCGAGAACCTGCATAGGATGCTATAGCCAGACCTACTCTGTAAGCCAATTCGGGTGTTAACTTCTCTAAGTATTTTCCCCTAATACCTGCCGTTCCAAAAAGTTTTGTCAAGAGCTTCCCCTTTTAAACCAAGAAAAAGGAAAAATAAAAGTTTGAATTTAGCCTAGCGCCATCTTTATAATTTAAGTAAGCATGTACCAAATTATCTTAGGGAAGTTAACTGTTCCACTATTTCGTTCTCCGAAATTATTGAGCCACAGTAGATACATTGTAACTTAATTGGATTAGTACTTACGAGTCTAAACTTCGGTTTGATAGGCTCTCTGCTCTTTCTAGATATACATGTGGGATTGGGGCATCTTATTATACCTTCAACGATCTTCGGAGGCTTTACCTTGAACTTCTTAACCACCTCGTAGTCTTTAATTACATTTACTGTAGCTAAAGGTGCAATTAAGCTTATCTTATTGACGTCTTCCTCATTGAGATATTTACCCTCGATTTTTACTATGTCTTTGAGCCCTAACCTCGAACTTTCGACATTCATTACTATCGCTACTCTCAGCCCCTCCTTGCCTGATATGCCTAGTATTCTTAGAACTGTAAGTGCTCTTCCTGCAGGGATATGATCTATAACTGTTCCATTCTTAATTTTTCTTACATATAAACCCTCCCTAGCATTCATCTTAGGACTCACCTCCTAACAGTATTAACTTTAAAAGAGCCATTCTAAGAGGTACACCTAGCCTTGCTTGAGTAAAGTAGGCAGCAAAGGAAGTTGAATCGACATCGTATGATATTTCATCAACTCTGGGAAGAGGGTGAAGTATTTTAAGATCTTTCTTAGCGAGAGAGAAAAGTAGCTTAGACGATATTCTATAACTTCCTTTAACCTTTTCATACTCTCTAAGATCCGGGAACCTTTCTTTTTGTATTCTAGTAACATAAAGTATGTCAAGCTCAGGTAAAACATCCACCAAAGAATTAAGCTCCTTAATGTTGAGCCCCCTCTCCATCAAAAGCTCCTTAATCTCGGGACGAAGCTTAAGCTCTTGAGGCGATATTAAATATATTCTCCTAGGTCTGAAGTGAGTTAGACCTAAGAGAAAGCTTGCGGCCGCTCTTCCATACTTGAGGTCTCCTAGCACGCCTATAACCAAATCGTCTACAGTTCCCTTCAAATACCTTATTGTGTAGAGATCCAACATTGCCTGAGTAGGATGATGTTGCTTTCCGTCCCCTGCATTGATGACAGGGGCCTTGGCTATCTCTGCAGCAAAAAGAGCTGCACCTTCATATTTATGCCTCACGATTATCAAGTCAGAATAGCCGTCTAACATTCTAATTGTGTCTGCAAAACTTTCACCTTTGCTCACACTTATAGCTTCCTCTGAGGTGAAACTTATTGTGTTAGCACCTAACCTTTTCGCGGCAGTCTCAAAACTCATTCTAGTTCTTGTTGAAGGTTCAAAAAATGCTAATGCTATTATTGAGTTACTAAGAATTTTAGGTACATTTCCTTCATCCAGACGTTTTCTCATGTTATCTGTTTCTTCAAAAAGTTTTTCCAAATCATCTCTTGTGAAATCTAAAATAGATATCACGTCTCTGCCTTTCCATCCCATGACCTGCAGTGCACCTCCTTGAGAAGTTCATCGGCAACGTTCTTACTAATAAACTTCAGCTCCACACCCGTCTCTATTATATCATATAGGTTTGTAAGGCTATAGAGGGTAAGGCCTTCCTTTATCAGAGTTTCATAAGCTCCTTGACACCTATCGACTATGACAAGCGCAACTCTAGCACTACCCTCATGCATCTTTATGTCATTGAAAGTTGATATAATAGAGGAACCTGTTGTTACAACATCATCCACTATTAAGACGTTCTTCCCTTTAACATTGCATCCTTCTATTACGTTAGCAAGCCCGTATTCTTTCTTCTTTCCTCGATGATATGCAAAGGGCAAAGAGAGAGATAGAGCTACAGGAACTGACCATGCAAGACCTCCAGTAGCTATGCCTACTATACACTCTATTTCATACTGTCTTTCAATAATACCAGCTATCGATGCTAAGGCACTGATTATCCAGCTAAAGTCTCTGGGATAACCCAAAATTGTTCTCATATCTATATAAATTCTGCTTCTTTTTCCGCTAGAAAGCTTAAAGTCACCTATCTTAACTGCACCATCATTCCAAAGAATCTGGGAAATCGTTTTAGATATGTTATTTATGTACATGAGACGACACCTTTTTAATTACCTCATGTTTATTCCACATTCTCTCAGTTTTCGTTTTTGGGCTGATATTATCTCTTGAACGGCCTTAAGAGGTGAATTAGACCTAGTTATCAATCTACCCACTATTTCATAGTTAGAACCTGCGCAAAGAGCTTCACCTGGCAATGCTCCTTGAGGACCTATTCCCGGAGACAAAATCTTAATTTTTGATCCCAAAGTTCTTCTTAAAAAATATATAACTTCTGGTCTTGTTGCTGGAGCGACCAAACCCCAGGGATTAACTTGTTTAACAATATCTCTCATTCTTATTAAAGCGAAATCGTAGAGTTCCTTCGCGCCCTCATGACTCATTGTAGCAACTAACACGAGCTTTAATCCATTTTCATCACAATATCTAGCTAGTTCGTCTAAACCATTCTTAATTCCTACAAAGGAATGAGCTATTATAGCATCGAAGAAACCTGCTATTAAATCGGTAGTTCTCACCATAATGTATCCTATATCAGCTAGCTTCAGGTCAGCGATCCAAAGCTTTTTAGTACAGGAAGTTTTTAAGGATTTTAGGTCTGAAGAGCTATTTCTGATCAAGAAAGGTATTCCTATTTTGATACCATCAACATAGTCACACACATCATTTAGAATCTCAAGGGCTTTCTTAACACTAAGATCATCTATTGCTAATATTAATCCCAATAAGTCAACCCTAGTTTTCTCAACCTGTTCAAGGGAGATATATATAAGCTTTTCTAAAAAGTTAAAAGCTATATTTAACCTTGATTTAATAGAGTTGTGATGATGAGACGGCCGTGAGAACGATCATAGATGAAGAACCGTGTTTAAGCTGAATAACATACTAACTATCACTATTTAAAGTTAAAAAGGATGATTAATCCTTTTCTTTTAGGTCAAAAGGAAGTAGCTAAGAGGTCGACAAGATGAGTGAAAGAATAAAGAATAATAAAAAGACTCATATGGACTATGCTTATGATCTAGACTTGGTAATTAAGCCCGATTCTCAAATTCCGGCAATTGGTAGGGAATTTGGACACTATACAGGGGCCGGAATACCTCTTTTTTCCTTGGGAGGAGGTATTTACAGAGCTGTTCTATCGTATATCTTGTTGAAATTTCATGCTCTTCACGGGTATTATATTGTGGAAACACCTATTATTGCAAGCTCTAGCTTATTCGAACTTTCGGGCCATCTAGACTTCTATAAAGAGAACATGTTTCTATTCGATATAGAAGGACATAAATATGCTATAAAACCCATGAACTGTCCCTATCATATACTTATCTTTATGCATGAAATAGCTAGATATAGAAATAAGCTTCGTCTACCTTTTAAAATTTTTGAACTAGGCAGGGTTCATAGATATGAGCCTAGTGGAAGTCTTTATGGTCTATTAAGGGTTAGAGGATTTACACAAGATGACGCACATATAATAACTCCTGAAAATATGGTCGGAGATATTATAAAATCTTTGTTTGAAGAAATGAAAGAGATTTATGAAGGTATATACAACTTGCCCATTGAGGGAAGTAATATAAAGCTCAGGCTAAGCTTCTCGGACCCTGCATTGATAGGAAAGGAGTTTATGGGAAGCAGGGAGGAGTGGAAAGTTGCTGAAGAGAATTTAATAAAGTTGGGTGAGTACCTTAACAGTAATTATGGTATTAAATATTTCATCGAAAAAGGTGAGGCTGCCTTCTATGGACCCAAAATGGACTTTATAATGACTATTAAAGAATCCAGTATTGAAAAGGAGTGGCAACTTGGAACTATACAATTCGATTTCAACCTTCCAAGAAGGTTTAAGCTATATGACGTTGTAAAGGAAATTTATGGTGAGACCAATATCTATATAGTCCATAGAGCTTTTCAAGGATCTTTAGAGAGATTTTTAGGCATATTTTTAGAGTATAGCAAAGGCAGATTGCCATTTCCTCTTGCACCGATACAGATCGTGATTATCGCAATACTTACTGGGAAGGAAGATGTTGATAAAAACATAAGGGCTTTTTCAGAGTTTCTGGCTAACTCTCTTCAAAGTAAGGGATTGAGAACCTCTATTCTCTTTACGGAAAAAACAAAACTTTCTATTGATGTGAGAAGACTTGAAACAACAGTAAAACCTCCACTAGAAATTTATATTGGAGAAAAGGAAATAAAGAATGCAAAGCTAAGCCTGAGAGTTTATGATTATAGAGAAAGAAGAGCACAGAGAAAGGAATTCGGCTTTCAGGCTAGGGAAGAAGCCATAGATTATATAATGGATGTTGTAGATATGCTAGAATCTGGCGTAAGAAAGATAATAGGTGAATGCCCAAGGATACCTGCTGATCTCAGCCATATGCTTTAATGAACAAGTGACGTGTATACTGTTCATTTCGCACTACTTATATAAAAGTGAAAGAGGATCTATTCTTATAGGATTAAAATATATCTTCAAGATCCCATTTATTTTAAAAGTGCTATATTCCCGATGGTTCCAATTAAATAAGTATCCACATCTTTTAATAGATCTTTCTATAAACTTCTTATTATCAATAACGTCTGTTGGAATCTCAATGTGTTCTGGCAATGCAACAAAGAATTTGTCAGAAAAAGTCGAATATTTAGAAGCTTTATACAAGAATTTCGCCACTAAATACTCGAGAGGATTTTTTATACATTCCCTAGGTATAAAACCTGTTTCTACTTCAATAATAATTCTTCCTGCTGGATGTTCGGCATAAATATCAGATACAATATTCCCAGAGTGATTTCTTTCAACCCACACATCAAAATAATTTTTATATAAGAATGAAGCTACTGCATATTGAAGTAATGCGTGATAGGAGGAGAGAGAACCTTTACTAACATATAATAAAAGCTTGTGTGCGGCCTCTTTTAATCCGTCAGTGTGATCAAGGTTTAAGGAGGAGAGTATTTCTAGGAACTGCTTTCGTAACCAAGCAGTTCTTCTATTCAACATGTAAGCCCGTTAATTAAAATAATAAACTTAACATTTAAGGACTTATTTCTAATCGTGAATAATATAGTGATATTATCAGTAGTCTTAATTCGTATTACTCACTATTTCTTGGTTAAGTTAAACATAAATTTTTCTCAGCTAAAACTATAATTACATGCTGAAGCCTTGCAGAGAGGTGAAATGCTCTGAAGAAAGAAGCGCATCCTTGGCTACCAAACAGCCCAGAACATATCAAAAAAGAAATGCTCAAATTTTTGGGAATTTCGGACGTTAAAGAGTTATTCAGAGATATACCTGATGAAGTAAGAATTGATGACAAGTGGAATGAGTTAGAAATAGGTTTTCGTCGCCAATTGAACGAGTTGGAAATAGATAGGTTAATGGAGGACATTTTGTCCAAAAATAAAGTATTTAAGAGACCTCCTCCTTTTCTAGGCGGAGGTGCTTGGCCCCATCATATTCCGTATTTGGTGAAATACATAGTAGAAAGATCCGAGTTTCTCACGACCTACACCCCTTATCAAGCTGAAATAAGCCAAGGCCTCTTACAAGCACTTTTTGAGTATCAAAGCCTTATGGCTGAACTTCTTGATATGGAAGTTGTAAATTCGAGTATGTATGAAGGTGCTAGTGCCTTAGCAGAAGCGGCATTAATGTCGTTAAGATTCTTTAGAGGGAAAAGAAATGAAATTGTGATACCTGAAACTTTAAATCCTCACTACAAAGATACTCTAAGAGCTTACTTATATCCACATAAGGATGTTAAACTTAAAGAAGTCAGGGTAGATCAGGAGACTGGATACATTGACTTGAATGATCTAGAGGAAAAAGTTAACGATAAGACTGCTGCTATAATAGTGGAATACCCTTCCTATCTGGGAATAATTGATATAAATAGTAAGAGGATAGGAAAACTAGCCAAAGAAAAGGGATCCCTTTACATCATAAAGTTTGACCCCATAGCTCTAGCTCTCTTTGAACCTCCTGGAAAACTAGGAGCTGATATAGC
>JALWTO010000050.1 GCA_027082825.1 Acidilobaceae archaeon
TTCTTTGTACAGGTATTCCTTTTTATCTTGGATGGTTAAATGTTCAAGGTTCTACAATAACAACAGGTTATCTTCATACATTTCGTCCTACAGCACTATTTTGTTTTATACTCTCGATATCAATATGTTTTTCAGTAGGAATTCTTCTTGCAAGATAGGATATCCCAGTTAAGGTCATAGCAAAGCTTGCAGAAGCTATGGCCTCCCAGTCCTTAAAAATTGAGGATGCCGATGCTAGTATGTTCCAGGCTACTGGTAAATACCAGAAGACCCTGCCTCCTTGAAAGGATCTCATTATTCCTTTTCTGGCTCTATCCTCCGGGCTTAGGTTTGTTATGTCTTCTTCCTGAAAGATTATTCTTCCTTTATCAGGAGGTATTAGTCCAGAGATTATGTTTACTAATGTAGTCTTGCCTGCGCCATTAGGTCCTACAAGCCCTAATATTTCCCCTTTCTTTAATTGTAACGAAACTCCTTTTAGTGCATTAATCCCCCCAAAATTCTTAGCAATGTTCTCTATTTCAAGAAGTACCACTTTTGATCCCCCTGATCTTAAGTATGAGCCATGATATGAGACCTGTTGGCTTTAATATTATTAAGAATAACAAAATGGCCATATATAACATAACTCTATATTCGCCTACAAGTGGTCTTAAAAACTCCTCAAGCGGAATTAAAAGATAACTTGCAAACACAGATCCTGCTATACTTCCAGGTCCTCCTACAATCCATATAGCAAGTATAGGGACTAGAAAGGTTAGGGGGCTGAAGAACTCTGTTGTTATAACTCCTATATAATGGCCATAGAGAGCTCCCGTGAAACCGGCCATAAAGGCGGAAATAAAGAGTGCAATGGCTTTAATCCTATTAACTTTTATTCCAGAGGCTCTAGCAAGCTCTTCATCTTGACCAATACTTCTTAAGGATATACCAAAAGATGTGTAAAAAGTTAGTTTATAGCTAAATATTATAAACAGAATCAGAAGTAGGAGCGGGACATAATAGTCTAGGAGTGGCCTATAGATGTTATTCAATAAGATTCTTTGGGGCACTATCCCATATAGGTAATGTTTAACCGAAAGTCCTCCTTCGCCTCCAAAGTAAAGGTTTAATGGGTAGGCCGAAAAAAGGTAGAGAAATATCATGGGAGTAAAGAATGTTAATAATGCAAAGTAAAAACCCCTGACTCTTAAACTAGGTAGAAATAAGGCTAGGCCGGCTATACCTGAAATGATGGCACTTATGGTTACTGAAAGTAGTGGGGGAAATCCATAGTTTAGACTTATGTAACCAGAAAGGAGAGCTCCTAGCCCTATAAATAGCTGGTGACCTAAATTTAGATACCCTGTGGTTCCAGAAAATACATCCAATGACAATGTAAATAATGCAAAGTATGTCGCCTCTGTAAAGACAATTATCCAATATGTCTTGCCTGTAAACTTTATAATGATAAATGGTAATAGGAGACCTAATAGAAGTAAGACTAATGTAAACACTAGCATGAAGTATCTTCTCATTTACTTCTCCCTCCAAAGAGACCAGCAGGTCTTATAATGAGGACTATGATAACTAGGAGAAGAGGGACTATGCTGGCAATGGTTTGATTTGCTATGTATACTACCGTCTGTTCACTAAATGCATATATAAGAGTTGAAGCCAGAAGATACTTTATCTCTCCAACACCAGCTAGGACTATTATGGCAAAAGCTGTAAACAGAAGAGACCATCCCATATCAGGGCTGATAGCCTTTAGAGGAACCAAGGTTATTGCAGCTATTGCGGCATAGATTGCAGAAATAATAGTCGTAGTCATTAGTATCTTAGAAGGATTGATGCCTATAAGCCAGGCTTCTTCCCAGCTCTCAGCCACAGCTCTAATTTTTAGTCCTAAATCTGAGTGGTATATAAGAAAGTAAAGGAGAACCATTAAAATGATACCAACAATTACTGTAAGCCCCCACTGATATTCTATAGGGACCCCTAAGAAGTAAAAGGCCCCCTGTATCCTTGGCAAGGTAAGATAAGATTTCCCATAATTTATCATGAGCCATTCTTCAATAACATACGCTGCAGCTAGTGTTGATATAAACATGCTTATCGGGCTCTTAATTACAGGCTTCACAGCAACCTCGTTTATGGCCAGAGCTATAATAATAGTTAAGATTATCGATGTTATTGCGCTTAAAAGTATGTTAAACTTTAATGAGTTTAAGAAAATATAGACCCCATAGGCAGCTATAGTATAAAATATTCCATAGGCTAAGTTTGGGAGTCCTGCAACGCTAAAAAGTAATGAAAAACCTGATGAATAAACTAAATACATGGAGCCACTAAGAAGAGAAAAAATGATTATATATAGTAGTGTTTCTAGAGGAAGCAAATAAACTCCCCTAGCTACCTTTCTTAGGAGGCCAGCTAATGGCCTTCCACATTAACTTACCGTTAACAACCTCTGGTAAGAGAAGTTTGGTTCCAGGTTTCACCAGTCTAAGAGGCCAGAGAACGACTCTTTTGCCATTCTGCCACTGGAAGAACACGGGATAAATATAACTTGGACCTAGAAGAGCACTATGCCCCTTAGTAAATTTATATACTCCAGCAACTCCGATAAAGGTTCCATTTTCCAGAACCTTAACCACAGCATCAGAGTTAAAGGTACCAGCTTTTTCTACCGCTTGTGCCCATATGAGCACGGCATCATATGCATAATATGCTGTGAATATGGGTTCTATACCCACCTTCTTTAAATATTCATTGTAAAACTTCATGGTAAACGGAGTTATATTAGTTGGGAAGCCCCAAGATATTGCTATAAAGCCTTGTGCAGCTCCTTTGGTTTGGTTCCAGAAGTTCTTTAACATTATGTTCACTCCACCGCCAACAGGAAGCGTAGCTAGTCTAGCTGTTTGAAAATCTCTAACCATGACGAAGTCCTCTGTTCCTGAGAAGACATAAACAAACATTTTTACTCCTGTCTGCTTAAGCTTTAGATAGACATCGGCGAAGCTGTTTATATTTGGAGAAACTGGTATTATTGGATTAACTGTTATACCTTCCTCTTTCGATCTAATGTTTCCATATTTTAGACTAGGAACTGTCCAAGGTAGGTTTTCATAAACAAGTCCTATTTTCTTCCAATTAAAAGTTTTACAGAGGTATGTTAAGAAATCCCAGGTTGCTGCAGATTGAGAAGTGGCATTAACATTAGCTCTAAACCAGTACTTGAGCCCAGGATTAGACTTTGTCATGTTATCTATTTGATCACCTACGGCTCCATAGCTTATAGTGACTACCTTGTATTCTGGTATAAGATTCATTATGGCTAAGGCTTCATGGGTAGCATAGGGTCCTATGACAGCGACTACCTTCTCTTGTTCTACCAAGTATTTGTATCCTTCTACCGCCTTTTCTGCACTCCATCTAGTGTCATAGTAAACTAGCTGAACTTTATAGCCTAGAACCCCTCCTTTAGCATTTATGTCATTGACAGCTAACTCTATGGCGGCCAAAGTAAGTTTTCCTATAGGAAGGTTTAAGGGTACTAATGCCCCTATCTTTACTACTCCTTTAAACCGCTGGGTTGTTGTAGTTGTTTGGCTCATGGATGATGTGGTACTCATGGAAGGAGCCACCGATGTGCTTGTTGTAGTAGATGTTGTACTGCTAGTGGTGCTGCTGGTGCTTGTAGTTGTTTTTGTTTTATGGCTTTTTTCTATATAAATGCCTGCTCCGATGGCTATGATAATTATTATGATTATGGCAGATACTATAATTGCTGAAGATTTTGAGGTCATTTGTTTCCCCTCTTGAATGGTGATTTACCGTTTCAAGTTAAATAATAATTTAATACCAGAATATAAACTTTTTTAATCATTTGATCATATATATAAAGGCTTTTTCTTAGGCACATATTTCTTTTTTTCGACGTTTTTTACGAACTCCCTAACAAGATTGTTAAAGTCCTTGGCTCGTTCAATTATAAGTAAATGACCAGTGTTTTTTAAAATAATGAGCATGGAGTTCTTTATCTTTGAATGTAATTTTAGAGCATTAGAAACTGGCACGACCCTGTCCTGTTCTCCATGGATTATAAGAACAGGCTTATTTATCTTTGAAACTTCCTTAGAGGCGTTAAAGGTTACCGCAGCATGGACCTGATTCATGTAGGCTTCCCAGGGAGGTATTTCTTTTAATCTTAGCTCTATGATCTTTTCTAAAAGCTTTCTGTTCTTTTCGATCCAGCCCTTAGCGAATGCATAACTCATTTTGTATATATAAAGTTCCTTCTCGCTTTTGATATCGGGTGGTGGTTCACCAAACATGGCTTGTAAAACATCTTGGGGAGCAGGTTCGACATCAGGTCCTCCATGATGTGTTGACACTAAGATTAGTGATCTGACCCTCTCGGGATGTCTTAATGCAAATTCCTGGGCTATCATGCCTCCCATAGATACGCCTAGTATATGTGCACTCATTTCATTAGTTGAATCAAGAACAGCTTTTAGGTCATCCGAAAACATATTAATTGTATAGGGATAGTTAGGTTTGTCTGATTTACCTACTCCCCTATTATCAAATATGATGAGTTTATGATCCTTAGATAGGTCATCGGTTTGCATAGTCCACATCCATGAAGCATAGCCTAATCCTTCAATGAGAACTAAAGGAGGTCCAGAACCTCGGACTTCATAGTAGATTTTAGCTCCACCAGAGGAAGTGGTATAAGGCATCATCCCCACCTAATTACAGTTGCTCCCCAAAGAAATCCTGTGCCTCCAGAAGCAAAAACTATTATTGAACCTTCTTTTACAAGGTCCTTTTTTATCCCTAGGTCAAGGCCTATTACCATATCGCTACTCTGAACATGACCGAAATCTTCGAGGTATACTGACTTCTCAACTGGTATGCCTAAATCGTCTAAGATTCTTTTATGGAAGCTCCTTTTCATATGGTTAAGAACTATTAGATCAACATCTTTTGTTGAATATCCACTTTTTTCCAAGGCTTTCTTTATAACTTTAACAAAATTTCTCTTGCTTACAGGTTCTAGTCTATGTTTTAGTTCCTCCTTGCTCATTAGGCTTTCAAAATATGGCCATGAAGCCCTTAGTCTCTCGTCTTTGAATATAATTGCACCCAAACTCTTTACTACTGTAGCACCGTAGAACGAGCCATCACTTATAAATGAACTTTCAAGAACTCTATTTTTATTATATTTAGATGAGACAACCATGGCTGAAGCTCCATCAGCAAAGTCTAAAAGCCATGAAGTACTGGGATCCTTTGGATTAACCAGATACGATTCCTTTGATGTAGCTACTAAAAGTACGTTTTCTGCAATATCTGTCATTCTCTTGGCCAGTGCTAAGCCTAGGACCATACCAACACACATAGCTGCTATGTCAAATGCAAAGCCTCTTTTTATTCCTAGGTCGTTCTGTATCTTTGTAGCAATCATCCACACTCCATAATCTTTGAAGTCGCTTCCAACGAATATTACTGAGTCTATGTTCTCAGTTCCAATACCTGCTGTATCCTTAGATCTTTTCAAAGCTATTTTTGCAGCTTTAACTCCCATATCACTAGGCATCTCGCTAGGCTCACTTATTCTCTTAACTCTCCATCCCTGCTTCTCTTCTATAACTTCTTGGGGTATTCCACTTTGTTTAGAAGCCAACCTGCTGTCAACTATTCTATTTGGTAGATAAATTCCATAACTCACTATGCCTGTCAAGAAGAAACACCAATAATAGTGAATCACTATACAAGTTTTAATATTTTTGTTTCTTAAATAAAACTATCTTAGATTCTCTGGAGGCTTTCTAACTCTCTTATTGGCTTCTGTATTTTACCAATATTTTTGCATTGAATACCATTACAAGCTCTCCATACTGATTATAAACTTCGTTCTTAAAAGTAATAAGTCCTCCTACTCTTTTTTTCTCTTTCTCAATTACGGTTACTTTAGCTTCTATGGTATCCCCTATTCTTACAGGTTTAGTAAATCTGAGCTTATCTATTCCATAAAATGCCATAAGTGTTCCTTCAAATATTCCAAGCCTAAACCATAGACCTGAGACTACTGAGAGTACTAGAAGACCATGAGCTATTCTACCTTTATAAATAGTATTCTTGGCAAACTCTTCATTTGTATGAAGACTGTAGAAATCACCACTGACTCCTGCAAAATTAATTATGTCGGCCTCTGTAATTGTACGTCCAGGGGTTTCAAAGGCTTGACCTATTTCAAAGTCCTCAAAATAGAGAGGTGAAGTCATCTGTTATCACCCTTGAGTTACAAGTTTAGAGTACTTACGCTTTAGCTCTACATAATCAATCTTGCCTACTGAGGTCTTTGGTATCTCATCGACAATCCACAAATACTTAGGAATTTTATATCTAGCTAACTTAGGCTTCAGGAAGTCTTTGAGTTCTTTAAACGTAATAGCTCTTCTAGGCTTAGGCTTTATAACGGCTGCTACCGCCTCGCCCCATTTTGGATCTGGTACTCCAAATACAGCTACTTCATCAATATCTGGATGAGCTCTTATGGCTTCTTCTACCTCTGTAGGATATACATTTTCACCTCCAGTTTTAATCATAAACTTCTTTCTTTCGGTAAAATAGTAGTGACCATCAGAATCTCTTGTGAAGAGATCTCCAGTTCTTACCCATCCATTCACTAAGGTATCCTTAGTCTCCTCAGGCCTATTCCAGTAGCCTGAAAAGACTATAGGTCCACGAACCCATAGTTCTCCTACTTCTCCGGGAACGGCCTCTTTACCATTCTCTTTAACTATCTTCACCTCTGCGAACATACTAGGTTTTCCTATACTAAGGGGCTTAGACTTCATATCCTCAGGAGGTGTATAAAATAAGTTAGGACCTGCTTCTGTAAGGCCATAGCCTTGAAAATACCGTTTCCCTTTATCCCAGAATATTTTCATTAAGTTCAAGGGGCTCATTCCTCCGCCACTTTTAAAAAATCTAACACTCTCAAATCTGGTATTTTCAAACTTCTTTGACTTAGTCATTGTGTAGAACATAGTAGGAACAGCTATAACTACGGTACACTTCTCTCTTTCAATTATATCTATAGCTTCGTTGGGCTCAAACCTCTTAGTAATAATAAGTCTTCCTCCTATAAGTAGAAGTGGTACTGTTATTACATGCCAGCCACCGGTGTGGAAAAACGGAAAGAAAAGAGGAGAAACGTCATCAGGAGTAAGTCCCCAGCTTATTACAGTATTTATGGCATTATATAATGCTTGCCTGTAACTTATCTTAGCAGCTTTAGGTCTTCCTGTAGTACCTCCAGTATATAATAACATCTGAATATCTTCTAAAGAAAGCTTAGGGTTTTGGATATTCTCCGTGTAATGTCTTGTTTTTTGTAGGGATTTTATATCTTCAACAATTTTTGGTTCATATTTGGAAATTTTTAATGATTTGTCAAGTATGTTCTTCAACTCCTCATGATAATATATAATTTTAGGTCTAAGATCATCTATCATGAATGCTATTTCTGTTGGAGAGAGCCTCCAATTAAGTGGAGCAAGCACATGACCCAACTTTGCTGTTGAAAGGTATAAATATACAAACTCAACATTATTATATGATAGTACTGATACAATATCCCCTCTCTTTGTACCAAGTTCACTAAGTGTTTTAGCGACATCATTCGATGTTCTTTCTAATTGTAAATAGGTATATTCTCTTCTATTGCCCCAAGAGTAATCAATTATTGCTGTACGGTCTGGAGTGAGCCGAGCTCTGGCTTTAGCCAAATCCAGAAAGAATGGGAGTTGCTCTTCTGTACTAATTTTTTCCAACAGAGATTCACCATTCTATTTTATTTAACCAAGGAATATTTAATGCTAACGTTATAACTTCCTTACAAGGATTAGTTGCTGGGAGTGAACGATTTTGGTTAGAGGAACTAAAAAAGAAGAAACAAAGAAGAAGTTGCTTAACGTGTTTTCTGAGCTCTCTATCAAAAAAAGTTACTTTGACTTAACAATAAGTGATATAGCTAGAAGAGCTGATATATCGGCCTCATCGTTTTATACATATTATGATTCAAAAAGAGACTTACTTCAAAATTATATGAATGAAGCATTGGGGAGGCTCAGATATCTTTTAAGGGAACAAATAAAACCTAAAGAGAATATAATGAGCGTTATAAGAAAAACAATTTATATGCTAAGCACGTCATGCAATGACCTTTATTTGCAATCTCTTCATAGGGTTCTCAGAGAACTTGAGTTTGTCGATAGGGGAATAGCCACCCAATACTATCAGGAGGTTCTTGCAATAATAAAAGAGCTACTTATAAACACATATCCTTCTCTTAACTACTTAGATAACGAAATGATTAATGCCCTCTCAGTTATGATTATAGGAGCTACCCAGTTCATATACTTATTTAGGAACATTCTAAATGTCGAGGATAATTATCTTTTAGATATAGAAGTGGCTGGTGATGTAATTTTAAAGGGGCTAGGTTTAGATAAGGATGTCAAGATTGATATAAAAAGTCTATTTTCGACTCCTCCAAGTCTTGAAGAGTTAGTAGAAAAGTATAGAATATATAAAATCGTAGGAGATAAAACTTCAAGGCAAAGAATGATTAAATCGGCACTAAAGCTTCTTTCTAAAAAAAGTTTCCGAGAACTTAAGGTCTTTGAAGTCACTACTAATGCTGGTTATGCTGTTGGAATGTTCTATAAGATATATAATAATAAAAATGATCTACTTAGGGATGTCGTTATAATACTAGGAAAAACATTAAGGAGATTTCTAACGGAATGTGCACTAGCTAATGATCCTTTAGAATCAGAAATAAGAGGTCTAGCCTGTTTTCTTTCATTTGTTAGCAAAAATGGACAAATATACAGAATCGTTAGGGAGTCTGAATATATAGATGTCAATATAGCCAAAGAGTACTATACAGAGTTCATGGAAAGATATAATAGAAGAATTAGTGAGATCAAAGATAAGATAGTTACCTATAATTCAAGATCCTTGGCAATATCCTTAATGGGAATAAATCATTTAGCTGGAATTATGGGTCCTATGCTGAAAATTATTGATTCCAGAGACCTTCTTGTGAAAATATCTAAGATCTATTCTAAAGGAGTCATAAATCTTATTGTCTAAGTAACAGCCTTTAAATTCTGTTAAGGTAATTAAAGATAGGGATAAAACTTTGATCTTATCTAAGAGCTAAGTTGGTAATAACCATTTGACCATTGGCTCTTAGATAAGCTAGGAGGTCTCGTCTTATTCTCAGCTCTTCCAAATATAGCCTTAGTTTCTAACCTTCTGACAAAACTATTATATTATAATGGGTTAGAGTTACAATCCTTTTACCTTATAGCCTTTCTACGTCTCCATAGTTAGTTTATCACGATTCCCTCTAAACTCCTCATCAAGAGCTAAGAGAAATCAATATGCTTGTAAATAAACTATATAAAATTATTAGTTTTAAGTAAAATTAAGCATATAGCCTAGCATACATCATAGCCCTTAAGGCAAGGAAAGACCTATAGAAACTTTGAAAGGTCTATAAAATAGAAACAGCTACCAAACCTAAGGAGCCTCTTAAGCTTAGCGAGATTGTTGTACCTATTGGATTCAGTTTTCCTGAAGCTCTGCAAAGTTTAGAGACAAGAGACCTAAAGATATTGATTATCTTTTAGAATGTTCATTAATTTAGTATACCTCTCAGCCATATAGCCTTGGCTATTTAATGTTTTCTTCATGCTATATCAGGCAATTTCTAGTGTTAACGTTTTTCTCTTATAATTATTGCCACTGTTTAAAGGAACCTAAGAAGACTTCTATCACTAAAACACATTTCCATGGCTCTATATGTTTTCATCTTGTATCCTTAAATATCTGCATAATAGGAATTCAAAGCCTTTCCTATGGTATGGACTTTCGAAGATAACCATCTAAGGCCTGTTTAACGTTGAATAACAATATCACATCCTTATCTGTTCTTCCAATTTCCTTTCCAAATCTTAGGAAATCTGTCCAGTTTTTGAGCCTTGTTAAAAGACTTATGACAACAGCTTCCCTTGTAACCCTTAGCATCTCCTTCAGGCCCATTAAAGGTTTATTAAGCAAGTCGAGAACTGTGAAGGAGAGAGTGAAGTCAAAAGACTCCTCTGGGAAAGGTAAGTGAAGAGCATCACCAAGAACATTTAAGCACTTGCCTTTGCAAAGTCTCTTGGATCTCTTAAAAGCCAGGCTCAGCATACCTTCACTTATATCAAGGCAGACATATTTCTCAACATCACTAAAAAGGGCTTGAGATTCTAAAAATTCTAGGAGAAGTCCTGTACCACAACCGACGTCAAGGATCCTTCCCTTAAGCTTGATCCTTCTTAATGCCATAGTGTACTTTATAAGTTGTTCTTCACCATAGAGTTCATCATAACCATCATAGGTAGAGTCATATACTGACTTTATTCTAGGTAGATTGTCTTTCACATTAGGCACCTTGGGAAATGAGATCCTCATCTATTTCTATTATATCGTCAAGTCCTAGCTCAATAATCTTCTCCTTAAGGGGCTTACCACTCAAGGGGTTCCATCCTCTCTTGGAGTAGTATTCCTTTTTCATGGCCTCAAGTTCTTCTTGTTTAATTATGCATCCTTTACAGGGACCTTTTTCTATGGGCTCTTTAAGGATCCTTGGTGGTAATGTATCCTCATCTGAGTCCATGCCCTCTCTTAAATTATAAATCCTTTCTAGATTGACAGTTCTTTCTCCCATAATCAGGACTTCCTCTGGACTCAGCTCTATTCCAGTAATTGCCTTTACAAACTCGGCTATCTGCACTGGCCAGTAGAAGTATCTGCTGAACTTACATATTCCTAGTGTGTCATATACTGCCATTAGGTCCTCCATCACCTTCACCATCTCTCCCTTTCCCTCAGCAGTTCTTGGGTTGATATTATTGAAAATCCAGAGACTTCCTGAGAGTTCTACAGCATATGCAGAGCTCGTTAAATGGTCTCCCCCTCTACTTGAGACTGCAAAACCTAAGGCCATTCCCTTAAGTCCTCTGACATCATAGGCTGGAAGTTCCATTCCTTTAACGTGAATTGCATACGAACTTCCTTTACCAAGTCTTTTTGCTGCCTCCCTGACACCATCACCTAAAAGCTTTCCTATCTTTCCTTCTCTTAACGCTATTTTCTTTATAGTCTCTGAGATAGTCTCAAAGTTCCCCCACCTGAGGTCTATATCGTCAAGATCTTCCTTTGTTATGTCACCTCTTTCAAGGGCCTCAATAGCCCAAGCAATTGTTGCTCCAAGGCTTATAGTGTCTAAGCCATATTCATCGGCTAGGTAGTTAAGTGCAGCTATTTTGTCAATATCACAAAGGCCCAGATTTGATCCGAGAGCGTAGAGAGTTTCGTATTCTGGTCCATCAACTCTAACCTTGCCCTCGCCAGCTATCTCCGTCTCTATAATCTGGCTACATACTCTGTTACAGAAAGGACAAGGGTTTTTGCCAACTCTTCTCTTCGACGCCCACTTGCTTAGCTCTTCATGGGCTTTTTCAGGATCTGGACACCAGGATAACGTGCTTGATTGCCAGTTGAAACTTGGGAAGACTCCATGCTTCTTATTTGTGTATTCAAGTGTTATAGGAGTGCCATACTCTATGTAGGCTTTGCTTGAGGGATGAGTTATAACCTCTTTTGCCCAAAGCTTAACAAGGTTCTTAGCTTTGCTAATATCGTGTGGATTTGGAAGATCAGTCCCTTTGGCAACGACTGCCTTAAGTTTCTTTGACCCCATTACAGCACCAGGGCCTCCTCTAGCTGCCTGTCTTCCATTACAATCAATGATACTTATTTTTGACAGCTTCTCGCCAGCAGGTCCTATAATACAGGATGCATAACCTTTGTAGTTTTCAGAGAGAAAGCTTCTGGCTTCTCCTATTCTGAGCCCCCACACATTTTCCTTATATTCTATTCTAGGATCCTCATCAAGGACAAGGACACCTGGTGACTCAAGGCTACCCTTTATGACAATGGCATCGTAACCAAGTTTTCTAATCTCAAGGCCTAAATGCGCGCCTACAGAAGACCTTCCTAGGATCCCTGTTAATGGGCTCTTGAAAGATATTATCGTCTTTGATATTGTGGCTATTCCTGAACCTAGAAGGGCTCCTGGAGCTATTATTAATGGGTTTTCTGGGGATAAAGGATCTACACCCTTGGGCGAATATTTGTAGAGAAGATATGAAGCTAGAGCTCTTCCTCCCATAAGTCTCCTCGTCACACCTTCTGGGATATCCTCGACCCAGAACTTCTCTATGCTAAGATCAACATGAAGGATCTGTCCACTCAGCCAGGCCACCAATACCCTTCACCACCCTATGTTATACTCTCAATAATAATTAGGTTTAATTCTTGTGTTTACAAACAGGCTCTTCACTTATTTGGGTATTTAGAGCATTCTGGTAGCTAGGAAACCTTTAAATATGTATTTTAATTAACATCTTTAATGAAGCCATCAGTCATATGGTAATGAAGGCGATTTTCGTAAGGCGGTTATGTGGTGCCGTCTATATAGCCCCCTGATGAACCATTGAAAAAGATTAGGTGGTTGAGAGGGGAAGTCTGTGTATGATACCTGCACAGACAACTGCTAAGAAGAAAGAAGGCAGGGAATAGGCATGACAGGTCCTGAACTTCTAATTCTTCTTCAGACCCTATTTATGGGACCAAAGCTTGAGCCTCTGCTTCATCCAAAACCTGGTGCAGTTACCAGGTTTTTGGAACATAAGGATAAGAATGTTATTGACTTCTGTGAACATACTCTTCTCATAGAGATGGCAATGGCAAGAGCTTTTCTTGTTTCAAAAAGTGAGACGTTAAAGGATCCTATTTCTGAAGGTCTTAAAGAATATCTTAGTGCGTTAAAGATGTTTAAGGTCAAGGAAAATATAGCCCTCGGAACAGCTCTGCTTCATATACCTTTGGCTGCCGCCTTAGGAGATATAGCTTATCCTGCGGAGCCATTAAAGCTTGTTAAAAGGGCCTCCTCCTTAGCTTTAGGCTCAAAAAATGGTGGAAAGGTTTACTATGAAATCCTGGAACTTCTACATCCAAGCCATTTAAGAAAATATGAGGGCCCCATACCGGCTGTTGGAAAGGGCTATCCAAAGAGTCTTAGTGAGGTTCTTCGTTCTGCAAGCTGGGATCACGTTCATTCAGAGCTTATCAGAGGTTACCCCTTAAGCATTAAGGCATTTTTGGCCATAGAGAGGAACTTGAAGGAAAAAAATGGACTGGAGGAGGCAATTCTTAAAGTATTGCTCAAGATGCTTTCTGAAAACGGCGATACATTAATCTTAGCTAAATATGGGATAAGGGCTTATCAAAGGGCTATTGAGGACTCTAAGATAGCTCTCTTTCTCTCTAATAAAATAGGAGTTAGGAGGGCTTTGGAGGAACTAGACAGAGATTGGAGAGCTAAAGGTTGGAATCCAGGAGCTATTCTAGATATAGTCTCTGTCGGGATAAGTCTTTTTTACTATAATTTGGTAAAAAAGACGTTGATATACTAAGACACTATTCCTAGTTCTCTTAGTTTCTCTAACAGGTTGTGGTAGGCAACTATTCTTGAAGCATTCTTGCTTCCTGGAGGTCCTGGCCTCTTCATAAAGAATGCGTTGACCTCGTATACAGTGCCCTTGATATCCCTTCTAAGAAGTGAAGCTGATATCCTTGTTGCATCAACCATAAGGCCTGCAAGAGCAGGACTATCATTGATCCTTATGTTAACTACAAGCTCGTCCTCTAGACCATTAAATGTCTTCCACCAGACATGCATAGCAACGAACTTCTTATCTCCTAGAGGTTCTAGGAAGCCTGTTGGTTTTATGTAGTGTGGAGCATCATAACCAAGTATGTCTTTGACTATGCTGCTTTTTGTTATCTCCTTCATGAGGTTCCTTTCAGGCACTGTTAGTGCCAGGAAGTCCGTATTACCTCCTATGTTAAACTGAGCTATTGAAATCACTTTTCTATTCCTGTTCGCTAGATGCTCTAATATGTCAGCAGTCAGTGGAGTCGCACCTGTTGCTCCATCATCACCTAGAATTAGTCCTTCTTTTTCTTCATATATTTTAATAAGGCCTTCGTCATTTGCAAGAGGGCTTGGTATAAAGTTTGCCATTGCAATCTTTTTCTTCTCCAGGTACTTGGAAAGGACATAGGCATAAGCCTGACTTGCAGTTATATTACCAGAGAATAAGGCCTTCTCGTAAGCCTCAGAACTTCCTAATGGAGATACGTTCTCTGTTGTTATAACGTTCAGAACCACATCAGGCTTTATTTCGTCAATTACTTCAAAAAGCTTCTGAACCCCCCCTTCTATTCCATACTCTTCCTCAAGGCCCTTTGCCTTAAATGGTAAGCCTGCAAGGCTCTTGAAGTGAAGGCCTCTGAACACCTGTACATCATTTAGGCTTCTGGGTATTGGTAGAAGTTGTCCAAGAGACTTGGTTGCGACGTCGTATACTGTTTTTCCTACCTTTTTTTCATCAACATCGAAGAAACCAACTATCTCCAGGTCATCGATAGGAACTTCCATCTTGTATTCAGCGAAAGGAACGCCATATGGTTCTATCTCACCACTCTTTACTCTCTCAAGACCAACTGCAAAGTGCATTCCTACAAGACCAGCACCTAATACTGCCACTCTTACGGGCATCTTTCCCTACCTCTTTTTCAAGTTTTTATTAATAAAGGCTGGGGTTCTAGGGGGTCAGAGAACCCCAGTGTGTAAGATCTGCTATATGAGAAAGACCCCCTTTCTTAGGCAATTAAGGTAATATATAAATTTTTATGAAATCAGGTTTTATTTTAGATCATCGTAAGATACTAAATTCCTTTACTTAATTAAGATATTAGATAAAGATTTGGGAAACGCTTAAACCCTCTGGACTTTAGTAAAGCTTTAGAGGATTGAGAGAGGAGGGACAAAAGGGTGTTTATAGGCTTCTTCAACTTCTTCTTTGCCTACTGGTGGCTAATGCTTATTGAAGGTATAATTGTAGGAGTCATCATAGGAATTCTTGCACTGGCAGCACCAAAGCTTGTAAGGGATAATCCAAAGAGCCTTTCTCATCTTAAGATAAGTATGGCCTTCACAGCCCTTGCGATATTTTTAGCTGGAGTAGGCTTGCTCTTGGGCATTTCAAATATTATAGCAAGATACTATGGCGTTGCTGGAGGAGGAACAGGCCTTGCTCTGGGCGCTGCATTTTTTGTTGCATTATTGATGATATTTCAGTGGCTTTTTTCACCTCATATAATAAACCTTGTTTACAGAACCAGGCCTCCTCAGAGCTTTGCCGAAAAAGAACTTGAGGTTGAGCTTCAGAGGCTTGCGAGGGTAAGTAACGTTAAGACACCTAAGTTAAGGATAGCTGAGGTTAACATTCCAAATGCATTCTCATATGGAAGTCCATTGACTGGAAACTATGTTGCCGTAACAAGAGGGCTTATGAGAACGATGCCCAAAGAAGAGATTAGAGCAGTTCTTGGTCATGAACTTGGCCACCTCAGACATCGCGATGTCACATGGATATTAGCGCTAAGTCTAATACCTCTAGCTGTATATTATTTGGGTAGAATATTGATTTGGAGTTCCTTTTTCTCAGCAGGATATGGTGATGAGGAAGGAGAGGAAAGCTCTCTCATTCTGATGGCTATAGGAGCACTTCTAATTGTGGCTGGCATACTCTTTAAGTTTTTAGTCGCTCACTTTAACAGGCTTAGAGAGTACTATGCTGATGCACATAGTGCCTTTGTTACTGGGAATCCTAGATTGCTTCAGAGAGCTTTGGCAAGGCTTCATATGGCTATAAAGTCTGATCCTAGGGCAGCAAAGGAAGCAATGAAGTCTTCGATAATAAGCCAACTCTTCATAGTAGCTCCATTGATTGAGATTCAAGGAGGATTCTTCTACGACATAGATTCAGTTGTAGAAAACCTTAAGAAGGAAGAGCCCAGCGCTGTTCAGGAACTGTTCTCTGATCACCCCCCTATACCAAAGAGGCTAAGATTCTTAGATGCACTTTATGAGAAAATAGGCGTTGAGATTCCTTTAGAGTGAGCAAGATCCCAAAACTAGGTGACGTCCCAGGCTAGTTTGACAGTTATTATTTCAAACATTAATTCATTAAAAAGAGGTAACTATGTATGAGCGGATACAGTTTTTAAGCTGCTTGGTCTTGTTTTGTTTGTTAAACAGTTTGTTTTTACCTGTAATTCATGCAGGAAGTGCCTATAGAGTTCGTCAGAAAGGCGATGTAAAGGTTATTATTCATCTTGGTACTGGTGCTGACCCTTGGCTTAAGCATAATATTGCAAGGATTCATAATCTCGCAGAGGAATTGGTTTCCAATATTGTTAAGATCCTCAATATTAAAGGTGATGTAAACATCAACATAACCATATATTCCATAGAGTATTTCAATAAGCAAAGTCTCTAGGACGAGATCTGCTATATCCTAGGTCCTACGGATCTGGCAAAACAACCCGAACTTTTCGATTCTTTTTAATCGAGGCATAATCTCTATTCTTAATCCTTGCTTTTTAAAAATAAATTTAATGTTAACGTTGTACCCCGCCCCTGACACTCACCCTCATTCCTCAGGGGACTTCCCTGAAGTCAGGTGAGCCCTCGTAGCGGGGCCAAGTCTTAGGTAACAGTTTTAAGGGAATTATTGTTTTTTATTAGTGAGATCTTTCTCAAGAACTTTCTAGGTGAGTGGAAACGAAAGTTAGTGAGATAGTAAGGATTTTGGAGGACTTAGCTTCGATTCCTATCTATTCAGTTATAGGATGTTCAGGTAAGGGAGTCATTCTCTATGGATTGCATGAAGGTATTTCTAGTGTATCTGTTTTCGACACAGAAAGCAGGAAAATAAAAAGACTTAGCAAATATTCTGTTGCCGAAATAGCTAGACCGCTTCCAGGTGTAGATAAAATAATTTATACAAGGGATATTGCTAAAGGTGCTGAAAAGCATGAGATTAGATTTATAGATATTAACGAAGAGACTGATGAGAAGCTTATTGAGAATATAGAGCCTATGAGAGTAGTTGGAATGGCCTATGATGGAAAAGACATTGCATTTACGGGGGTTACAGAAAAGGCTATCTCAGTATTTCACTTTGACGGGAAAAAGATAGACAAAATTGTTGACCTTCCAGGAATGGGTTTTGTGACTTCTTTAAAGAATAGAATAGTTGTTGGGAATGGTTCGCTTCAAGGAGATCCAAAATCTATGGAGTTGTTTACAGTAAATTTAGATAAGAAAAAGCTTGATATCATAACGCCAAAACCCGGATCAATAAATAAACTACCCGTTGTATATGAGAATAAAATTTATTTTGAGAGCAATGCCGAGGGTAAGAACTCCTTAATGATTTATGATCTGGATTCTCAAAAGTTCTCTAAAATACTTGGAAAAGGTGATTATGCCAAGTATGATCCTACGGAACATCTCCTGATAGATTTTATTGACGATAAGCTAATAATTATAGGAAAGAAAAATGGAAGAGCAAAAGCCTTTGTGAACTGGAAAGAAGTCCCAAGTCCCGAGGGTACAGTAAATGGAATAACTTTATGTGGAGGGCATGTCTATGCCTCAGTAACATCATTAAAGTTTCCATCTAAAATAGTTAAGTCCACTATGGGTCCTGGAGAATATGAAGTCGTATATGAACCTTCAATTTCGAATCTACTGGAAAACAGATTGAATGGTAGAGTTACATTTACCAAGATTGAATCGAGTGATGGGGTGAAAGTTCCCACCTTTGTCATTGAAGTATCTAAAGGAGCCCCAACCGTTATCTATGTTCATGGTGGTCCTTGGAGTGAGGTTATGGATGAATGGAGAATAATGATATCATCCCTAGTGGCGTTAGGATTTAATGTGGTTGCTCCCAACTTCAGAGGTTCTACAGGTTATGGAGAAAAGTATAGGTTGATGGACATAGGGGATCCTGGAGGTGGTGACCTTGAGGATGTTGCTGCAGCGGCTAAATGGGCCATGGAAACAGGCTTAGCTAACAAGGACAAGATATACATAATGGGTTACAGTTATGGAGGATATATGACCCTTTGGTCAATGGTCTCTAAGCCAGGGTTATTTAAATGTGGTGCAGCAGGTGCCGCAATATCTGACTGGGAGGAGATGTATGAGCTTAGCGATGCAATATTCAGAGAGTTCATAGATATGCTCTTTGCAGGAAAGAAGGAATTACTCAAAGAGAGGAGCCCCATATCTAAGTTTAGATCACTCAAGGATCCTTTGTGCATTGTACAGAATCAGAATGACACAAGAACTCCCTTAAAGCCTATGCTTAGATTTGTTGAGAAGCTTCAAGATCTTGGTAAGAAATATGAGCTACATGTGATTCCAGATATGGGACACATAATTAATAGCGTCGACGATGCAGTAAAGATTCTCTTGCCTCTTCTGCTTTTTCTGAAGAGGTGCAGTTCTTGAAAATAAAGTTTGGAACAACACTAACAACTTTTTCAAGAATAGCAACAACAGGAATTGCTCTCTTGGTAAATATACTTGCAAGTTTTATTCTTGTGAGAAAACTTCCTCCAGTAGATTATGCTCTCTATCAGACAGCAACTAAGAGGTTAGTTAGATTTGCTGATATACCTTTTGCACTCACGACATTTTGGATATACAGGTATTTTGTTCAGAAACGTAAAGGCTCATGGGAAGCTTCACTAGCTGTAACTCTTGTCGCTGCAACTCTTGGTTTCTTGGTAGGTTTTGTTTATATAAGAAATGAAGGATATTCCTTGACAATACCTTTTTTGGTTGGGACTGCTCTATTCATGACAGAGTTTCTTAGGATAGTTAACATTGCAACAGATGCACTCAGGCCTGTAAGATACGGTTTTTTACAATTGACTTATAGGGTTCTCTATTCTATACTTATTTTTGTACTTGTCTATATTGTTGCTTGGAAAATTGTTGGAGCCTTTTTCTCAATAATCATCTCACTTCTAGTAACTGGATTTGTGGGTTATTACTGGATAAGGAATTTCGTTCCAGTCGGAAGGGGTCCATTTACTATATTAAAAGAATGGTTAAAGGGCATACATCTAACTGCTCTAGGCACATTAACAGGCTTTATTATGACGTTTGATGTGTTTTTGGCGTATAAATTTCTTGGAGCAATAGGTGTCGCTGGTTTTTTTGCATCGTTAATGATATTTACGTTTTTAAGGGAGCCCTTAGCTCATGGGCTCAGATATCTCCATGGGTATCTGCTGGCAGGTGGTACTCCGGAAAGAAGTTTCAAAAGTTTAAGAGCAGTAACAGTTATAATATCTCCTATAGCATCCTATGTAATGTTTAATCCTGTCCAGATAATGTATCTTATCAATCCTAAATATGTGTTTGTTTATCATGCAATAATAGTTATGTCAATCGACACAATAGTTTATGTTGTTCTTGCATCAATAACTAACATATATAGGGGGTTGATAAAGGGTTCAGCAGAAGAGGCATCGAAGAAGCTCATTAGGATTCAAATCCTATCACTTATTTATGGTGCCATTTACATATTAATGCTTACAGTACTCTTTAAGACGGCAGAAAATATTGGACAGGGCATAGTTTTATGGGCATCAACTATACTAGTGGTGGATATTTTGAATCTACTTTCATATATTCTAACATTTCCTGTATTAGAATATAGAAAGGGGTTGATAAAGGAGATATTGATAACCTTTTTGTACTTTTTAATGTCAATTCCAATAGCTTTTCTAATAAGACCTTCTCAACCTCCGGTTCCAAGATTTTTCAAAGAGGTTTATGTCATGGCACCCTCATTTGTTTTAGTTCTCTTAGTGTACTATGCGCTAGTTTTTATTATTATGAAAGATGTGAGAAATAACGTTAAGGAGATTTTGAAGTTAATAAAAGCTTAGTTGTTTTAAAATAATGTAGGATACCTAACATAAGAACCGTGGTATCTTTATGCTAGGTTCAAACAACATTACTTATTATCCTCAAATACCGTAGATCATTATGGGCAAGGATAGGTGGAGAAGTTTGCCTAAGAAGAGAGAGAATAGAGGTAGAAGAAAGGGAGCTAAAGGAAAGGTTAAAATGATTCAATGTGATAACTGTGGAAAATTAGTTCCTGAGGATAAAGCAGTGTGTATAACGAGGATGTATAGCCCTGTAGATCCCCAGCTAGCCAAAGAACTTGAGAAGAAGGGAGCAATAATAATGAGGTATCCAGTAACTAAGTGTTATTGTATAAATTGTGCGATACATCTTGGTATAATTAAAATAAGGCCTGAACAGGAGAGAAAGCCTAAACCAAGGATTGAGCTCTAATTAGCTTGAGTAACCTGTTAGAACTTTATTTCCACCTAAGTTTTTGGCCTTTCTTAATAGTCTTGTTGCCTTTTTTCTAGCAGGAGTTCCGTAGTAGCCTTCCCTTCTATTTTTGGCTGGCTTAAGTCCTACTAATCCCTCCACTACAGCAGCACTTGCCTTTACAGAGAACTTATTTAGTTCCTTGACTATGTTTTTTACATCATCTAATACGTTGTCTATTGTTGTAAACGGTATTTCCATTACAAACTCCTCGGTACCTCTTTTGCTGTCAACACCAAAAATTATCACAGCTCTGTGTCTGCTTGCAAAGTCAAGAGCTAATTGTGTTAAAAGCCCAGTAGCCTCATTTGGTTTCCATGGACTCCAGCCCCTTTTCTTTATTTCCTCCCCAAAGTTGTCTAGATCAAGAACTACAACAACGCCATTGACAAGGTTCTTAAAGGTTTTGCATTCTTTGGTTTTAGGTTTCATATCCTTTGCTCCCTTTTATCTTACAGATCCCTTTATGATAAATGGATTGGGCCTTAAATCTCTCATCTATATTTGGGTAATCTCTCCTATAGTGAACTCCTCTACTTTCTCTTCTCTCAAGGGCACATTTACTTATTGCTAAGGCCAAAGACTTTATCTGAGGAAGTATCTCCATTTTTTTAATAAGCTTCTCAGCAGTCCTAAGTCCATTAGAATCTCTCTCAACGCCAACATAGCTCCACATAATGTCTCTTAGCTTGTCTATATTATCTCTGTTCAAAGCCTGTCTCTCTTTAGGTCTTATAGAACTTCTCTTGTTAACCCTTCCGAGTTTTTCAATATCCCTGACTATGGTTCTACTTACTTCCAGACCCCCTACAATACATTCTAACGAAGAATTGCTGGGTAGTCTATTAGCTCCATGGAAACCTGAATCTGCTGCCTCGCCTATTGCATAAAGCCTTCTTGTTGGAGTTCTCCAGTAGATGTCAACAAATATACCTCCTATGGAATAATGTGCCACAGGAACTATTGGAATGAGATCTCTCTTCATGTCTATGCCCTTCTCAAACAGCTTGTCATATATTCCTGGGAAAAGGTTGTCGATTTTCTCAATGTTTCTTGCATCGAGATAAACTCTTTCTCCTCTTAGAAGTTTTCTGTAAACTGCCCTCGAGACTACATCCCTCGGTGCAAGCTCATTTACGAAACGGTTGCCTTTGGAGTCGGTTATGAGAGCACCTCGTCCTCTCACAGCTTCGCTTATAAGAATTACATCTCCATCTGGGGCTACATAGGCCGGTGGGTGGAATTGAATTAGTTCCAGATCTGTAGCAACACCGCCCTTTCTTATATAATCGCCTATAAGTATTCCTAGATTTCCTCGAAAGCCAGCTGTATATCTATAAAGGCCCGTATAACCTCCAGAAGCAATAACTACCGAATCAAATAAATATTCAAAACCGTTAAGATCAATAACACCTAGACACTCATTGCCATTAACAATAACTTCACGTACCTCTGAATTAAGGAGTTCGACACCAAGTTCACTGACCTTGTTTTTTAAGGTCTTCATAACATATTTTCCTGTTTCACCTTTTATTGAGAAAACTCTTGGTCTGCTATGGCCTCCCTCAAGTTCAACACTCTCAAATTTCACTCCTAACTTGTCGAGAAAATCATATGCCTCTGAGGACTTAGATATTATGTTCCAGACAGCCTCAATGTTATTCATAAAATGTCCAGTTTTTAACGTATCCATCACATGTAGGGTAATACTGTCTCCCTCTAATATCGGAAAGGCTATTCCAGCCTGAATTTTAGTGGAGTTAGATTCATTAATTTTCCCATTATAAAAGACAGTCACATCAAAATCTCTCTCGGCAAGCGATATTGCAGCTGTAAGGCCAGCAAGGCCTGCCCCTATAATACCTATTCGTTTTTTCAAGTCATTTTAGCACCTCTAGACTTAAGTCAACCCTCTCTGGTCTCATAGTCATGTAACTTGAGCTTATTACATCTATGTCAAGCTTTGCATATTCTTTAATGTTATCTGGCGTTATACCTCCACTGACCTCTAGGATAACCTTCTCTCTAAGTCTATTTTTCTTTAGAATGTCTATTGCCTTCTTTATCTCGCTAGGGTCCATGTTATCAAACATTATTATATCAGCACCAGCTCTTGCGGCTTCTAATGCTTGCAAAGGTTCTGTCACTTCAACTTCAACTTTGTGAATAAAGCTTTTGAGTTCTTTGGCCTTTCTTATAGCATTGCTAACATTTCCTACTATCTTCAGGTGATTGTCCTTTATCAGAATAGCATCACTTAGGCTGAAACGATGTGTATCTCCTCCACCATCTCTAACAGCCCTTTTGACAAGACATCCTACACTTGGAGGATATTTTCTTGTTGCAGCAACTCTTACCTTAGGATTAATCTCTTTAACTATATTAACAAGCTTTCTTGTGGTTGTTGCTACACCAAATAGATACATGAGTAGGTTGACAAGAGTTCTCTCAACTCCCAGTATAAGCTGGGCATTCCCTTCAAAAAACATTATTTTGTCGCCCTGATTAAATTTGTCTCCATCATTAACAAACACATCAACTTTTAGGCCTAGCGACCTAAGGACGGATACAATCACCTTTGTGCATGAGGCTATACCTTCGCTCTTTGCTATCACGACGGCTTTTATATTCATGTCGGCTGGAATTAAGGCCTCAGATGTGATGTCTCCAAACGGTTCATCGTTTCTAACCCACTCTAAGAACTTGTCAATTAAGGTAGCTTGGCAGAAACTCAAGAACTTCACCTCAACATATCAAGTGATCTCTCTATGATTTCTTTGACTTTCTTGCCAACTTCCTTATCAAGAACTACCTTTGGTTTAAGTGCCTCAAGTGATCTAAGTATCTTTAAGGGAGTTATCTTCTTCATGTCTATGCATATTGCTCTTGGATTTAACGGGTAGACCTTCTTGTTGGGATAGAGTTTTCTTGCTCTATAACTCAGTCCCTCTTCGGTACCAAGTATGAATTCCTCAGCATTCATCTCACCGACAGCTTTCAACATCTGACTTGTACTTCCTATGAAGTCGGCCCTTTCTCTCACCTCTAAGGGAGCCTCAGGATGAACTAGAACTTTTGCCTTAGGATGTTTCTCCAGAGCCTTAATTAAATGATATTCATCTATTAGATATTGATGGACAGGACAGCGGCCGTAGGGAGGCAATGGTATGACCTTAATTCCGGTTCTTTTTGTAACATGATCAGCCAAGTTTCTGTCAGGTCCGAAAAGAACCTCATCTTTTCCTATCCTTTGAATAAGCTTTGATGCTGATGAGCTAGTAACTACATAATCGGCCAGAATCTTTGATGCTGCTAAGGAGTTAACATAAAGAACAACTGGGATATTAGGATGTTCTTCTTTATATTTTTTAATAACTTCTGGAGTGGCATAATCGGCTAATGGACATCCAGCCGATGGATCCGGATGAAGAACTATTTTGTCGGGATTAAGGGCTGCAGCCATTTCGGCCATAAAAGACACTCCAGCAAAGACTATTACATCTGTATCAACATTAAGAGCCTTTTTTGCAAGTTCAAGGCTGTCACCTACGAAGTCAGCAATATCCTGAACCTCAGGAAGCTGATAGTTATGAGCAAGTATTATGGCTCTCCTCTTCCTCTTAAGCTCAGTAATTTTGTCAAGAATTTCCTTTGTGTTCCTGTACAAAGCTTATCCCCAGTAGCCTATGCCTGTTGTTAAACATTAATATGCTCTTTTAGTTCGAGAACAATTGTTCTCTTTATCTTGCTGTCTATAATTCATGCTTATTTTGAATAAACGCCATATCTATTATTGAGAAGGTGAGGGAGTTAGCAGAGATACGGTTTCCCTATAGAGAATTCAGAAAGGGACAGAAGGAACTTGCAGATGAGATTGAGAAATCTGTGAGAAGCAATAAGCTTCTAATAATTAATGCACCTACAGGTTTTGGAAAGACGTCTGCAGTGATCTATGGCCTTCTCAAAGCCAAAGCTGAGAAGGTGCTATATGTAGTCAGGACTGTGAATGAAATAGACCCTGTAATAAGGGAGCTTAAAGGTTTTGGAGCAAAATTTACGTTTCTCTTCAGTGCAAGGAGAAGTTGCCCTCTTTTTTCCAGCAAGGGAACTGATCTCACCCCAGAGGAGTTTTGGGAGAACTGTAGACTTACTAGGATCAAGGGACTTTGCACATTTTATCTAAATTTAGAAAGTATAAATGAACAGGAGACCTGGAACTATGTTAAGGATCACTACTCTTTCCATGCAGTAAAGGTAGCAAGGGATATAGCAAAACATCTTAAGGTTTGTCCCTTTTTTGCACTTCGTTCACTCATAGGTGATTCCACATTTATTGTTGCTGTCTATCCCTATCTATTCAGAAAAGATATTTTCACATATTTCTTGGAGCCTTATTCTTACGAGGATCTTGTGGTTGTTGTTGACGAGGCTCATAGTCTTCTGGATGCCCAAAGCTTGGTAGAGAGAACAATTACTCCATCTGTCCTGAGGCTGTCAATTAATGATATAAAGACCCACTCTCCTGAGGCTAAGGAGCTGCTCAACACATTAGAGAAGACTTTAGGGACAGTATCAAGATTAAGGCCTCCAACAAGGATCAGGATTGTTGACAAGAAGATATTTGAACCCCTTATAAACATGGAAGATCAGATTATAGATGTTACAGAAGATATAAGGAGGAAGAAATTTGAGCAAGCGCTAACTGGAGGGAGTAAGCCGACAGCGGTTTCAACACCTCTTTATAGACTGGTTCTTTGGATCAATATAGCATCTATGGAAAGCTCCAAGATATTTCTAGAACCAGGTAGTGAGGAGGTCAGAATAAAGGCAACACCTGTAGATCCATCAGTTATCGTGTCAGACCCTCTTGAGAAGGCTAGGTCAGTGATATTAATGAGTGGGACTATGCCTCCTGGTGAGTTTGTGGAGGAGGTTCTTAATGTAAAAAGGGAGAGAACCTATGTAGATGTTGAGATGCAGTTCGGTCCTTTCATTCCTAGAGACAATATTTATACAGTGGTAGCACTTAACGTTACAACTAAATATAAGGAGAGATCTGGAATGATGTTTAGAAGAATAAGTGAGTACTTGGCTTTAATGGCTAGAGAGCTACCTGGTCCAAAGTTAGCAGTCTATCCAAGTTATGATATAATGAAAGAGATAGTCTCGAAGCTGCCAGTTGATATACCCCTGATAGTCGAAGGTAGAGGGACTAGCCTTGAGGAGGCTAAGCTAAAGGTTGAAGAAAACCTAGATGTCATAGTTAATGCTGTTGCTGGAGGGAAGCTTGCGGAGGGGGTAGAGTTTACAGATTATGAGGGAAGTAATCTTCTTCACACTGTAATTATAGTTGGAGTTCCTTATCCTCAGCCAGATGATTATACCAAGGAACAGCTGGATACATTAGCATCAAGAATAGGCAAATCCAGAGCGAGATACTACACATATGAGGTTAAAGCTTTTGTGAGGGTGAGACAGGCACTTGGAAGAGCAATAAGAAGTCCTAGAGATAAGGTTATTTACTTGCTTTTGGATAAAAGGTTTATAAATAAAAAACTTAGAGGTCTCATTAAACTTCCAATAAATAGATTGGTTTCTAGTATCTCTGAATTAAGCGAACTTATAGATAAAATGAGGTCTTTCATATCATAATGTTATTCAAAGAGCTCCTCCTCAATCTCAGTAATAATGTCTCTAAGATCAAATAACCCCTCTAAATCTCTTTTTAGCTTCTTACATGACTTCTTTAGCATTAGTGATAATCCCTCAATAATGGATTCAACCTCTTCAACCTTGTCAATAACTGATTCAAATCCATTTTCTTCAACCTCTTCAATGAGGGTTTCACGAACATCTTTGGCTGAAAGATCTACATGAAGTTCACACATGTTTTCTTTAATTCCTATTTTGATTCTTATAGGAAGAGTTCTGTGTATGGCTGAAATATCATTGTTTTCTATATTCACGTTGAAGTTATCTCTTTCAAGTAAAGAACAAATTTCCTTAGAGACCTCCCTCATAGGTGTTCACCATTCATGGAATGAAAAATTTGTTAAAAGAAGTTAATATATGCTATAATGCCATTTTATAGGCAAGAAAGCTTGGGACGTCCCGGGCCCTTCACTGAAGCTTTAAGGCAGACCTGCCTAGGCAATGCTCCCTACAAGGCCAGGCCCGGTACCCGTAAGGATCCCTTTTTAGAGGCCCAAGCATTAATGGAAGCTCTTGAGCCGTAATGCCTAGCCTACCCTTCAGGCCTCAGCCTCCGATACCAGCTTATGGAGCCAAGCCCCAATACCAGTACCAGAGACCTAGACCCTCTGGATAGGCTCGGACATTCGGCCACGCCGAGTTTCCTTATCTTGGGCCTCCTATAGGGATCCTCTTTTCCTTGTAGGGAACATCTGCGCAGAGGCCTACCTCTCGGCCTCAGTGAAGGTTTCCCGCGTCCCTCTAGGTCTCCGTAATAAGTTACAGGTAAACAGAAGAGGAATTAAGGGATTAGGGTGGGATACAAAAAAGGTTTGGTGGGAATGCTTAGAAAGGAAATGGTTTTTTCTCCAGTTCTTTCACAATTTTCTCAGCTCTTTTCATGACCTCCTCCATTCTCTCCTTGTAGTAGTTTTTGCCTGTGGTGTCTATAGTAACTATCAGAGGACCGAAGTTTTCGACTTCAAAGACCCACATTGCCTCAGGAATCCCAAGATCTTCAAGCCAATAAACATCCTTTACTTTCTTTATTGCTTCAGCAGCCAGGGCCCCTGCCCCACCAGTAAAAACTGCATATACTGCCTTGAATCTCTTCATGGCTTCAGTAGTGTTATCTCCCATACCTCCTTTACCTATTATCATTTTTACTCCAGTTTTCTCTATGAACTCAGCCTCAACACTTTCCATCCTCATGCTTGTCGTCGGCCCTGCTGCAACTATCTCCCAAGAACCGTCTGGTCTTTTCCTTGCAACAGGTCCACAATGGTATAATGCCAAACCATTAAGATTTATAGGTAGGTTTTTGCCCTCTTCTAGAGTTTCTAATATTTTCTCATGAGCTTCATCTCTGGCAGTAACAATCGTTCCTGTAATATAAACTATATTACCAACTCTGAGCTTTTCGATATCATCATTACTTAGAGGAGTTTTCAATCTATATATCTTAGGCTCGGACATCTCTATCACCTCACAACACAATTATCTCCCTCATGTACAAGATGTTTACTTGTTATTAGGTACGAGCCATCAGGCTTCACTGTCATGCTCCCTCTCCTTGTTGCCCAACAACTCGTTATTACTCCTATTGCAAATGTCGCTGGATGTCTGTAGGCATATTCGAATTTGACATCAAGGACACTGAACCTACCTCCAAAGCCATGAGGTCCTACTTCAAGCTTATTGAGTGCATTGAGAAGTTCTTCCTCCATTCTGGCAACTTTTGGATCAGGATGCCTCTTACCTATTGGTCTTAGAACAGCTCTCTTAGCAAGGGTTAGGGCCATGTCAGCTCCAGCGGCAACAGCAATTCCAACTATGAGAGGAGGACATGGCAGAGGACCTGCATTGGCAACAGTCTTGATTATGGTCTCCTTAAGCGTCTTCCAGCCCTTAAGCGGAGGAGACATTACAAGTGTCGAAGGTGCCTCGCTTCCTCCTCCTTTAAACATTAGGTTAACCTTGAGTTCGTTTCCAGGAACTAGGTCTGTGTGAACCCAGGGTATAAACCTTCCTGTGTTATCTCCACTGTTCTTTGCATAAATAGGATCAACAGCATTAGGCCTTAGAATTCCCATTTTCTTTGTCACATATCTTAATGCTTCCTTAAATGTGTCGATTATCCCGCTTTTTAACGGGAAGTCATCGCCAACCTCAAGAAACAGATAAGGGGTCCCTGTATCTTGACATATGGGTTTTGTCCTCATACAGGCCAGTTTCATATCCTTCAATATAGCTTCGAACTGAGCCTTCGCTAGGGGATTTTCTTCAGTTTCATAAGCCTTATTTATATATTCGTAAACATCTTCTGGAATCCCAGTAGCGACCTTTACTATTAACTCTTTAAAAGCTTCAGTCAAATTTTCTTTAAGACTCAAGGAACTCCCCCCATGTTTTTGTCAATAATATAAGAATATACACTTGATTTTTATTTTTGAACTAATAAGCTACAAAAACTCTTGAGATTTAACCTCTTTTCTCGATATATTCTCTTATCCTTTCTCTGAAATCCTTTGGTATAGGCGTAGCCCTTCCCAATCTTTCATCGTAGAAGGCAGCAACTATTCTACAGGTTGCAGAGTTCTTATCAAGAGTCTCATTGAATATCCTCCAGCGGTACTCTATGCTTTTGTTACCAAGGTTAAGTTCCATAAGCTCAACTCTATAATAATCTCCAGGTCTTAGAGGGGTTGAGTAATCGCACTCGGCATGAACTCTTGGAAGAATGATCCTTTTGCTTGGCGAGAATTTATCTCTATAACTTAACAGATCTACCTCTTCAAGAAAGTCCTCTTCTGCTCTCTCACATATTCTAAAGAAGTTTGAGAAGTGCATTATGAGAGCGGCATCTGTTTCACTCCAATAAACTCTGTACCTAGCAACAAATATTGGTTTCTCTCCCATTTTTCGTCCCAGATCGAGCTTTCAAAGGTTCTTAATTTTTAATTTAGTCAAAGCTTTTTGTCTATGTTTGGAAGCCTTCTATATCAAAAATTAGTAACATAAGAACTTTAACGACCGTGAAAGTAGATACTTCTGGAGAAAGGTTTTATGTAGTGACAAAGGAGGCTGGGTAAAATGATCGAAGGAAAAGCATTAGTAGCCTATGTACTTGGAAGGATCGGTTGTACCCATCCATTCAAGCTTAGCAGAATACTTGCATTAATAGATATAGAATGGCTTAGAGACCGAGGAGAGAGGCTCACGGACATCAAATATATCAGAGGTCCTGGAGTTTTTTACATTGAAGGGCTTAAGGAGTCTGTTGAAAATAATTCATGCTTTTATAAAAGAGAAGGAGATCCTAAGACTGGAAGAAGAAGTTGTATAGAATATAGATGTGAGCCTCCTTCGATATCAGAGGATGTGAGGTCTTTTGTAGATAATATACTCAAGAGAGTATCAGGTCTAGAGGAGCAAAAACTCAATGAAATAGTCGTCAATAATGAGCTATTTAGAGAGATATCCACTCCTGGGTGAAAGACATGCCCTTTATACTTGGTGTAAGTGGAGGTAAAGGGGGTACTGGGAAGAGTTTTGTCGCAACGAATCTTGCTGCTCTTCTATCTGAAAGGTTTAAGGTGGTTTTGGCTGATATAGACGTTGAGGCTCCAAACGATTTTCTCCTTTTAGGCTTGCAGGATCTAGGGGACTCTGAAGATATAAGGACCTTCTTTCCGATAATAGATTATAAAAAGTGTACTGCATGTGGTGCATGTGCAAAAGTCTGCGATACTGGAGCTATAGTTATGGCCAAGGGAAGACCTCCTATGGTTATGCCCAGACTTTGTAGTGGATGTAAGGCTTGCATCTATGCTTGTCCGTATGATGCAATATATGAAGGAAAGAGGGTTGTTGGTAAGCTCTTCATTAGGAATGTACCTACAGGATTCGGATCCTTTAAACTAGTAACTGGTGTATTGAAGGAAGGAGAAGAACATACACCTCCAGCAGTTGTTTATACAAAGCGAAGAGCTGTAGAGGAGTCAAAGGATAGTGATATTCTTATTGTTGATACTGGGGCAGGCTCTGGAAATGCAATTGCTGCAGCACTTCAGGGAAGCGGAGTTCTGATAGCTGTTACCGAGCCTACACCATTAGGTGTTCATGATCTCAAGGCAATTCTAGAGATAGCAAAGGGAATAGGTACAAAAACATGGATCGTTATAAATAGGTCTGGTATAGGTCCCAAGGATGAGCTTCTTGCTGTAGCAAAAAGATATGATGTGGAGAGAGTCTTTGAGATTCCTTATTCAAAGGAAGTGGTTCTTTCTTATGCAAAAGGAAAGCTTGTTGTCTTAGAGAGTCCAAATTCAAGGCCAGCAAGAGTTCTCAAGGAGATTGCTGATGAGATCTCATTACTTATAGTAGAAGGCACTACAGAGGTGAGAAGATAATGGTTGCTATTGAGCTTGTAGTTGCTAGTGGAAAAGGAGGGGTAGGAAAGTCAACTATTTCTGGAAGTTTAGCTGTTCTCCTTGCTAAGGATGGCTTTAAACTTGTTACTGCTGATGCAGATGCAGAGGAACCAAATCTTCATATAGTTCTTGGTGTAGATAAATGGGATAGGGTAGAAGATTACCATGAGGGTAGAACGGCCTACATACTACAGGAAAAGTGCACTAAATGTAATATCTGCGCTGAGGTATGTCCATTTGGTGCCGTTGAAGTAGTTAATGGAAACTACGTTATAAACGAGTACATATGTGAGGGATGTGTAACCTGTAGCATGGCATGTCCAGTTAAGGCAATAAGATATAGGTTTAATGTTGTTGCTGGGCACATAAGGTTTGTTAAGGCAACAAGATACGGATTTCCACTAGTTTCGGGTGAATCTATTCCTGGAAGACCGAACTCAGGGAAGTTAGTAACTGAAGTAAAGAATAGAGCTAAGGCACTACTTGGTACGGAAGGTATTCTTCTTCTAGACGCTGCTGCAGGGATAGGATGTCAGGTCATCTCGAGCCTAACAGGGGCGCAGTTTGCATTGCTGGTTGTTGAACCAACAAAGGCAAGTCTTAATGACCTTAAAAGGGTTCATAAGCTAACAAAACACTTCATGATAGCATCAATGATAGTGATAAACAAGTATGATATAAATCCTGATATGGTAGAAGAAATTAAAGTCTATGCTAAAAAGGAGAACGTCCCAATAATAGGCAAGATACCATTTGATGAGTCAGTACCCCGTTCTATAAACATGAGGAAACCCGTTGTTGAGGCATTCCCAGACAATCCAGTATCCAGAGAGCTAAGAAGGATAGTCGACTTTATTGAGAAAGAAATTTTAGGCAACTGGAAGCTTTGGTATTCGAGACATAGACCTAAGAAGCCTGAACCCTATATACCTGTTATAATTAGACCCGATAGAGGGTGAGGAGGTGTGGCAACGGTCAGGATAGCTGTTCCTACGGAAAGAGGAGGGCTTGATGATTTTGTTTATAGCAGGCTTGGAAGAACACCAACCTTTACCATAGTAGAGGTTGATGTCGACACAGGTGAAATAAAGAAGGTTGAAGTTGTGAGAAATCCCGGAGCTGAGGCAGGAAGTGGAGCTGGAGTGAAAGCTGCTCAAACTATAGCTGATGCTGGAGCTTCTATCTATATAGGACCTAGTCCAGGTCCAAATGCGTATGCTGCACTACAGTACCTAGGCGTTAAAGTATTCACATTAGTTGGCGCTAGAGTGAAAGATGCCATTGGAAAGATATTGGAGGAACTTAAGTCCTCCTAGCAAATTCAACTTATAGTATCTTTCATAGTACTTTTTAGATCTATTCAGATTTCTTAACGTTACATCTATAATGAACTGACTTATGGGTTTATAAGAAATTATGAACAAATGATTAAAGTTCTCTATGGTTTTAATTTATGGTGCTGCTAGGAAGTAGAGAAGATGTGTTTATATAAGTTATCTGGGTTAGGTAATTTAGAGCTAAAAGCCTGTGGTGCACAAGTTTGGTAGAGCTTGAAGCCTGCATTAAAGAGTTTGAGAACATAGAGAGATCTCTTAAGGTGATTGAAGGGAGAATAGAAAGGTTTGAGTGGGCTAAGAGTGGAAGAAAGAGAGAGGTTGTGGTATTGCTTAAAAGTCTTAGGTTTCCAAGTCTTGATGAGACACCCTTGATAGCAACTATTATTGATTCCCTGGCTGACAATCCTGAGGTCAAGAGGGTTGAGGTTTATGAATATGAGACTATTAAGGGGGAAATGGGAAGAAGTGAGAGGGCAGTTGCGGTTCTCGAAAGTGCATTCAAAAGGGGTTCTGCTGTAATAGCTATAACACCCAGTCTTTTAGGTATTTCATTAGTATCGAGACTTGCTGAAAGGATAGCTGAGGAGTTGGAGAAGGGAGCCGTTGCTAACATTAACGTGAAATTTGAGAACGTTCTCTATCTTCCATCATCTAATATGATAAGCTCAATAGAGCTTTTGGCAAAGAGAAACAGTAAAAGTAGTTATGAAAGGGTCTCATGGGTAAGGGAAATTGCATCCAAGAGAGGTATAAATGTCTCTAATGTACACTACATGGAGGATAATAAATCCATAATTTCGCATATCATATCTAAGGGGAGTAAGGGAGTTTATGAATCAGTCCCAGTAACAAAAGTTTCAAAGATAATATTGGCGATTTCGAGGTGTATGAATATTAAAGGCATAGAGGAGTTAAAGAGGGTTGAGGAAGCCTCACATACGATATATGCTATAGATGTCCCTGAGATGGTTATGGATGATATGATAAACAGACTGAAAGAACTGCTTTCAAGGGCATGGAATCCTCTTAGTCATCCAAGAATAGCACCTTATGTGAAGCAAGGTATAAGAGATTTAATGGAAGATATAGGTATAGAGCTCTTGACCATGCTTAGCTAGCTTTACTCTCCGATGAGGTGAGTCATGCCCGGTACTATGAGCCCGTTAGGGCAATGAGAAGCTCTGGGGTAACTGAGGAGTTTCCAGTTTTTGATATATGTTTCCAGTAACCAGTCACTCTTGCCAGGGAGTGTTCGGTGTTTTCAAAAACGGATGACTTTTCTGGTATTACCACTTATATTATACTATTTAGACAAACAAGAAGGTAGAGAGGCTTGGACATAGCATCTGCACTAGAAAGTCTAATGAAAATAATAGGGAGGCTAGGAAACGAGGCCTATGGAGGACCTTCAGTTCTAAGGCTTTCGGATGCTTTAGAGGTAAGGATGCCTGTTGAAGAGTCAGGACTTGCTGAAAGCGAAGTCTATGAATATCAGTCAAAACCACTTTCACCAAGAACTCCGTTTCCTCATATGATTTGGGATGATGCGAAGTTTATAGGAATTGATTCGAGTAGCAGAAGGCTTGATGCACCTCAAGCAAGTATTGTAGTTGCAGCTGTGAGTATCTCTTGGGGTGCATTTGAACTCCTAGACTGGCCTTCAGTCTATGAGGGTTTTAGCAGTTTTGGTCCACCCTTTCTGAGAATGCTTCCAAACAGTGAAGGATCCTTAGCCTTAGAAGCCCCTTCTTGGATAGATATGAGGAATCCAGCAGGTCTGTTCTATGACAGAGACTACAGTGTTGCACAGGCAATGGACGAGGCTAGAGTCTTTCTTGAGAACTGGGCTCTTTCAGAGGCAGTACCAAAGCTCCTAAAGAGCTCTAAGGGAGCTGTTATTATGGTTGATGGACCTCTTTATCTTGTACCTGGAGCTCTTGCAGGAATTGGTGCCCCAGAGAAGTATATTGAGGCTTGGAGATTCCTTCTGGCCTCAAGAATGGAGGCAGTAAGATCCTTAGAGGATATGGGAGTTCCTGTAATGGGTATTGTGAAGAGGCTTTCAAGGAGTAGAATTCTCCATAGAACTCCTCAGGTCTCTATAGGTATAAGTAAATGTATAGGTGTTAAAGATTTTAGTGATGAGAGCGCACTTTATCTACTCTATAGAAGTGGTTGTGTTAAGAGAAGGCCAGGTTTCATATATAAGACTCCTAAGATAAAAGTTAAGAGTAATGTGGAGGAAGATATGAACAAGATTGTTGAATATCTTATATTACCTCCAGGAAGGCTTCAAGATTCTTCAGGTCTGGGAAGAATGGTCAGGATAGAATATAGTGAAAAAACATTGAGAATTATAAGATCATGGGGAGTAGAACCATATCAGATCTATTCAATGGCTAGTCTTGCCAGTGATAGTCTTCTTCCGCTCTGTATACAGGCTAGCGATAGAAGAGCAAAGATGATAACCAAGGCTTTAAAGCATTTAATTTCATCCATGCTTGTGGCTAAGGGAACTATTCTTGATTATGAGGACTTAGGAGAGGTGGAGATTAGGTGGCCAGGTATGAAAATTTAAATGATCATGAAAAAGACTGGATGTCCTCAGCAGAGGATCTCGCCTCTAAAGTCTCCGAAATGCTAAGTTCTGCATACGAAGTTGCAAGGAAGTATGGAAAAGTTGTGGGAAGAATAAGTAGATTTGGTGAGGTGAAAGTTGAGGAAGGTGCTAAAGTAGAGTTTGAAATAGACCCTCAGATTTACTATTCTGAGAGAGAGGCTCCATTTCATAGAGTAGGTGATTACTTAGCTGTCATAGATCCTAAAAATTTAAAGGTGGTCTTAGTTAGGGTCTCTGCTATAGTTAGAAGGGATGAGCTTGCCCAGCTAGGGTTAGAACCTCCTTTATCAAGTTTTGCTAGTACACCTGATCCTAAGGGATTATTGACAAGGACAGTTGTTTATGGTGAAGTTGTTGTTGAGATGGATCCAAATAATGGGGAAGTAATACCAGCTACAACAAGCTTAGAACCTCAAAGCCCAGTTGTTGATCCAAAGCCCGGTGTTCTTGAAAGCCTCTTGGATTTACCAAAAGAAGGTGTACCTCTAGGAGCACTGGCCACAGCTGGTTCCTTGGTTAAAGAGGGTTCTGTAGTCGTTCGTCTTCCTCTTAAAGCTTTTTATCAACATATATTAATAATAGGAACAACTGGGTCTGGGAAAACAACAGCAATAAAGAATTTAGTAACTAGTCTTTATAGCCTTCTTCCAAGGCCTAAAAGGCCAGTTGCTGTTATAGTTGATATGAATCAAGATTTTATACAACTTCCTTTACCTCCACAACCCCAACCTCCTATTGAGCCTGAACAGACAATAAAGGAGAAGATATTTAGAGGTGTGAGGTCTCCAAAAGGTATAATTGCAGTAGTTCCGATAACGCTCTATGAGATTTCAGAAGCTATGAGTGATATAATAGAAGAAAAGGGTTCTGTAACGTATTTAGGAGTTATGGAGAGAATAGCTGAGTGGTATTATTTAGACTCAATATCTCCATTGACAGGAGGAGGTCCTCCAGCTGGGATTGCAGCCAGAAAGAACCTAAATGGAGTTATTGTTGAGATAGAGGGACCTAGTTTTAAAGTATTGTTTATCCCATATATAGTGAATACTGTATGTGCTGAGAGTGACTCTCTTTTAGGTCTTATGCCAGGTTTGACTCAGCTTGCAAGGGATCTTATGAGAAGGCTTAGAGAAAGGATTAGAAGAAAAGGACCTGTAAGAGGTTGTGCAGGTCCTCTCCAGGTCCTTTATGGTTCATTACATGCATACCATGAGTCTATGCTCAGAAAAGGAGGTCTTGAGAGACCTGATGAAATAGAGGTTGCTAAGGAGGCTGTTGAGGGTTGGATGACCTTAGGAGAAGACTTTTTGGTCTCGGATAGGACTTTAGATCTCATGATAAATGGTAAAAGGACATCATTTGAGGAGTTCGCAGACTTTTACCTTGATGCACTATATGAGATAAGACCTCATAAGGGAACACTTGAAGCACTTATGAGAAGGGTTGGAAGCCTTCTTGACAGCGGAATAGTTGACATAATGATAAATATATATGGTGACGAAATGGAAGTTCTTCCAGAGCCTAATTGGGAGTGGGTTATAGATGAGGCATATAATGATGATATGCCAATAGTTCTTGACCTCAAGTGGTCATCTGAAAGAAGTCTAAGCAGCATTGAGGGACCTAGGCTTGCTGCCTACAGAATGTTAGAGAGGCTTATTGCATGGAAACAAAGGGCATGGGCAATGAGAAGGAAGACCCCTAATGTTCTTGTTGTCATAGATGAAGCACATCAGTTCTTTCCTCAGGAAAAAGGAGCTCAGGAGGAGAAAGAGGCCAGCAGACAGGTGGCTGGGATGATAGCTAAAGTGGCTAGGCTTGGAAGGGCCAGAGGTGTTGGAATACTTTTCTCAACTCATAGCCCAGGAGATCTCCATGATATAATTCTTCAGTTGACGAACACAAAGATACTTTTAAGAACTGATAAGGTTCAGGCTGAGCATATGGAGATTCCTTCTGAGGTCAAACCTTATTTACCAAGGCTTCCAGATAGACATATGCTTATTATGAGTCATGTCTTTAAGGAAGGTTATGTGTTTGTAAGGACAACAACACCCTTAACCATGCACTATGACATAAGTGCTGGAAGTCCTGATCTTGCTTAAATATCTCAGATTTAAACCTTATAATGGAAAAGGTGTTAAGATCGCAGGAAAGGCCTGGAAGGATCCTTCTTTCATTAATAGTTATAACGATATTCTTTAGTGTGTCATCAGCTGCAATACTGGTCTTACTTTCAGGTGCTCCTTTTTATGCATGTGCCTTCTGGAGAATGTTAATTTCTACTATCCTGGTTTCAGGACCTTTAATAGCATCTAGGGGCTCATTTAAATACTTGTCACTTAGAAACATAATCTTAACAGTAGCAGCAGGAATAGCACTTGGGGCTCATTTCCTTCTCTGGATGAAATCTCTTTTCCTGATACCTGTTGCCGTAAGCGTTACAGTGGTTTCAACTTATCCGTTTTTCAATTTAATAGTTGATATACTGACGTTTAAGGAAAAAGTTGGCAAAAAACAAGTAATTTATATGGCTTCAGGATTTGTTCTTCTATTCTTATTTATGAATCCAAAGTTCTCTGGTTCTAGGCCTGAAGGCTTTCTTTTGGCACTGGGAGGTGCACTTGCCGCGTCAACATATTTCTCGATAGGAAAGGCTTTAAGAAGGTTTCTTACACTTTCAGAGTACGTTACTCCAGTTTACCTTTTTTCAACACTGACTATTTTGATATATTCAATGATCATAGGTGCAAACTTAGTGCACTATGACATGAAGACATATATTTACTTCATTTTACTGGCAGTAATTCCCATGATGGGAGGTCATACTTTGATGAACTATCTCCTTAAATTCATGAAGTCAAGTACAGTAACCTCGATCGCCTTGACAGAACCTATAGG
>JALWTO010000051.1 GCA_027082825.1 Acidilobaceae archaeon
GGAAACTATCCCTAACTTATTATTTAAAGAGGGATTAGATCCAATTACATTTGGTTCAGATGGTTATAAAGCAATAATAAAGTTTAGAACTGTGATATTGGGACTAATCTTTCCATTGTTTTTGATTACATATAAGTTCTTAGGGTTACCTGAAGCCCTTATCGCACTTGCTCTGATGGTCGTTATTTACTTTATTAGTCCAGGCATATACAGAAACGTTATGGCAAGTGAGCTTGACAGAGAGATAATCGCCTTACTTCTTTATATACTTCCTTTTTCTTGGTCGCCAAGAAGTATAGCTGATGTCTTTGTGGGTTTAACTTCATGGAAAAAAGCTCCCTTTAAATGGTCCAGTAGGGAAGCATCAAGACTTGAAACTATTCTAAGCATGGGAAAGGATCCTCTCTCAGCCTTAATGAAGATAGCCGAAACTACTCCAAGCAAAAAACTTAGAGAAACCCTTGAGGTAATAATTGATACAAGCAGAGCCGGAATATCTAAGGAAAGAACTATAGAGAGTCTAGCTTCGGCTACAGTTGAACAAATAAGGTCTTCTTGGAAGAATTATGTGGAACTAGCCCAGATGGCTGCTGAAGCTTCAATAGCATTAATGCTGTCTATAGCTGTTGTTGTCCCCATAGCGTCAATGGCAAGAAGTGGACTATGGGCCTTGCAATTACCTTTGATAACATCAGTAATCTTTACATTGATCCTTCTTATTTATCAACCGAGCTTAGGACTTAACTATTCTAGTGCCTGGATAAGATTTATATCATTGGCCTTGATTCTGATAGCTACCATGCTTATACTAATAAATCCTCTTTATTCAATAGCCCTACTTACAGTCTCGTCTATCATGCTAGAGGCTTTATGGAAAAAGAGATCAGTCAACTTCAAAAAGGCACTTAGCAATTTTAGAAAAGCTGTAGATAGAGCAAGATTAGGGCTTTCTGTTGCCGAAGAACTCGAAAAATCAAGACCCCTTCTAGGAAATGTAATAGATGCAATAGGCGAGGCCATAAAGGTTGCTGGAACTGTTGGAGTCTGGAGAGTGATGGACAGAGTTTACAGAGCGGTTCGAGAAGCAGTAAGGAGTGCATCTGAAGCAAGATCCACGTCCTATATACTTATGTTTATTTCGGCAATAGCTCCAATAATGGCCCTATATATAATTAAGACTATTCTGTCCATAGGAAAGAATTCTCCTATGGCTTTAGGTATAGAGACCTTATCATTAGAGACAGCTAAATGGATCCTTCTTTCGGCTCCCCTAAGTGTGATGCCAGCATCAGTGCTTCACAGACCTAGAATGCCGTCATTAATTCCTTCTCTAATAGTAGCTATAGTATCGTTCTGGATGATGATCAAACTAGCTTTACTACCGCTCTAGCTTCGTAGAAGGTTACTGAGCCATTTCTATCAACTATAGCTATTATTGGTTCATGGTCGTCTTTAGAAGCAGCAATACTCCAATCGACAATATTTTCTATCAAGATTTCCTCACCCTCCTCAAGAACTAATATTTCAAGTTTTTTGCCCTGCCCTTCAAGTCCATAAGCTATTAATGTATCTCTTCTTGTCCATGCGTAAACTCTGGGATATCTTCTCCGTAGCGCCAAATACGTTATGAACATCTTTAATGGTATTTTTAATATAGATATTAGATCAAGAGAAGAGGCCCATCCAGTTTTGCCATTTATCCCTAGTTGGCTTCTTGAAACCCAAAGTGCTGCCTCTAAAGAATCAAGTAATTTCGTTTTAGGGTTCATATATGTCCTTTCAGCTAACCTCTTACAAAACGATGGTATATAGCATTTTTTAATTATAACATTTCCTTTTGTTATAGTTGAGTCCGCCTGAAGTTTTTCCCTAACTTCCATCTGATACACCAAAAATCTTTTTTTCGAAAGCCCTTATTTTTAATTGGGATCAATATAATATTTTAATCATATAGATCTCGCTGTAATATTAAATGGTTGGTGATCTATTTGACTTCCCAGCTTTCAGAACTTGATAAATATAAGGAATTTCTGAAAATAAGGCCTATTATATGGGATCCTGAAAGAAAGGAACTTTCATGGATAGACACAAGACTAATACCTTTTAAGGAAGTTTACATAAGCACAAAAGATTATAGAAAAGTGGCACATGCAATAAGAACCATGGAGATAAGAGGAGCTCCAGCGATAGGTGTTGCAGCAGCTTTTGGTATGACTCTGGCTGCCTATGAAAGTGCTGCAAAGAGTGTGGCTGACTTTATTAAAGATCTAGAGACTGCTAAGAGAGTTATTGCATCAACAAGGCCTACAGCATTTAATTTGTTTTGGGCCTTGAATAGAATAATGAAAAGGGTCAAGAGTGTTTCGGAAAGAGAGGACATAAATCTCATTAAGGAAGCTATAGAGAATGAGGCTATTTCAATAATGCTTGAAGATATTAAAAGCAACATTGAAATGGGAAGACTAGGCTCTAAGCTTATAGACAATAATGACAAAGTACTTACCCACTGCAATACGGGGGCTTTAGCTACTGCAGGCTTTGGAACAGCACTCGGAGTAATAAGATATGCTTTTTATGAGGGAAAAAACATAGAGGTTATAGCGACTGAGACACGACCTCTTTTACAGGGTGCCAGGCTTACTGTTTGGGAGCTAAAGAAAGAAGGTATACCTTTTACTTTAGTGACTGATAGCATGGCTGGAATAGTTTTTAGAAGTGGAAAGGCCAATAAGGCCATAGTCGGTGCTGACAGAATAGTCCTTACTGGACATACAGCAAACAAAATAGGAACATACATGATAGCTCTTGCTGCAAATCATAATCAAAAACCTTTCTATGTATCTGCTCCTACAAGCACAATACAGCCTTCGAATGATCCTAAATCCATAATCATAGAAGAAAGAGATCCAAACGAAATCAGGAAAGTTCTTGGAAAGCTTCTGATAACAGTCCCAGATGCTAAGGTATATAATCCAGCTTTTGATATCACACCTCCAGAATTGATAACATCGATTATAACTGAGAAGGGAATTATAAACCCTCCGTACCTTGAGAACCTTCAAAGAGTCTTAAATCCATGATTTTTCAAGGTTTTACGAATATATACCGTTGGCTCTCCTCCAGAAAAAGGTGTCAGGATATGGCTAGGATACCATGCAGCCCGGATGAGATAAAACCTCCTTCAGAAGGCCATTTAATTGAAATAAGAGATGGAAAACTTGTAGTTCCTGATGATCCAATAGTAGCTTATATAGAAGGAGATGGAATAGGTCCAGAGATAGTCAGAAGTGCTTTAAAGGTCATAGATGCAGCTATTAAGAAAGCCTATGCAGGGAAGAAAAGGATTTCGTGGTGGGAGATAGCTGCTGGAAGTAAAGCCCAAGAGCTCTGTGGAGAGCTTTTGCCACAAGCAACACTTGAAGCAATAAAAACGACGAAAGTTGCCCTTAAGGGCCCATTAACTACTCCAGTAGGAGGAGGTTATAGAAGCCTTAATGTTGCTATAAGAAAAGCACTTGACCTATATGCAAATATAAGACCTGTTAGATATTACGGACAACCAGCACCTCATTGTTATGCAAATAGAGTGAACTTTGTTATATTTAGAGAAAATACTGAAGACCTCTATGCCGGAATAGAATGGCCTGCAGAGAGTCCTGAGGCAAAGAAAGTAAGAGATTTTCTAAAGAATGAGCTTGGAGTAGAGCTTAGAGATATGACTGGAATAGGTATTAAGCCCATAAGCGAGTTTGCAACTAAGAGGCTTGCAAAAAAGGCCCTTAAATGGGCAATAGAACACAACAACAAGGTTGTTACAATAATGCATAAAGGTAATATAATGAAGTACACTGAAGGAGCCTTCATGCAATGGGCTTATGAGATTATAACCACAGAGTTTAGAGATTATATCGTTACTGAAAAGGAGCTTTATGAGAAATATGGAGGACAGATGCCAGAAGGTAAGATACTTGTTAATGACAGAATAGCTGACAATATGTTACAACAGATAATAACTAGACCTCAGAACTATGAGATAATAATAGCTCCAAATATTAACGGTGACTACATAAGCGACGAGGCAAATGCACTTGTTGGAGGTATTGGTATGGCTGCTGGTATGAATGCTGGTGACTACATGGCTGTTGCAGAGCCTGTCCATGGGACAGCCCCTAAGTATGCAGGAAAAGATGTAGCAAATCCAACAGCAGAGATACTAAGTGCAACCCTCTTAATAGGAGAACATATGGGTTGGAAAGAGGTCGTCAAGATAGTTGAATATGCCATTAGAAAAGCCATTGAAAATAAGAAAGTAACTCAGGATTTAGCAAGACATATGCCAGGGGTAACTCCTCTGAAGGCAAGCGAATATACAAATGTATTACTTGAATACATAGAGAGTTATGAGGGATAGATCATAAAAATCTCTTAGGCTCTCTAAGCGACCTCATAAAGGCATTTCTTATTCTTTTCTTAAACATTTCAGTCCTGGGATGAATTAACCAATCAAGTGTAGTTCCTCTAGCTTTTTTTATCTCAAGGTGCTCTGTAAGTTCATTAAAATATCCATTAGCTAAGCCATTACCTATTAATGCATAACCTTGTCCTGCTTCTTTTGCAATCCTTGCACCTCTAAGCCCTCTGAGCTTCCTAACATTTCCAAATTTCTCCAGAACACTTACAATCTCTTTGTAAATTCTTGGATACCTAGTAAGTCTTCCTGATAGAAGTATTTCGTCAGCATTAGAAACAGAGAGCTTTACAGAAGCTACGGCCTTTACTATACCTTCTATCATTGCTTCAAATGCGTTATTACAAAGAACTTCTTTGGATCTCTTCTCTAATGCATCTTCAACAGAAAGAGTTTTACAGGCAACGGAAACCCCACCCGTAAAGACATCTGTCCTTTCCCATATGCCCCCAGCTGCTGCAACCTCTAAATCAAGTGACCCAGCTGTTAGAAAACCTGGGGAAACTAAGGTTCCACCAAGCCCATCAACAACCTTTCCATTTTTTACACCTATAACAGCATTATATCCATAACCCATTTCAACTACAATAAATGATGCGTCTTCATAACTAGTTCCGTGATAAGAACTGTAATCATATATTGCCAAAGCAGCAACTGCCAATTTATCAGCTGTACCCATATCTATCTTGTTAATTTTCCTGTAAACAGGGACTGTGGGCAAGAGTATGACCGATGGTATATAGCAGACGTTTAATTTTTCTCTCCAAAGGTCTTCAACAACATCTGCTAATGCCTTATAAACCGCTATTCCAGCATGTCTTGTCTTGAGGCCTTTCTCTAGCTGTTCTTTAGGTGTCAGAAGAAGTATCTCTAACGCAAAGATTCTAGGATCTTTTATATCCTTATTACATATCACTGGAGAGCCATAACCCGAAGGGCCTGCAATTATATCAACATTTTCAAGTTCCTTTACTGCTCTTATCAGGACATCTGGATCTTTAGCTATATCCTCTGTCGGTATGCTTTTTTCTGCAATAACTTTATCTTCTTCGATTACAACTATATCAAAAGACTTTGTCCCAGGATCGACACCCAGAGCTCTGACCATTTTATTGTCACCTAGCATGTCTCTCTAGCCCTACAAATAACCCTGGGTATTTCTTCAAGAACATCAATAGCGGTTATGCCTTCTCCTTTGTGCTCGAATGCACTTTTTCCAGCCTCTCCAACTACATAAGTAGAGGCTGAGGCGATGCCTAAAGGATTAGGATCTTTTCTTAAACTTATTCTTCTAGCAAAAAAGGCAACAGTTACTCCTGTTAGCACATCACCAGTCCCTCCTGTAGACATAGAAGGAACTCCAGTAAGGTTCCTTCTACATCTTCCAGATGGTTCACATATATAATCTATAGGTCCTTTAACTATGACCGTAGCATTGTAATCCCTTGCTATTCTCCTTGCCATAACTTCTGGATCATCTCTCTCACCAACAAGTATAGCAGCCTCCCCTCGATGAGGAGTTAATATGGCATTGGGCCAAAGGCTTATATCAAGTTTTGCAAGGGCTTTAAGACCATCGGCATCTATGACAACAGGTTTTCCTTCAATGCTGTTAAGTAGTTTTCCTACTGCTCTTACTGTATCCTCTTCTAAACCAAGACCAGGGCCTATTGCTATCGCATGTACTTTTTCTGCCTCTTCAATTATTTTTTCAACATCGTTTTCTCTTATTATCTCACTATTTAGAGCCCTCGGTATTATATTAGGATTCCAGGAAGCAGCAGAAACAGCAACCTCTCTAGGAGCAGCCAAAAAAGAGAGATCTGCACCAGCTCTGTAGGCAGCCAAAGAAGCTAATGCAGGAGCTCCAAAGTAAAATTTAGAACCTCCAACTATGAGAACCCTCCCACCAACGCCTTTTCTAGAATCCCTAGGCCTTTCTGGTATTCTGAATCTGAGATCTCCTGGGCCACTATAGATTGCTGCCTCTTTTATCATACCTATTTCTGCGACCCAAAGTTCTCCCACATATTTTTTTGCCTCCTCTTTGATTAAACCTGGCTTTGCTGCATGCATAGTGATTGTTATATCAGCCTTAGCTGAACCTCTTGCAATACTTCCGATATCTGGATCTATACCAGTAGGTGTGTCTATAGATACCTTAAGCCCTGAAGATTCATTAAAGACTTTTATTGCAGTTTTTACAGGTTCTCTAAGTTCTCCTCTCACTCCTATACCTAAAGCAGCATCTATAATAACATCTGCATCAAAAGGTTTTAATTCATCAGATGATCTTATCTGTTTAAGTTTCAAAGTTTGCCCCAAGCTGATTATATTTAAATTAAGTTTGGTATCCTCATGTGTGACAAGTTTTCTATCATAAAGTAAATAAACCTCTACCTTGGATCCCCTAAGTGCCAAATGCCTTCCAGCAGTTATTCCATCACCTCCATTACCTCCTCTTCCAGCAAGTATTACAACTTTCTTATTTCTAAGATTCCTGAGTTTACATTCTATGATATCTGCAACACTTCTTCCAGCATTTTCCATTAAAAGTAGAAGAGGTTGTCCTAACCAGATGGCGTTAACTTCAAAAGCCCTTATATCCTCTGTAGAAAGTATAGGCATACCTTCTCTAAATCTATAGACACCAGGAGAACAATTATCTTTACCCAAGGACTTCACCTATCTTTAAGTGAAATAGTGAAATAAGAATTAACGTATTTCGTTTGTTGTTTTAAAAGCTTTCAAGGCCTAAGTACCTTATTTTCTGACATTTAATTTTGAGATATGGAAGTACTAAGGTTAAAATAAAGCTAGAGAAATGACTGGAAATAGTTTAGGTTACCTTTATTTCAAGCTTATTAATAAGTTTTTTGTTAGTCCATTCGGAAACCTTCCATACACCAAGAGCATAGAGAGCTGCTGTAAGCTGTTCATCTGGAAATCTGAACTCAATTGGTGGAACAAGAACAGGAACTCCCCAATGTGCAATATGATAACTTGGAAAGATGTTATCTTTGAAGCCTTGGTAAAGAAGCTTTTCAAGACCCTCATATTTTGCTAATATAACATTTCCGGTAATCTCGATAAGAGAGCCTTCTTTCTTATAGGAGATACTTTCTTCTGGATTATATACTATGTGGGGTTCAACTCTCCAACTTTGAGGGTTAGGAACAACTATTGACATAAGAAACAGAAACTTCTCATTAAGCCTGAATATCGGACCCAGTATGGTTTTCCTTTTAATGGGTCTTTGCTTGAGTTTTGTAATGACTATCCTCACAGTCAACTCTTAATCCCTAAGCAAATAAAATCTCATCTACTTTTTTCTTGAATTTAGTCCACCATTCTAATGCTTTTTCTGCATTTTTTGACATTTTTTCTACCCAGTCCTTAGCTCCAACCTCGTCAGCTATAGTTACCAAAAGATCAAAGGCCTTTGAGCTTTCCCAAGGAACAGGTTCTGCCTTGGCTAACCTCTGATAAGTTGCCAACTTTTTATAACCTTCCTTTGAGTGTTTGTATATATCAACATCAACATCTATAATTGAATAGAGTTCTTCCAGGATCTTCTCCATCCACCCTCTATGAAACCTGCAGGCACCAGCATTGTCTATCGAATATTCTGCAAACGCCCTTCTAAGGCTAGTTTCTGCATAATCCTCGGGCTCCTGGAATGTTGGAGCGTAATTGGTCCAGTATCTGCCAAGAATATAGAGAGGTGCTATCATTCCTGGAGACCAATAGTAATTAGGCGTCATATATCCTCCTATATCTTTCTCTCCAAACGAAGCATAAAGAAGAAGGTCCTTAATACCTGGTCTTCTTTCATCTAATTCCAAAGCAGCTTTTCTCAGACCATCCTTTGCTATGATTCTAGCTATTCCTTCACTACCCTTAGAATATATATCTATAAGGATTTTCTTAACAAGCGTGGCATTATGATGGCTATCTAATGAAGGATTTATAGAGAGAGGATTAAATCTAGGTCTGAAGGGTAGATTTACGTCTTCAGGTTCCATAAGCCCTCTCTCGATCATATCAAATATCCATGCAACAGTATGGCCAGCCTCTATGGCATCAGCACCTAGTGCGTCAACCTCTCTTGCTAGTTCAACAGCATCTTCTAATCTGAAAATGCCTACCATAGGACCCATAGCATGAAGAGGTTCATAATCGATTTTTTCTCCTCTCCAGATCTTTTTACAGGCAACAGGACAGGGTTCTCCACATGTCATCCATTTACCTGTCGGACTTCCCTTAAACACCTCGTCCTGGAAAGGATCCCAAAATTCTTTTAAAATTACTGAATGTAGTTTTACTCTAACTTCAAAGGTATAGTATATACTGTTAAAGTTGTACATGGGAATAAGCTCCCTATAATGAACATAATTAACTCCAAAAGTCCCTCCAGTGTTTAACGAAGGTTCAAACCTGTACTTTCTGGTTGATTTCATTACGGCTTTAAATAGAGGAGCTTCAAGCTTTTTTTCTAGTTTTGGTTTAACCTTCTCGAATTCAATAAGCTGTGTTCTTCTTGGTTTGTCAACTTTTCCTCCCATCACAATGGCTACAGTCCCATGGGCCCTAAAAAGAACACTTCCTCCACCTCCTCTTGAGGCTGAATCAAGGACTCTAGCACTGCTATTAGGAACCTTAGAGAACAACCCTCCACTCCTACTGACCATGGAAGCTGGACCAACAGCTATAATTCTTGCTCTATTTTTTGATATAAAGTCTGAATACTTTTTCTCTATAAAGTCAAAAATAGCTAAAGTACCGTAGTGACCTCCGATTTTTGGCATAAAAAATCTTTCCAAATCCCTCCAGTCAATTGTATTCTTCCTAACGCTAATATCCTTTCCATTCCCCTCAATCAGAATTATGGCTGGCTCATCACTCTTCCCTTCGATGGCCAAGGCGTCTATTCCTGATCTTGCAAGATTCCAAGCTGCTCCTCCCATTGAACTTACGTGAATACCCATTGTGACAGGACTTCTAAAAACTGCAACCATTCTATTACTCCCAAAAATTTTTGAAAGAGAAAATGGACCGAAACCTAGGATCAGGACATTTTTAGGTGAGAATGGACCTTCTAAGTAACTTTTATATCTTTCTAAGTGAAGTTCGACACCTAAATCTATGGGGCCTAAAATATTCTGTTTATCTATTGTCTCAAGTTCAAAGTCACCATTTTCGACATCGACTCTAAGTAGCCTGGTGCTAACCAAAGTTAATGCACCTCCCTTTTGCTGTATCACATAAACCTAACTACTAATAAGGCTTTGCTTTCTCTATTGCTAATTAAGAAAAATAAAGCTCGGCTTAGGATCTTTTATACATGGCGAGGTGTCTTTCTGTATGGTTCTGGTAAAAGATATAATGAGAAAAGATAAAATAGTTAAAGTAGTTCCTGTAAGTACAATAAAAGAGGCTATTGAGATTATGAGCAAAGAAAATGTAGGAAGTGTCCTGATATTCGAAAATAGGCGCCTTGTGGGTATCTTTACTGAGAGAGATCTAGTTCACTACATTGCCAAAGGAGGAAATCTCAATGAGAAAATAGGTAATGTCATGACCAAGAATGTGATAACACTTAGAGAAAATGAATCAATTTGGAAAGCTGCTACTATCATGGTTGAGAAAGGGATAAGACATCTTCCAGTTGTTGATAATGATGGTAAAGTTATAGGTGTTGTAAGTATAAGAGATGCACTTAGGACAATTTTAGCAGGATCGCAGTGGCCGTAGATATTTTCAATTCTGGCCAATATGTATTCTTCTAGGTGAAAAAATATTGGCCATTTCAGAAAGCTTAGCAGATTTTGTTAAAGAATATAAGAAAATCCTGATTTTCGGCGCAGGAGGGGGTGGTGATTCTATAGGATCTCTTCACATATACTATAGAATTAAAGAACTAGGAGGGGAACCTCTCCTTGGTTCTATAGTTTGGGAAAGAAGCGTTGTTGACCCTATTCCAGGGCCTATACCTTTAGAGGCTATGATAGATGTTGAGCCCATAAGCTGGTCAGCTGCCTTAGCAACTGGAAAAAGTTATGCTTTAAGACCCTTTGGTGAGGTCAAACCTCAACTCATCAGAGTTGCTTCGAGATTAAGAGAGAAGGTACTCGTCATAGATGCATCAAAAGGTGCCGAAGGTATTAAAGAAGCTCTTAATTCAGCTAAAGATGTCCTTGGAATAAGAGCAGCTATAGCTGTCGATGTTGGAGGAGATATACTTGCAAGAGGTTGTGAGAAAGAGCTCTGGAGTCCTTTGGCCGATGCCCTTTCATTAGCTGGTCTTACGAGTTCGAATTTACCATCACTAGTTGCTGTCCATGCTCCAGGAGCTGATGGAGAATTATCTACAGAAAATATATTGAGATATATATCATTGATAGGATCTAGTGGAGGTCTTCTTGGAGTCACAGGCCTACAAAAGAGTGATGTTAAGATTCTTCAAGACATACTAAAGGAGGCCGTAACAGAAGCTAGTGCTGTTCCCATTCATGCATTTTTAGGATATTCAGGCGAAAAAAAGATACGGTCAAAGACTAGGACTATATTAATATCACCAATTCAATTAGTAACTTTTCTTCTAGAGACTAAGAAAGTTTTTGTTTTTTCGGAAATAGCTAAAGAGGTAATCGGGACTAAAGGAATAGGAGAAGCTAAAAGAAGGTTGAATGCCAGATGCGTCTATACAGAGCTTGATCTTGAGAACGACATATCAAACATGAAAGCTTTAGGCAGAAATACTAGTATTCTTGAGACCAGAGAACAGGGAAGACTGTCACTCAAACGAAGAGGATGTAAGCCTATAGACTGTATATAATCTTTTACAATCTTTTACTTAATTTAACAGCAACACTTAATGTCATTTCGCACTAACTCCCTTAGCCTCTGTCTGAATATTGCTTCTTCTTGACATAGCCAAAAGATCTTCTAATTGTTCCATTCTCTCCATAACATAATTTAGAATCTCTGTAGTTTCTCTATATCTTCCCTCTAGAAGTATAGTCTTGGCTCTTAGCTCTTTCTCAAGTTTTTCAACCTTCCTAGCAAGTATTCCTACACTCTCGGGCTCCCTATTACCTACGTGGAATCCGTCTAAACCATTTTTAATATATATCTTTATCAGATCTGTAATCTGTATACCTAGTTCGCCAGCTCTCTCTCTGAGCTTTCGGTATACGCTATCTGGTAGCGATAAATGTACAGTTGGCATCTGTCTACCCCACTAAAGAGAAATACTGCAATAGGAATATTTAAATCATACTCTTTCAGTCTTTTTGTTTCAAGAGAAGTAATGTAAAAATGCTATACGCAATCTCTATGGGCAGTCCTGGTATTACTATAAAGATACAGATAGCTTGGTCTGGAACTCTAAGGGTGTATGATAATGAGAGTTGTGAGCTTCAAGATTGAAGAGGAGCTACTAGAACTGCTAGAAAGATATGCAGTTCTTAAGAACATGAGCAAGAGTGAGGTCATTAGAAGAGCAATAAAGAGATATATTTCTGATGGCTTTGAAGCCCCCGTAATAACAAGAAGAATAAAGGTCTATGGCTGAAGCCCCCGTAATTTATAGTATTACCTTGTACTAACTTAGGTGATGCAAAAATGGCCCTAAAAATAATGGTACTAAAAAGGAATGGTAAAAAAGAGCCTTTCATACCAGGTAAACTATATGAAAGTATATTATTAGCATCACAAGGGTTAAGTCTTGCAGAGTCTGAAGTAGATGATTTGTTCAGATCAGTCAGACTTGAGATACTTGAAGACGAGAAAAAAGAAACAACAAGCTCTTTGATAGCCGACAGAGTTGTTAGACTTATGATGGAGAAAGGAGTTTATGATCCTAAATGGTTTGAAGCAGCAAAAAGATATGAACTTGCTAGGATATACAATAATGTATATGGAAAGGGTAATTGGAAAGACTTTGATCCTATAGACCTAAGGCTTACATTTAATGCAATAAAGGTTCTTGAGGCTAGATATTTGCTTAAAGAACCTGAATCTGGCAGATTTAAAGAAACACCCAAGATGATGTTTAAAAGAGTTGCAAGATTCTTAGCCTCGGTAGAAAAAAGATATGGAGCTAGTGAACAGGAAACAAAGTATTGGGAAGAAGAGTTTTTTAGAATAATGAGTGAGCTAAAATTCATACCAAACAGTCCAACTTTAATGAATTCAGAGACACGTCTAGGTATTCTCTCTGCATGTTTTGTAATACCAGTCCGTGATGCAATGACCACATCTGAAGGCGAAGGTATAATGGATGCCGTCAGGGCACAGGCGCTCATATTTCAGCATGGTGGTGGAACTGGTTTTGATTTCAGTGAGCTCAGACCTGAAGGCGATGTTGTTACATCAAGTGGAGGGAGATCTAGTGGTCCTTTAAGTTTTATGAAACTTTTCGATTTAAACACTGAAGTTATAAAACAAGGAGGAAAGAGAAGAGGAGCTAATATGGGTGTAATGCATATATGGCATCCTGACATAAAGAAGTTTATAAAAGCAAAAACTGGTGCCTTAAAAGATGTAAACCTCCAAAACTTCAATATAAGTGTTGGGGTTTATGATTGGTTCATGGAAGCTGTTGGAAAAGAGGAAAGGATACCTCTAATAAACCCAAGAAAAACTGATCTCAGTGGGGTAAGAGATTCTCGATACTATGCAACAGTAAGGGCAAGATATAGATTAAATGAAGAATGGGTTCAGGAAATAATTATAGATGAGCTTGAAAGAAACAAAGGAAGTGTCAGGCTCGACGAAAGTTTAATTGTAACATGGGATGAGGCCTTAGCTATAGCCAAGACTAATAACGCGATAACTGACTGGATAGATGCAAGAGATCTTTTTAATGAGATAACTAAAGGAGCATGGGATTCAGGAGATCCAGGAATGCTCTTTATAGATACTATAAACAGAAGACACCCCGTGTGGTACTTAGGGAAGATACATGCAACGAATCCCTGTGTTAGTGGAGATACTTTAATTCTAACCCCTAAGGGATGGAAAAAAGCAAAGGATATTTATAAAGAGGCTAAGAATGAGGGCATAGCGAAAGGAGTTGCTATTAACAAAGAGTTGCTAGGCGAAGGAGGAGAAGCCTCTGCATATAAAACTAAACTTATCACAACAGTAGGAGAGGAGGAGGTCTATAGAGTTACAGAAGATGAAGCCTTGAATCTTAAGATTTCTTCAACTGTAGAAGCTTGGATTTGGCATATAGGACTTAAACCTGCTCTAAAGATTATTACTAGAGAAGGGTATGAAATAACTGTAACTCATAATCACAAATTCCTAACCCCTAAGGGATGGAAAAAAGCAAAGGACTTAAAACCAGGAGATAAGATAAACATTGCAAGGTTACATCCAGCATTTTCTGGCTATGAGGGATCCATAAATCTTGATGAGGATGTAGCCTTTGCCTTAGGTTGGTTGGTTGAAAATGGTGCTTTCAATGAAGATTATGTAGCCTGGTTCTTTAATGAAAGAGATAAAGCTGCCGAAGAGAAGGTCAGGAGAGGTATTGAAAAATTAGGTGGAAACCCAACCTCACATACATATGTTTTAAATAAGGCTAGATATAAAGTTCAATATAATAAGGGAAGTAAAGTTTATGGGAATGTAACAGAACTAATGGGCAGAGCCTTTAAGAGAGATGGAGAAAGAACTTTACCAGAGATTGTTTGGAAAATGAGCCCCAGAGCCCTCGCAGCATTTCTAAAAGGTCTCTTTACTGCAGATAGTTATATAGACTATGACAAAACCATAAGACTCGTGAATGCTAGCTTAAAGCTTCTAAAAGAAGTACAGATTCTGCTGACAACATTTGGAATATATTCTATGATTCGTAAGAAGGGGCATTTAGATGATTCCCATTACATAATAGATAATGAAAAAAGAGCATTCTCAGATGAGCATTACGAGCTTATAATTGAAGGTTATAGTAGAAAATTGTTTAAAGATTTCATAGGGCTTGAGAATATCGAAAAACTAGAGAAACTGACATTAGGCAAAACCAGGAAGGATCCTACCTGGGCTATTATAGAGAAAATAACAGATGTTGGCTTTGCTGACTTTTATGATTTTACAGTCCCTTACTATCATAACTATATAGCTAATGGGCTAATTAACCACAATTGTGGAGAAGAGCCTTTACTTGATTGGGAAAACTGCAACCTTGGAAGTATAAATCTAGAGAAATATGTAATAGAGAGAACAGAGGGTCCTACTATAGACTGGGAAGGATTAGCTAAAGATGTTAGAATAGCCATCAGATTTTTAGATAATGTTATTGATGCTAATAGACATCCTCTGCCTCAAATAACTAAAGCGAATCGCAAAACAAGAAAAGTAGGCCTTGGTGTCATGGGATGGGCTAGAATGTTAATAAAGCTAGGAATACCCTATGATAGCCCTGATGCAGTCTATTTAGCCTGGTATCTTGCTGAGTGGATAGCCTGGAATGCATACTCCGAAGGAGTAGAACTTGCGAGAGAAAAGGGTCCTTTCCCAGCATGGAATTTCAAATTATACAGATGGTTGTTTGAGACAACACCTTTTGAATCACCTGAAAAGATTCTGGAAATAGCCGGAATTAAAAATAAACTTAGTGAGAGAGCTAAGAGGCTAATTACCTCAAGACCTCCAACAAACTGGGAAGGAGTCAAGAAGAGAGCTAAACTATATGGCCTTAGAAATGCCACTTATCTAAGCATTGCTCCAACTGGTAGCATAAGTATAATTGCTGGGACTAGCTCAAGTATAGAGCCTTTATTTGCCCTGGCGTTCATAAGGAACGTGTCCGTAGGAACGTTCTTAGAAGTCGATCCACTCTTTATAGACGAGTTGAGAAAGCTTGAAATTGATGAACCCGAAGTATTGGAAACTATAGCAGAGACGGGCAGTGTATCTCATATAAAGTGGATTCCAAGAAGATTAAGAAGACTTTATAGAACTGCTCATGATATAAATCCTGAGTGGCATCTCCTACATCAGGCAACATGGCAAGTATGGATAGATGCCGCTGTGAGCAAGACAGTAAATCTTAGGCATGATGAACCTCCAGAGACTGTATGGAGAGTCTACATGCTGGCATGGAAGTTGGGAGCTAAGGGAGTAACAATATATAGAGACAGAAGCAAGTCTGAACAGGTAATTTACTTTGGTGTAAAGAAGGAGAGGAAGAGAGAGGAAGAAATACCAGTTATAAAGACTGAGAAAGAAGAGATCAGACCTATATTGATAATAGACAAAGAGAAAGAAGAGAGAGAGGAGAGCCAAAAGAAAATACCTGAGATAATAACTAAAAAGGCTAATACAGAGTCGCATGAAACAAGACTAACTCCTGGAAAGAGTAGAGTAAGACTTGGTAACGGAAAAATAAAGGAACTTCTTGTCGTTGCCGAAGAGTATGCTGGAGGCTGTCCTACCTGCGATATTTGAAACCTTTTCTTATGTTTTAGCTATAACTCCCCTATATCTAAAATTTGGCCTTCATATTTGGCTCTTTCAAGAGCATCAAGCCTTTTAGATAACTTAATGGCAGCTTCTACAGCTCTCCTAGCGTATTCCTCAGCTCTTTCAAGGGCCTGCATTCTTGTAGCCCCAGGACCGATTATTCCTAGAGCTACAGGTTTTTCATGTTCAATTGAAAGATCCATAATTTTTCGTGCTGCTTGATGTCCAACAACCTCATCATGTCTAGTCTCGCCCTGTATTACAGCGCCAAGTACAGCAATTGCATCTACAAAATCTTTTTTGATAATCTGAGAGACAGCCAAAGGAATATCAAAGGATCCAGGGACCCTGAATATTACACTAATCTCTGCTCCAAGGAACTTTGCATGGCTTATTGCCTTTTCTAACATTATTCTAGTTATATCAAAGTTAAACTCTGAAACCACAATGGCTAATCTTATTTTATTCTCTTCGTTCAATATATTCGCCCAAAGCCTCTAGATAAGCTAGTAGATTTAAATTCTTAAATAGTATATTCTTTTTAGAATATTAAAACTAACGAAAAATAAAATCTTCTATCTTTATGTTACGAATAATCTACATTGAGTAGAGAGATATTTTAATGGCAAGCAAGATAGCTGAAGTGTGGAGAAAAAGAGGTTAAGTAAAAGAGTCTAATGAGTAACAAAGGGTGCATGAGATATGGGAATAGACGATCAGTCAGTAAGGATATCAGTACTAGAATTAATAGGCTATAGGGAGTGGACCGAGACATTAGGTCCTGATAGGGAGTGGTTAATTCAGAAAACACAAGCTGATGTTTATAGGGCTATCCAACTTAAGGTTAGCGAGTTAGGAGGCTTTGTTATACCTATAAGATATGACTATATGATTCTCTTGGCAAGCAACTTAAACGAAAAAGATCATAGAAAGATTTTGAAGGTCGTCAAGAAATATTCACCTGTAGAACCAAGAATAGCAAGTTCATGTTCTGAAACTCCTCTGGCTGCCGAGGAAGTAGCCTCAAATCTCCTGCAGGAAACTGAGGCTGGTGAAGTCCACTATGAGGATTGTAAAAACAAAGAAGTCTCTGTTGTGGCCCATGTCGATGCCGATGACATTACTGGGCTTACTAAAACCATAGGAGCTTATAAGGCATATATTAAAGTATTGAATGTACTTTCATATCTGAGGTCAAGACTAATTGAATGGGGAGGAATGGCCGAATATCTTGGTGGTGATAATGTCCTTATGATCTTACCTCCAAATAACTATCACCAGATTCTAGAGGAGAGCATTAAAAAAGTTAGAGAGCTTAAATTGAAAATTGGCGTTGGAGTAGCTCCCACTTTCAGAAAAGCCCTATTACTGGCAGCTGATGCTCTTTCTGATCTAAGAGAGCATGATCATAGATTTAAGATAGCTGTAAGAATTGGAAATCCAGAACTGAAAGTGGCCAAATCAGTTTGATGGTGAATATTTTGGATAAGTTTCTGGATGCTGTATTTTTTGACGTGGATGGTGTGTTAACTAGCATTAAAAGCAGCTGGAGATATATCCACAAAAAACTTGGTGTTCTTGAAGAAGCAGACAAATACAAGAAGGCATTTATCGATGGAAAGATTACCTATGAAGAGTGGATGAGACTAGATACAGAACTGTGGATACGCGTATTTAATGGAAAGCTTCATAGATCTCAGCTTCATGAAATACTTTCCGAGATAAAGCCAAGAGAGGGGGCAAAAGAGCTTTTTGTTTGGCTTCATAGAAACAATATAAAGATAGCACTCATAAGTTGTGGTGTCGAACCTCTCGTTGATAGGATTGCAAGAACCCTAGGTGCTGATATTTGGATGGCACCTCGTCTTAAATTTGATAAGAAAGGTTACCTTCTTCCTGGAGGGATACCAATTCCTGCTCCTCAGGGTCATAGAAGTAAAGGATGGGCAATTAGACGAGTTGCTTGGGAGCTAGGAGTATCACCTAATAGGAGCGTGTATATAGGTGATGATCTTTGGGATTTAGAAGCTTTCAAAGCTGTTGCTTATCCTATAGCCTTTGAACCAAGCCATCCTATCCTCAAAGAGAAAGCTTTCTGTACTATCAATTCTTTTGAGGAATTGATGACTGTCCTAGATTCATTAATGAGAAGCGGTAGATGTCAAAGGCCCGTCTAAACTAATTAGTCGAAGTAAAATATTTCAAAGAGTGAAAGATCTGGAAAGATGTGGCGGTTCTTAGATTCAGAGGTGTACCCCAGTGAGTAATAGCATCATTAGCTCAGAACAGAAGGTACTACTGAAAGGGCTAGCTCTTATAGGATTTATAGGTTTCATATTGCTTGGAGTAGGATTCATGTTATCTGGATATGCCGCCTCAGCTCCTTTTATAAAGTCCTCTCTTTCAAAGACCCTTATAACAACTAGATCTAAGATTACAATCTTCAGTTCGTTCTTTTTAATATTTGTAGGAGCTATATTAGTTAATTTCAGCTTAAGTTCTATAGCAAAGGAATCAGGCTGGCATGTACTTGGTGATGGTATATCAGGCTGGACTGCTTACGTAATAATAGGTGGAGGATTTTTTACAATAGGCTTAGGATTTAAATCAATGGCTACCTTCACAGGAATGGTGTCGAAGAGTATAATATTTTACTCCATGATAGACTCGATACTTGCCCTAGTTCTTATGTTTCTTGCTGGAGGAAGGGTTTACAATCCTTTGTTTGCCTTAGAAAGACTCAAAGGTGGTAGATGGATAGCGCCATTTGGAAGATTTGGAACCATGCTGGGGGCCGTACTTTTGCCAATAGGGTTTGGGGGTCTTATCCTAGGTATAATCTTTATAGTACTAGGAATAATATTAATAATTAAAGCATCAAGTCTTCCTGTTAAAATCAAGTGATAACTTTAAACTAAAAATTTAAATCAAGTCTTAAACATTCTTACTTTCTTAGATACCCTTAGGTGAGGCTCTTGGTTAAGCTTACAACAGGTATTAAAATCTCTCTTGAAGATCTTGAAAAAGTCGTAAAAGGAGAAAAAATCGAAATCTCAAATGATGTAGTGGAATCTCTTAGAATCAATAGAAAGAAATATGAAGATGAGGCTAAAAAGAGAAAAATATACGGGTTCTGTACAGGCCTAGGTGCCTTACAAGGAAGCAAGATTCCGTGTGGATCTGAAGTCGAGAAAATAACAATAAGAGAACATTCTATAGGGGCTGGAACTTACGCACCTCAGGCTTGGATTAGAGCATTCCTAACTGCGAGATTAATACAGCTTTCTCAAGGACACGCTCCCATAAGACCTGAGGTTGTCAGGTATATAATCGATGTCTTAAATAAGAATCTTCAACCTTTGGTTCCACTACATGGTAGTGTAGGAGCTAGTGGAGATCTAGCTCCATCTTCATTTGTATTCAGATGTGCATTTTTAGGAGAGGGTCTAGCGACCATTGGTTCTAAGGTTGTTAGGTGTAATGATGCTCTTAAAATCCTTGATCTAGACCCACCAAAGCTTGATATAGGAGAATCATTAGTTCTAATAAATAACACGGCCTGGAGTGCTGGGACTTTAGGCCTTGCAATACTCACATCCGAGAGGCTTTTAGTACGTTCACTTGAGATAGCAGGTTCTGTTTTGGAGCTCATAGGCTTCAATCCAGAACATTTTAGTAAGGAACTTTCAGAGGCTAAAAGACATGGAACACAAAAAGAGATTTCATCAATTATGAATAAGTTTAAACCAAAAAGAAACAGCGACAGGCTACAGGATCCTTATAGTTTTAGATGTATACCACAAATATATGGAGCCGCCCTTGAAGCCCTTAGATCTGCAAGAAACATTGTTGAAAGAGAGATCAGTTCCTCAAGTGAGAATCCAACACTAAGCGAAAAAGGTATTCATCATGGATGTAATTTCCATACAGCCTATGTGGCTCTTGCCTCGGAAAACGTTTCATGGGCTCTTACTTTTATCATGAACTCTGTATATCAGAGGATACATAATCTTATGAATTCTAAGATAAACAAAGTTAGTGATTTCCTTGTTGGAAATAAAAGCACCGTAGGAGCAATGATACTTGAATATTTAGTTGCTACTTTGACAGCTGAGGCCAGATCGGCCTCTATCCCAAGAACGTTGGAGTGGCTACCAACAAGTCTATCGCAGGAAGATGCCAATCCAATGACCTCGAACTCGATTCTTAGGGTATTTAAGCTATTAGACATACTGGCCTGGGGTATAGCCTCTGAGGCCGCTATAGGAGCTCTGATTACAAAAAGGATTGGGGAAGATTTTAAATGGGAAATAGATATTGAAACTACGAATATTAGAGAAAGCCTAGTTAAATTAAGGAAGATGTTGACAGGAGATATTCTGATATACCAGCCACAAACCTGTTGGGGACATCATGAAATCAAAAACGTTTAAATAGATAATAAACAAAAATGGTTTTGTAATGAAAGAGGTGAATGAGTAGTGACCTTTAAAGCTTGGTCAAATGTGCTTGGTGGATTTCACAGACCTAGACTTATCAGACATGCATTAAGAGACTTTGAAAGGGGTTCCCTAGCTTTTGGCATGATAGAAGATCTATTAAAAACTGCTAGTGCAGAGATTATTGGAACACAGGTTTCCTTAGGTATGAGGTTTGTTACAGATGGCATGTTAGATTGGCATGACATATTTAGACCGTTTGTTGAGGCTTGGAGAAACGTTTATCCTGATGGCCTCTTAAGATACTTTGATAACAATTTCTTTTATAGAATACCTGTTTTTAAGGAAGAGCCCGAACCTTCAAAATTGGTACTTGCCACAAGAATTAGGGCATTTAAAGAACTAGCTGAACCAGCAAACTTTAAGGTTGTAATTCCTGGGCCTTTAACATTTACTCTCCTCTCCAAAAATGAGAGCGGGCTTTCAAAGGAAGAACTTGCCAAGTCTATTGCTAAAGTTCTAAATATGGAACTAAAGGAGGCCGTATCTGCTGGGGCTTTGGCTGTCCAGATAGATGAGCCAATAGTGATAGATCCCTATATAGAACTCGATGATATCAACCTACTTAGTGATCTGACCAAGATAGTGTTTGACGGTGTTGAAGCATTTAAGATCCTTGCAATTTATTTCGGTGTTCCTAAAAAAGAAGTCTACAAAAAGCTTATAGATCTAAAAGTTGATTCTATTTCTCTTCCTCTGATCGAAAATCCGAAGAACTTTTTAGATCTTATCAAAGATTTTGGTGTAGGAGATAAAATACCAATACTTGGAGTTATTAATACACGAAATATATATGACGATAATTACGACTTAGTTAAAAATATTGTTAAGAAGAGCGTGGACATCATAAAACCTGACGAAATAGGGCTAACAACTAGTTCTTGGCAAGATTTAATTCCATATAGATACAGTCTGAGAAAGACTGTAATACTTGGAGAATATGCTGAAAGACTTTCTAGAGAACTAGGTTTTGATTATATAAATCCTTTAAGTATAGTATGAGGTGATAGAAATGGAAGAGTTTAAGGTTCCTAAGAAGTTCCCTACAACAGTTGTTGGAAGTTATCCAAAGCTAGATCCTGCACCAGAGATATTAAGAAAACTTAGAAAAAAAGAACTTGATGAAAAAGACTTTCATGAACTAGTCAGACCTGCTATAAAAAAAGTGGTTGATGATTATCTATGGGCTGGTATCGATATAATTAGTGATGGAGAACAAAGCAGAGAAGACATGGTTGTCTATTTCGCAGAAAGAATAAAAGGATATACAGTAGGTGACTGGGTTAGGATATTTGATAATACATATTTCAGAAGGCCCGTAATCTTTGATAAAGTAGAGTGGACGAGCCCTATGACTATTGAAGATTGGGAATATGCTAGAAGCATAAGTAAGAAGAGGCCAGTGAAGGCTATATTGACAGGTCCTTATACTATGGTTGAATGGAGCTTTGATCTTTATTATAAGGATAGGAAAGAAGCTGTTTTGGATATAGCCAAAGTAATAAGAAAAGAGGTTGAGGAGTACCTTAGAAGAGGTGTTAAATATGTTCAGGTAGATGAACCAGCTCTCTCTACTAGACCTTGGCGTGAGGACGCAGAGCTTGTAAAGGAAGCGTTAGAAATAATATTTAGGGGAGTCCAGGCCAAGAGAGTTATACACATATGTTTCGGAAGACTTGAAAGAATTCTTCCTTACATATTGGACTATCCTGTAGATCAATTTGATCTTGAGTTTAAGAACAGTGACTTCAGACTTCTATCATATCTTAAGGAATACAGTTTTGATAAAGAGTTGGGATACGGGGTTATAGATGTACATAGTCTTCAGATAGAAAACATAGACGAAATAGTAAAAGATATAGAAAAACTAATGAAACTTGACATAATAGGCCCTGAGAAAATTTATATAGACCCCGACTGTGGTCTTAAAAGGTTACCTAGAGAGATAGCAAGAGCTAAGCTTAGAAACATGGTAGAAGCTGCTAAAATTGCTAGAGAGAGGTGGTAATTCTATTGCCAAGAGACCAAGCAAAAGATCAGAAAGAATGCTATAGATGTGAAGAGCCTCCTTGCATACATATAGTTATTGACGAAAGAAGAAAGATATTCAAGATATTTATAGAAGATTATGAGTACATAATACCTATAGAGTTCTCGAAGCTTCTCAAAACTTGTAAGGTTATCGAAGAGAATTCAAGACTTAAAAGATACAGAGAGGCTTCAGAAGCTGATGAAGACTATCTAGCCAGAAAGTACCTAGGTGCAGAACCTTTAAGAGAGGGGAGCTAATAAAAAAAGTTTTAATGTCTTCTAAGGTGTTCAGGAGGTATAGCTTTTATTAATTTTCTTACCGCCTCACAACTCTCATGGAACTTTTCTTTTTCATCAGTAGTAAGAGGGAGCTCTAATATCTTTTTAACTCCACCTGCCCCTATGATAACAGGAACTTCAGCTACTACATCATTCTCACCATATTCTCCATTAAGATAAACACTTGCTATGAACGCTTTATTGAGACCCTTCTTTATAGCCTCAACCATAACTGCTAAACCAGCACCAGGACCAAAGTTGCTACTGTAACCTCTGAGATTAGTTACCGTTGCTCCTGCCTTAACGGTTTCCTCCTCTATCTTTTCGAGCTCTTCCTTCGTTAAGAGTTGGGTTAGTGGGACTCCTAGAACAGTTGAGAGCCTTGGTATAGGGAACATGGCCTGGCCATGCATTCCTACAACTACAGGGACAATGTTGGCTGGGCTCACACCAAGTCTTTTTGATGCATAATAAGCTAACCTACCAGCATCTAAGACCCCACTGAAGCCTATGACTCTCTTCCTTTCCCAACCTAATCTCTTATACATTACATAGGCCATGGCATCTAATGGATTTGTTGTTAATAAAACAACAGACTTAGGAGCATACTCTAATATCTTATCTGCAATATCTGCTATAACCCCCGCATTTTTGCCTACAAGTTCTTCTCTGGTCATTCCGGGTTTTCTGGGAAAACCTGCAGTAACTACAACTATATCACTACCTTCCATATCTTTAAAGTCATTAGAACCTCTTATATTTATACTAACGCCAAGTATACTTGCTGCATGGCTTAAATCAAGAGCCTCCCCTTGAGGTTTATTCTCAATGATATCTATCAAAAGTATATCGTCAAGTTCCTTTGTCATCATAAAAGCTGCAGCACTAGACCCTACCTTTCCTGCTCCAATTATCGTTATCAACTCTTACACCCTCGTACAGAGTTCAATCCAAATAGTATACAAAAGAGGTTGATAGCTTAATCTATTATGAAAACTTATACAAACTAGTACATAGCCTAATTATAAATCAGATAAACTGCTTGACCCAAAAAATAAAAGAGAGGCTTCAGAAGCTATGCTATGAGCTAGTCTTAATGGCTCTGGAACTCTTGAATGAACCTGAAATCTTTCTATGAATCCTTTGGCCTCTTCCCAACTTATCTCCCAAGGTAAGATCCATAACTCGCCTTTAGGCGTGTTAATTCTTCTTGCTTTATCAACTATCTTTAAGACTCTCATCCTTAGCTCAACAAGTGGTAATTTAGAGAATGCAGAATATAACCTATTGAAGCTAGGTTTATAATTATAAACGACTATTGTGGGAGCCTTAGCTAGTCTCGTAATTGTGGCTGGGCTGATTATATTAAAGCCTGCAATCGTAAGAGAATCTAAGAAAAGTATGAATGGTTTTCCATGAGACACTATTATTGCTGAATAAGCTATAATTGATGATGCCTCAAGACTATCAATTCTCAGAAGCCCAACATTTATATCTACTGGTCTTAAATCTACATCAAAGGAAATACAAGCATATGTCGTGAATCCTTGACCAAGCCTTATGACCCTGCCATCATCACAAGCAATAACTAATACCCTAGATTCTTCTTCTCTCATCCTTAGGAAGTGCCTCCTGTTCGACAATATCCAAAACAGGGTCTAGCATGGGATCCTCTTCTAAAGATGAGAATATAGTCTTGGGATCAGCAGCAATCACAATCATTCTTGTCTTACCATATCTTCCTCTACTGATGACTCTTGTCTGTATTATCCCAAGCATATCAAGCTCTCCTATAATACCTGAAACTCTTCTGAATGTAACCTTTTCTATCCCAATAATCCCAACTACTCTCTTATACCACTCATAGATTTCTCCAGTAGTTACATTAATTCGTCCTCCACCGCTTGCAGCCAAAATTGAGGCCAACACTAACTTTGAATGGAGTGGGAGACTCCTTACAACATCACCAACCCTATCCCTTTCAATTTCTTCTCTGGCAACCATGACATGCTTCTTTCTAACTTTACTATCTCCCATTCTCTCAGCTATCTCACCTGCGACCCTAAGTAAATCAAGAGCCCTTCTAGCATCTCCATGTTCCCTCGCGGCAAGTGCGGCGCAGAGTGGTATTACCTCTGTATCAAGTACATTCTCTCTAAAGGCTATCTTTGCCCTTTGTCCTAAAATATCCTTTAGTTGTTCTGCGTTATATGGAGGAAATACCATCTCTTCTTCTCCTAAACTGCTTCTAACCCTTGGATCTAGGCTTTCAACAAATTTTACACTATTTGTTATCCCTATTATCGAGACCTTAGCTCTATTTAGAAGTTCGTTTATTCTGGTCAGCTTATATAAAACATCATCTCCGTGCTTTCTAATCAAAAAGTCAATTTCATCAAGAACAATTATATAAATACCATTAAGTTCTTTGAGCTTAGAGACAAGCCTTCCAAAGACTTCTCCTGTTGAAAGGCCAGTAAATGGAACTCTGACATTCAGCTCGGTTGCTATATCGGTCAAGATCCTGTAGGGAGTATCTCTATGTCTTATATTCACATAGATACTTTTAACGTTAGCACCCAGCTCTGATGACTTGCTCTCAAGTCTTGATAGGACATATTTAACAGCAGCTGTTTTTCCAGTCCCTGTAAGACCATAGATAAAAAGGTTGTTTGGCCTATCCTTTCTCAATGCAGGAGCCAAGGTTATAGCTATTCTCTCTATCTCTCTTTCTCTATGTGGCAACTCCTTTGGTATATAGTCTGGCATTAGAACTTTCCTGTTTCTAAATATTTTAGATTTCAGCATTCTCTTAAATATTTCATCTATACTCAATGCTCTTCTCCAGAAGAAACATTTGAAACAAAAGAAAATAAGAAGGGTCAAGGTTACCATAGCTATAAAGAATCTCCAATAAAGATACATTTGAATATAGAGTGGTTTAAAAATGTTTTAGAACTTTATAAGGTCTTTTTCTGCAAACATCCTTGCAAGCCTCTCAGCCACTCTTCTTGACTTTGTCCTAAGTATCACATAAGTTCCTAGATTTTCAATCAGAATGTCCTTATCCTTAATGAACTTTAGTACCCCTTTTTCAGCAGGTATAATATAGTAGCCTTTAGGGTCCTTTCTCCTAATTATGTCCTTAACAATCTTTTCAACATGATCTCTTTCCTTCAATGCCACTTTCCCGTAGTCAAATTTTTCATCTGCCAGCTTTATTTATATTAAAATTGGTGAGAGAAGTGGAAGGACAGCTTTATGGGTATTCTTCCCACGTTGTGGGTAGGATTCTCTTCTTTAAAATCCCAGAGGGCTCTCATCCTCATAAGGAAATAGAGAAGGTTCTTGAGGAAAACGATGTAAAGGCCGCAGTCATAACTGGCATAGGAGGTTTCTCTGAGGCAAGATTGGGAGTCTATAGCCCAGAAGAGAAAAAATATTATGAAACAGAGGTGAAACCGCAAGAAAATAGAGTATTAGAAGTTACAGCTTTTAATGGAAATTCTGTAAGAAATCCTGAAAACAAATATCACACACATCTACATGTTGTAGTAGCAAGAACACCAAGAGAAGTTTACGCGGGACATTTGATAGATGCTATCGTTAACCCGTTCCTAGAAGTAGCCATAATGGAACTTGTCGGAGATCTTGCAAGGTTTCAGGCATTGCTTTCACATAGATGGAGCCTATAGATTCACCTAATTATGTGTTCCTTAACTGTCTTAAGTACAAAAGGAAATACCAGGAGCATAAAATACCCAAGAAAAGCATCTCCCCTCAAAAGCCCCGCCACTATATCTCCTCTGCCAAAACTCTGGCTTCTTATTATGTCATCTAGCCATGTTGCTCCTACATCAAGAACCTGGACCACCATTGCAGTAATTGATAGAAGGGAACCAACGAGACTTGCTGCTGATGATAAAATAATATTCTTTCTGAATGTTGTAGGAGAAGAGAGAAGAACCGCTCCTATACTAAGCAATAATATGGACATTCCTATATTTCCTGGAGTAATCCTTGTAAGACATTCTCCTGAGGTTCTAGCCACTAGTGCACAGAGACCCAAAATCATATATGCAGATCCAAAGAACCCTGAGATAACAGAAATAATTTCTAACCTCTCTGAGGCATGAAGTTTACCGCTCAAGCTACATCACCCCTAAAAGATGACCAAAGCTAATGACAGCCAGGGCTAAAGTGTAAGCTAATATTAACTCATAGGCTACTGCCATAACTGCATACTTTGATCCCATCTCGCTTCTTATAGTTGCTATCGTTGCGATGCAAGGCACGTAAATTAAGACAAAAATCATAAAGGCATATCCAGTTACAGGTGTGAATGCATGAAGTTTTGCTAAAGCAGCAGGTAAACCACTTTCGCCAATCCCATAAAGTATTGCCATAGTACCAACTACTATCTCCTTAGCAATAAAACCAAAGATCAGTGCTACAGAAATTCTCCAATCCCAATTAAGAGGTCTAAAGATAGTTTCAGAAAATGCTTTTCCAAGAAGTCCAGTCCAACTGTGTTCAAGAAGCCTAGGAGAGCTAAGGGCATTTGCACCCAAGAATCCTGAGGGGCCTGTCACAGATAAAAGCCATATAAATATGACACCTATCAATATAACGCTTCCAGCCTTATAGAGAAATCTCTTGCTTCTTTCCCACATTTTCATGCCTATGATATCCGACCTAGGCATAATATACGGAGGCATCTCCATTACAAATCCAGCACTTGGACCTTTGAAAACCAATTTTCTAAGAGCCAGGGCTACAAGAAGAGCCAGGGCTACACTCCATATATACATACTAAGTACTACTGCACCTGCCACTTGTCTAAATACAGCATATGCTATAACCATATATACAGGAAGTCTGGCACTACATGTAGCCAAAGGTGCTATCAGTGCTGCCGTCTTTCTTTCATTTTCATCTTCTATAGTCCTCGTGGCCATTACTGCTGGAACATTACATCCAAAACCTATCACAAGCGGTATCACGGTCTTGCCTGAGAGACCAAACTTGCTAAATAACTTATCAACAAGATAAGCTATTCGTGTCATATATCCTACATCCTCTAAGAACGCTAACCCTAGAAAGAACATCATTATGAGTGGTAAGAAGCTTACTACAGTACCAACTCCGTTTGTTACTCCATCTGCTAAAAGTGATGCAAGCCAAGAAGGCAGAAACTTTAAGCCCAAGATCCGATTGTGAAGATACCCGTTTATTAGAATGCTGAAGAGATCTACAAAAGGAGTTGAGATCTCAAAGGCAAACCTAAAAAGCATATAGAGAACAGCTATGGCTGAAAATATTCCTAAAAACCTATGAGTTAGGATAGAGTCTAGAAGATCAGTCCATGTAACTCCCTTAGCCTTTGTCTGTTTTATAACTTCCTTCACTATGTTAAGTATTGTTTGATATCTTCTCTCAGTCATGAATAGTTCTAAATCATCTATTTTATTTTGAAGTTCAGCTCTAATTTTTTCAACCTTTCTTATAACTTCATTACCTCCTGCATAGGACTTAACCTTTCTTATAACATCCTCATCCCACTCAAGTAACTTTATTGATATCCATCTTGACGGGTACTTCCTTATAATTTCAGGGACATTTTCCTGAAGGATTTTTTCAACATCTCTTATGGCTCTTTCTAGATCATAACCATAATCTACAATATTCGTTCTCCCTTTAGATCTTCCAACATATTCAAGTATCAACTCTCTTAATTTTTTAAGCCCACTGCCAGTTACTGCAACCGTAGGAATCACAGGAATTCCTAAGAGTTCGCTAAGTTTCTCATGATCTATCACTATACCCTGTTCTTCAGCAAGGTCAACCATGTTAAGGGCTACTATAGTGTTAGCTTCAAGTTCCAATATAGAAAGAGCCAGATAAAGACTTCTTTCAAGGTTAGTTGCATTTACAACAACTATAACCAGGTCTGGATTTTCCTCGACAATAAAGTTTCTGGCTATTATTTCATCAAGACTATACGCCGTAAGACCATAAATCCCAGGAAGGTCAACCACTTCTATCTCAATGGAATTAATTCTCATAGTTCCTATTTTCTTTTCTATAGTGACTCCTGGCCAGTTTCCAACCCAAGCCCTTCCACCAGTTAATTTGTTAAATATTGATGACTTTCCGGAATTTGGAACACCAGCTAAAGCTACTATGTAACCTTCCTTTTTTGACATAAAGAATCAGGCCTCCTCAACAAAGATCTTCATACACATACCAAACCCTAAAACGATCCTAGGAGATGAACCAATACTATCTGCTATCTCAACTATTACAGGCCCGCCATTTATTGAACTTATGACCTTTAGAATTTTCCCCTCAATAATCCCTAGGCTTCTTAGCTTTGAATAAACACCACGTCCACCTCTTATCTCTATAACTCTTACCGTAGAACCCGGTCTTACCAGAGCTAAAGGTATCATCACTTCAGCACCTCCTCAACTAGAACGCAACTAGCCTCATTAACCCTCAGACTGATAGGATATCCGCTGACTTGAAGCTCCAATGGATCGCCAAGAGGGGCTTTATTCATTACCTTAACTATCATTCCAGGAATTATCCCAAAATCACCAAGTCTTTTCTTTACAAATCCTTTACAGGTAACTTTAACTATTTTATATAATCTTCCAATATCAGCATTAGAGAGTTGTATTATTTTTCTGGCATCAGCAGACACTACCTTCACCTGTTAGGCTTTCCTAACAGTATAAGGTAAGTCTAGCATTTATAAAGTTTCATGAACTTGAGACCCTTGATTATGTGCTATAGCACACATGGCTTTAGGTGGGTAAATTGTTTACTGATTATAGTCTCTTATAAGAAAAATACCTAAGAACTATATTAAAAAGTATAAAAATTTCTATTTTTTAAAAAAGAATTAGGTGAAAAAGACTTGATAGACGCTCCGGAGGCAGAGGCCCTGGACTGTCTTGTAAGTGTTATGAGATACTTTAAGATACCAAGTCAAGAGCTTGCTGCTAGGTTAATTCTTAAACTTGTAGAGCTTGAAGAAATTAGTGCTGCAGACTTGGCTGGAGAACTAGGAGCCAGTTACCCTTTAGTTTTAAGAATAGTTGGAGAGCTAGAAAGAATAGGAATTATTGAAACTGGAAAGCTAAAGAGTAAAGGCAGAGGAAGACCTAGAAAGCTGATAAAGCTTGATAGAGAGAAACTTGCAGAAACCTTAGGAATCTGCGAAGAAAGAGCTAGATATCTGAAGGAAAGACTTTCAGGGATACCTAGACAGAGCTGAGGGGTTCGGCTAATTCCCTTATAACCTTAAAGGGATCCTTTGCCTTCATTACAGCACTTGCGACAAGAACCCCTTTAGCTCCAAGCTCTACAGCTCTTGCGACATCAGCAGCTGAAGTAATTCCAGCACCAGCAAGAAGAGGTATATCTTTACCTGTTCTTCTAATAGCCTCTAAAGAATCTGTTATGACTTCTGGTTTTGCTTTAGAGACAGGGATGCCTGTTCCTATAAGCTCAGGAGGTTCAACTGCTATCATCGCTGGAAGAGCATATGCAAGAGCTGCTACCTCAGCTGGAGTATCACCACATGCCAGGGCTTCAATTCCGACTCCATTTAAATTCTTAATTATTTTGAAGACATCTCTGAGAACAAGTTTATGCTCACTATGATTTATTATACTTCCCTTTATTCCGAGGGTCTTTAAGGAATCTGGAGGAATTCTTCCTGTGTGGGCTCCAAATCCTACAGGATCTACGTGCTCCAGATAAATATCTTCATAAACTTCTGCTAACTTAAGAGCGAGGACTGAAGGGACAGCTAAAATTATTCTTATTCCTAGCGAGGAAGTAATTTTAGAGGCTTCTTTGGCTATGTTCTCGGCAAGACTAAGGTTAAAGGCAGACTCATAGGCCTTAAAGTTTATGGCCAAAACTCCTCTCATCGTGTTTCACCAAAATTATGGTGTGACTGCGAGCTTAAAAGGGAGTCCTATGTTATTTAACTCTTTTATAACACCCTCTACAATATTTCTCGATGGGGCCTCAGCAACTACTTCCACGAGAGCCCAGCCTGGTTCCACAAAGGGTACGAGCCTATCATGTTTAATATCTATTATATTAAATTTCGCTTTAGCCAAGACTTCAATAACTCTGTTTAACCATCCAGGTGAATCTGGAACAAGCCCCTGAAGCCTTACAACCTTTTCTTCTTTGACTAATTCATACTCTACTATCTTAGAAAGTTTAGTCAAATCTATATTTCCACCACTAATTATAGTAACTACCTTTTTACCTTCTATATCGCCTATCTTTCCTTCGAGTAAAGCAGCTAGGCCAGCAGCCCCTGCTCCTTCTGCCAAAATCTTTGCTCTTTCGAGGAGAAGAAAGATCGCTCTGGCAACTTCGATATCATTAACAGTGACTATATCATCAAGAAGTTGAGAGAGTAAGTCATAGGTTAGATTCCCAGGCTTTTTTGTCACCAAGCCATCCATGAGACCTGGCATAGCATTTACCTTTACTGGCTTTCCGGCATTCAGGCTTTCCGTGAACTTAGGCGCATAAGCAGGTTCAACCCCGATGATCTTAACTTTACTTCCATGTCTAGATTTAAACCATGAAGCTATACCAGAGGCAAGACCCCCTCCTCCAATCTGAATAACCACTATATCAGGAAGCCCTCCAAGTTGCTCCTCTATTTCAGCACCTATAGTTCCCTGTCCTGCTATTATATAAGGGTCATCAAACGGATGAACATATGTAGCTCCTGTCCTTTCTGCTATTTCATGTGCTTTCTCGTCAGCCTCATCATAGACTCTACCATGAAGAACTACTTCAGCGCCATAACCCCTAACAGCATCTATTTTGGCTATTGGAGCAGTCTCAGGCATTACTATCGTCGCCTTTAACTTCATTCTAGAGGAGGAATACGCAACTCCCTGAGCATGATTTCCCGCACTTGCTGCGACAACGCCTTTTGCTTTATCCTTATCTGCTATTTTCCATATCCTATAGTAGGCACCTCTAACCTTGAAGGCCCCTGTCTTTTGAAGGTTTTCGAGCTTCATGTAAACTTTTGCTTTTGTCATCTTGGAAAAAGTAGATGATAAGTCTAAAGGAGTTCGATGAATTATACCCTTTAGAACATTCTTTGCATTTAATATCTCTTCACTAATTTTCTCAGGAGTCCATTCAGACAAGATAGACCACCACAGTTTTTAATTACACATGTTAAATATTCTTATTTTTATTATATAAGAATATCTAACTAATTTATTAGAAAAGTTTACAAAAAATTTTTATTTTGTGAACCATACAGATAGAAGTGGTGAGGATCTGTGGCAGAAATACCTACAATTGGAGAAAGGTTCCCTGAAATGGAAGTTGTAACTACCCACGGTAAGATAAAGCTCCCTGATCACTTTAGCGGTAAGTGGTTTATTTTATTTAGCCATCCAGCAGATTTCACACCTGTATGTACCACAGAGTTTGTAGCTTTTTCGAAAAGATATGAAGATTTCAAAAAATTAAATGCTGAACTCATAGGGCTTAGTGTAGACAGTGTTTGGAGTCACATGAAATGGATTGAATGGATAGGAGAGAAATTTAACGTCAAAGTTCCCTTTGCAGTTATAGCTGATCCTAGAGGAAACGTTGCTGAAAAACTTGGAATGCTTCACGCAGAATCAGCCACTAGTACTGTTAGGACTGTCTTTGTTGTAGATCCTAAAGGCGTTATTAGAGCAATACTGTATTATCCACAAGAGGTAGGTAGAAACATAAGCGAGATACTTAGACTTCTCAAGGCTCTTCAGGTTAGTGACAAGTACGGATCAGCACTACCAGCTAACTGGCCTGAAAATGAATTAATAGGTTCAAGAATGATAGTACCTCCTCCAACAAGCGAGAAGGAAGCCCAAGAAAGACTAAAAAGTTATGAATGTTTTGATTGGTGGCTCTGTCATAAAGAAGCTCCTAAAGAAGAGATAGAAGAAGCCAAAGGTCTAATGGAGAAAAAGTAAAAGTAAGAAAATTACAAATTTTTAAATAAATATTGAATACTTCTTTTTCTATCTTCTTAAGAGCAAAGCTATTCCTACTAGAATGACGAGTATAATGATTATTATAGCTGCAACCACAGCTGTATGAGACATAGCCTTCTTTGTAGTGCTCGGGATTGATGACGAAGTAGAAGTACTACTACTTGTTGATAATGACGAGGATGTTGATGAAGATGTCGGGCTAGAGGAACTTGTTATACTGCTTGTTGAACTCGGGCTAGTAGACATTGTTGATGTAGTAGATGTAGTACTGGTTGTTGTACTGGTTGTGGTTGATGACGAAGTTGTTGATGTTGTAGATGTAGTAGAAGTACTACTTGTTGTTGAGGAAGTAGAAGTAGTGGTAGTTGTGGTAGTTGTTGTTGAGGAACTTGTAGTGGTGGTAGAAGTACTTGTAGAGGAGGTACTAGTAGTTGTTGTGGTAGTTGGCGATGTGGAAGTGGGTGTCTCTCCTTTGACAAGCACCGGTATGAAGGTGCTAAATCCATGAACTTTGGCTATGAGATAGCCGTTCTCTACAGTAACATTCTTAAAGATTTTATAAGTTCCGTTCTCTACAATAATGAGGAGCTCAACATTAGTGCCATGTTCTTCTATTGGAAGTTTAATAAGACCAGACCCTGAAACTCCTTTTAAAGAAAGAGCAGGACCTATTACATATGCACTTATATTTCTGGGAATGAGACTCATTGCCTCTTGTTTTGTAATTGTATTAAACGAGAACGTGCTGTTCACAATAGAGCCTGGGAACAAAGTTACGCTGGCATTTGTAGCCAGATTATTGGTTACTGATATCGTTAAATTATTAAAAAGCTTCATCTTTGATGGCAGAACCAGCATTATATTCTCAGGACCCCTCACGTATACTTCTTTTGTAACAACAGGAACTCTAAAAGTTATTTTTTTAGCTGCAGTGATTATTTTTAATAGTCCGCCAGAACCACCAACTTCTACTCCATTATAAATCATATTGAGGTTCAAAGCTTCAGATATATTTTTGTTTGTAAAGATAATCTTGCTTAACTCCTTATTGCCTATTTTGAACATTATATCCTTACTTATACTCTTGACAACCAAATTTACTGAGCCCTTACTTGACCTAACCTTATCTATGATTCTTTTTATAAAAGCCTTCCCCATCAAAAACGATGATATAGGCTCAGGATGTGTAACATTTAATTGCATATTAACTTCAGTATAATTACTTCCCTCTTTATGATAGGTTGAAATCTTAAGGTAATTAAGTCTATAACTTGGTTCTTTACTACAGTTTGCTTTAATAAGTGCATTGGCCTTTATTGAAAAGTTACCTTTGTTCTCCAAAATAGAAGAAGAATAACTTGCATTAAAACTTGTCATATTTATTTTGGCAAGAAGTGAAAATGGTACTGGTGGCAAACTTGCTATCTTGTTCATCATAACTTTATTGATACCTCTAGCCTTCTGGACCAAAGTACCCTTTATGTCAATCTCCGTACTTGTCGGTTTAGATACAGTTATGTTTTTACTTAATCCTAAAGAACTCACTATCTGAGTTATTATATTATAGAATAGGTTAGCCGTATTTGAATCACTAAACATAAGAACTACATTGAATCTGTTTGTAGTATTTATCTTAGTGATGGTTGCACTAGAGTTTACATGAGCCCTTATAGTCCCCACAGGTATTGGTACTCCACTAAAGAAGAGAACCGCACTTACACTAATGTCAGCAGTTCTTATGGATTTTATTGCTTTACCTTCCTTCCAGCTTTTTGACCAATAATCTAAGTAAAAGTTGGTTATATTAAGAGATATCTTACCCTTAGTACTCTGTACTAGAACTAATTTAGTCAAGTTCGAGGTTATTATTGAATGCTCTGAAATAGAGCCAGAGGTTGTATTAAAAGACAAGTCTCTTACTTCTTTTGCCCAAGATGCCAAAGAGATACTGTTGCTCTTATTAGTTACATATAGATCAAACATAGCATTGTCAACACTATGAATATATATAATGTCATTTCTTCTCTCTCCAGAATAATTTCCATTGGCCTTAACCGTTATACTGGTCATATTCAGCTCAGGATCGTATCCAGTAAAACTTGTCGTAAGGTTATAAGAACATTTGCTCTCTCTTAGAACCAAAGCTTTACCTATACTCTTACTGTTGTTTATAGTCTTAAAGTAGGTAGTTAAATTGACAAAAGTCCAATTAGGATTTAGGACAACGAATATTGATGCATTTGATATGGGAAAATGTAATTTCAAATGTTCCTTTGATATAATAGGAATTTTTGGTGCCTGAAATTGAACATTTGAAGAATATGCTGGCTGAGCTGCTACAAGAGGTATCGGTAACAACATAAATATACTTATTATAAATGCCAAAGAAACTCTTAGTTTATTTACATTCATCTTCTATCCCTCAGCAGGTATCTTGTCAGAAAAAGCCTTTTTATATTTCATCTTTATCATCGCCTTGGAGTAATAATTTATTATCAACATCTCTTCCCTTTAAGTTCCAACTAAAGGAGTAGGTTTATTTTTGCAGAAGTGGTTAGTGTCGTGTGGTGTAAAGAGATGGTGAAAGCACCAAGAGGCTATAGGAACAGGACTAGAAAACTATTAAAGAAACATATAAGAGAAAGAGGTGCGATACCAAAACTTAGTGTAATACTTAGAGAATATAAAATTGGAGAAAAGGTGGCGATTAAGATTGATTCGACATTTCATTATGCAATGCCTCATAGAAGGTTTCATGGGTTGACAGGCATTGTCATCGGGAAGAGAGGAAGAGCATATATGGTTAAGGTAAATTTGGGTAAAAAAGAAAAAATTCTTTTTGCAACTCCTGAACATCTAAGACCCGTAAGTTCCTAAACACCATTTTAGGGTGGGTATTTTGGAAAGAAGACTTATAGGAACTAAATATATAAGCTACACAGAAGCTAAGGCTATAATCTATAAGAGGCTTCAAGAAGCACCTTCTAAAGACCTTATTGACAAAACATGGGAATATCTAGGAGATGTCAGTACTGGAGATGCTGAAAAAGCCTCTAAGATAAGGGAGAAAATAAAAAATGAGTTAAATATAGATGATATTGTTGCGGCAAATATAGTAAATATATGTCCAAAGAGTCCTGGAGAGGTTAGATCTATACTTGCTTCTAAGGAACCTACAAAGGAACTAGGATATAAAGATGATGTAATTGAGAAAGTATTAGAAATGATGAAAGAACTCTGTCCTGAGGCTTAAAGAAGCGATAACAAGCATTAATATATTTTAAACTTATTAAAGAAATAAAATAAACTGGAGGTAAAAGACTGGGAACAAAAATATAAACCTAAGTGGTGTTGAGGGGTGGAAAGACGCAGATTTGAAAGAAAAGGTAAACCCAAAGCATCTCAAAGTTTAAATCCTGCTCTCATTGAGAGAACAGCCATTGTATTAGATTACATGAGAACAGGATATTACATGGACCCCCATAAACACCACAGAAATTCTCCTGTAGCTCAGGCTCTTGGATGTAACCGCTTTATGCTATTAGATGGTATTCCAATTACTGGTGACGTTAATTTCTTTGATAAGGTTACGAACTTGATGGAAACCCTTAAGATAGCATTTTATATAGATGAGGAGGGAGGAAAAGCTATCCAGAGAAAGAAAAGCGTTCATTTGGCTTGCTTACCAGAAAAAAGACTATACTGTTATCCGTTAACACCCATAGGAGAAAAAGAAAGAAGTATACTTCCTTTATCTTTTGATGAACCAGATAAAGTTACAATACTTTCCTCATATAATGAATTAGAAAATATTATTATATCAAGAGGGCTTCCTTCAAAACTTCTAGCTGTACCCTCAACTACTATAGAGTATGAAGATCTAACTATGGCCGCAAAAGAGAATCTTCCTGAGGCAATTAAAAAGATAATAATGAGTAAAGAGAGGTTTTTTGTTGAGTTCTTTAATGTGGCAGAACCAATAAATGTCAGGCTTCATGCTATAGAACTCCTTCGAGGTATAGGAAAAAGAGTCTTAATGAAGATACTTAATGAAAGAAGAAGAAAACCCTTTACGAGCTTTGATGAAATCAGGAAAATACTTAAAAAAGACCCTATGTCTATACTTGCTGAGAAAATATTAGAGGAAATAAGAGGGGAAGCCAAATATTATCTCTTTGTCAGACCTAAGGATCGTTCTCATCCATTTCTAAACTATTTAGAGATTATGAGGAGAGCCTATGAGTCAAGAACTAATTAGCCCTTTATTTAGCTCAAAAAAATTACTGCTCAAATGGACTCTTAATACACTTAGGACATATAGGCTCAGGCCGATTAAGAAAAAAGATCAATTGTTTCTCGTACATCCAAAGCCCTTAGAGGACTTTTTGAATCAAATAGACTATAAGGATGAATGCCTTGAAGTAGGAACAGGATTAGGAACACTCACAATACCTCTCTCGAAACTTGTAAGAAAGATAGTCTCAGTTGAGATAGACAAAAAATTAGCTAAAGTTGTCAGATCATATCTTCCTCCTAATGTAACCATAATAGCTGGAGATGGCATCTTGATTGCAAGAAGCTTTTGCATAAAATTATTAATATCAAACAC
>JALWTO010000052.1:0-35445 GCA_027082825.1 Acidilobaceae archaeon
TGATGCTTTACTGTTGGCCTGAGACATTGCTGAGATTATGATGAAACCTATTGTTGATTGAAAGCTACAGTAGGCAGAATGCTTGTTGTGTTTTATTATAGAGAGAAATGTAGAGGGGAAAGAACCTCCTCCCGATGAAATTGAGGTTATAGGGCCAAAAAAGATGAATTAATAGATATTAATGAAGTTAAAAGAAAAGTCATAGAAAAACCGTAATGCGAGAATAACTTGAGCGATAATGCTTTAAACGTAAAGGTAAAACACCGGGCCTTCAAAGCTTTTCAGAGACCATTTTTAAGATAATGGCAAATCTTAGTTTTGATTATCATAATATTTTCGATGTTCTATATCCTATAAAATCTAGAAGAACTTCTCTAGCCCCTTCTCCTATGTCAAGAGCCCTTGAGTCTCTAGAGAGTCTTTCATACAATGAGCCTTTAGCTAACCCTCTTCCTCCCTGTAGCTGGATACTTATCCATGAAGCTTCCTGTGAAAGTCTTGCTCCTAGTACTTTAGCTATAGAAGCCTTGAGAGGATCTACATTTTTTTCATTAGCAAGAATATCTTTTATGTAAGCTCTTAAAACATCTATTTTTGAATAAAGTTCGGCTATCATCCATCTAGGTCCTTGAAGCCCAATAAGAGGTTTTCCAAAGACTACTTTCTCTTTTGCATACTTAACTGTTTCAGATAAGAGTCCTTCAGCTATCCCTAATCCTATTACGGAATATCCCAGTCTTCCTGTGTTTATTGCCATGAGAGCATATTTCAGTCCCTTACCCTCCTCTCCTATAACTGATTCCGTCACTGCATCATTGTAATGGACCACTGAGATTCCTGCACCTCTCATTGCAGTTAGTTCCATAACTTCTATCTTAATGTTCTTTGATTTTTCTAACAAAAATAGAGTTGGCCCTTTGCCTGTAATAGCAAGAACTAGGAAATAATCGGCATAAAGGGCATTACTGGTAAAGAACTTTGTTCCTTTCAGTAAGAACTTTCCATTTACTATATCAGCCCTTGTACTGAGATTAGCTTTTATATCACTTCCTCCTCCGGCCTCTGTTATACTTACAGCAACTATTTTCCTTCTCAGTCTCAGTTTTTTATTTAAAAGTAGTTTTGCGGTTCCATTTATCAATATCAGATGTGCAACGGCTGGACTACTTCTTGAGGCAATTCTTACCATCTCCATCAGTTCTCCTAAACTCTTAGGATCAAATACCTCATAATCTCTTAATGTTTCTATAAATGAACCAGGCACCATATTTTCTTTATCTATTCTTTCTGAGAGAGAAGGCAATTTGTTTTCTAGAAGTTCTCTTATTTCTCTATCTATTTTACTTAATTCTTCCAAAGAGATTCACCCATTTGGTTGAAAGGTAAGTTATTTATTTTAAAAAGTAAACGGAGAATAAAAATTAAGGTTGAGAACAGCTGATCTATTAATTTAATAGTTTAATCGACATCTTTTTGAATTTGAAGCAAAATGTCAATTCCTATCCCAAAAAGCGTTATCTAAAGCATAACTTAATTTTGGCATTTGATACATTTCCAGCGACACAAATTGAAAATTGGCAAAGGGTTTGAACTTGATACTAAAACACGAACATGGTAAGCCTAAGAATAGAATAAAATTAAATCTTTGATTCTTTTTACTCAAAGCCTCTGGTGTAAGAGGTTGGGTGTGTTTTACGTCACAACGCCTATATATTATCCAAATGCACCACCGCACATAGGACATGCATATACCACTGTGTTTGCAGATGTTATGGCCAGATACCATAGACTTATTGGAGATGATACCTTCTTCTTGACAGGAACCGATGAACATGGACTAAAGCTTCAAAAAGTTGCAGAGAAGATCGGAAAGAGACCAAAGGAACTAGTTGATGAGATGTCAGATGTTTATAAAAGATACTGGACAATGCTCGATATAAGTTATGATAGATTCATAAGAACCACTGACACTGACCATGAAAGAGTTGTTAAAAAAGCTCTGGAAATACTATACAATAAAAACCTCATATACAAGGCCAAGTACTCTGGATATTACTGCGTTGATTGTGAGAAGTTCTACTCACCTGAAGAGTATGAAGTTATAGACGGAAAACCATATTGTCCTATCCACAAAAAGCCTTTGGAATGGATAGAAGAAGACACTTATTATTTTAAGTTAAGTGATTTTGATGGGTATTTAAAGGAGATTCTCAAATCCTATATTGTCTATCCACAAATTTATGCCAAGGAGATTCTCGGGAAGCTTATGAAGGAGAGCTTAAGAGATGTCTCAATAGCTAGACCTGCAGAGAGAGTTAGCTGGGGAATACCTTTACCTTTTGATCAAAAATATACAACATACGTCTGGTTCGATGCCCTCTTAAATTATGTTACTGGAGCTGGTTGGAATTCAGATGAGAAGAAATTTAAGAAGTACTGGTCTTCTGTTTATCATATAATAGGCAAAGATATCCTTTGGTTTCATACAGTTATATGGTTTGCAATGTTAAAGGCAATGGAAATACCTCTACCTAAGAAGGTTATTGTCCATTCTTACTTAATTAATAGGGGACTGAAGATAGGTAAGAGTAGTGGAAATGTAGTTGCCATAGAGGATCTACTGGATAGATACCAAGATAGTGATGGGGTTAGGTATATCTTAATGAGAGTACTCAACCTATCAAAAGATATTGATGTTAGTACAGAACTTTTTGATTCAATATACAACAGTGAACTCGCTGATACATTTGGAAACCTTATTAGAAGAGTTGGAATTTTGGCTATCAAAAAGTTAGGAGGTGATATAACCCAGAGAAGGGTAAACAACAGACTCTTAGATATGGCCGATAAAACCATAGAAAGTTATGAAAGGCTCATGAATGATTTTAACGTATCCTTGGCTTTAGAACTGATAATGGGTCTTCTCAGAGAAGCTAACGCATTCATAAACAAGGAGAGGCCTTGGGAAAAAAACGATCCTTCTAAGGATATTTACTCGCTTCTAGAGATCGTAAGAGTGGCAACGTTTCTGCTTACACCAGTAATACCTAAGGCCTCCCAGAAAATAACCAGGGCTTTTGGTTTAAAGAACCAACATATCAATGACTTGAGCGTAGGTTCAGAGGACAAATTTAGTGTAAATGATGCACCTATTCTATTTAAGAAAATTAAAACTTAAAAATTTCTAATCAAAAGTTTTTCGCTGGTGAATAAAACTTTGAATAAGCTAGGGGCAATAAAAGCAGCAGTTATAGCATCTGTATATGCAGCAGTAACTGTGCTTTTAGCTCCAATTTCCTTCGGTCCTACGCAGTTTAGACTTAGCGACATACTAATGGCTATACCTTATCATCCGTTATTTGGTTTTGAAGGAGGAGTTGTAGGTTTAACTATTGGATGTCTTTTGGCAAACATCGTTTCACCATATGGTATCTGGGATATAGTATTAGGTACTTTAACCAATCTTATAGCTGGGACTCTCAGTTGGCTAGCAGGAAAGAAGTTTCCTAACAGTGTTATTGGTAGAGTACTTGCAGTTCTCTCTCCAGTAGTAGTAGTGACTTTCCTAATAGGCTTTGTACTCTTACATTTGATATACAAGGTTCCTTTAGGAATATCAATTCCAGGGGTTGGAATAGGAGAAAGTGTCACAGCCGGTATTGGAGGTTACATACTCTTAGAAGCATTAGATAGAGGACTGAAAAGATGGAGGTAAGAATTGATAACCTCACAGTAAAGATAAATGAGAAAAAGATTATTGAAAATATAAGTGCATCGTTTCGTGATGGAATACATGTAGTCCTAGGACCAAATGGGGCTGGAAAATCCACTCTTCTTAAGTCAATAGCGTGCCTAATAAAGCCATCAAAAGGAAAAGTTATTGTAAGTGATACAGAACTTTGTGATCTTTCAAGAAAGGAAATTTCAAAAATGGTTGGATATTGTTGGCAAAACCCCCTTTATGGCTTCTTCGAGTCTACTGTCGAAAGAGAAATAAACTTTATAATAAAAAACCTAGGAATTCCTCCTAGGGCAGATATACTTGAAATACTAGGTATTAAAAATCTCATGGATAGATCTCCCTTCGAACTAAGTGGTGGAGAAGCGAAAAGAGTATCCTTGGCAAGTATATTGATTGCAAACCAACCCATAATCTTGTTAGATGAACCATTTGAAGAGCTTGACTGGATGGGGTTCAAGGCTTTACAGAAGCTTATTGAAAAATTTAGAAATGAGAAGAAAGTAATAATTATAGCAGTAAACAATCCAATACTTGTTGAACCTCTGAAGCCAGACACCTTCGTTCTTATAAGCTCAGGATCAATAAAAGCAAAAGGCCCTTGGACTGAACTTAACGATGAATTACTTACATCAAATGGAGTTGTGCCGAGGGGATACCTGTGTCGCTTTTGCTCGAAGTAACTAAGTTGCAGAAAAAAAGATCTTTTTTTCATAGAAAGGAACTGTTCTGGATTAAGGTAATAATGGTCTTGTTTACTATACTTTCAGGGATGTTTCCTTTAAATAGCAGGATATTCAGCGCATCATTAATGACGTTATTCTTTACAACTTTACTTATACTACTTGGAGGTGGAAGGCTTCTTCTTAATCTCCTTCTTCTCTATTTGGGACTTATGGCATTTATTCTTCCGTTCTCTCTTTTAGGAGGAGCCTCAATTTTATATTTAGCAAGTATAAATGTCTACACTATAGCAACTTTTTCTGCAATATTGTTTTTTGTTGCTTCAACACCTTGGGAACAAATAGAGGAGATTATTGGAGATAATATATTGGTTTACGCTTATAGGATGCTTGATATAAGCCTTAGAGATCTCAAAAGAGTTATTGACTCCTATAATGCGAGAGGCTTGGAGATCTCTGCACTTAAGCCCTGGAGATCAGTCCCTGTAATCATAACTCTCCTGTATTTAACAGCCTCAGTTAGAACAGTGACGCTGGAGGAGTCTTTAAAAGCTAGAGGGATTTCTTAAGTGACAAATCTAAGAAAACCCAATAAATTTTAAGGTTAAAAGTTCTGAAAATCTTTAACATCTAACTAGGCAGTTCCTCTACGAGGTGGTTAGGAGAGTGTATTTGATATATGAGTTTGACGAGTGGGTTGATGTTCCACCCAATATATTAACTGAAGACACCAATTTAGATGAGGTTATTAAGGATTTATTAAGAGAAAGGGTTGAAGGTTACGGGGATCCTGAGCTTGGAATATTTATTGCACTTATTGATGCCAGAATTATAGGTGATGGCATTTTCCTTCCATATGATCCTGATATCTACCTTCCTGTTAGATATAGGATACTTTCATATAAACCTGAACCCCTAGAAGTTGTCAAAGGAAAAGTAAAAGATGCAAAGGAGTATGGTCTCTATATAAGTTTAGGTCCTTTGGACGGATTCGTATACAGAGATCAAATAATGGATGAAAAAGTAGAATATGATCCAGGGAACATAGGCTTCAGGGGCATTGACTCAAAAAGAATGATAAAGGCAGGTGACATGGTCAGAGCAAGGATAACCCAGATAGGAAAGGGTGGACCAAAAATATTTAGGATAGGGATGACTATGAGACAACCCTATTTAGGAAAAGAGGAATGGATAAAGGATGAGGCGAGCAAAGGTGGTCAGTAGAAGAAGTCAGTTTAAAGCATGTAAAAATTGTGGTGCCTTAGTTCCTAGAGATACTAAGATTTGCCCAGTATGCCGAAGTACACAATTTACTGATAACTGGGATGGTATGATAATAATTATTGATCCTAAGGAAAGCATAGCAAGTAGCATGGCTGGAAGAGATAAACCAGGTATGTATGCTATAAGAGTAGCAGGTAAAAAATAATTAGGATTATTTTGGTGAATTTTAGTGCTTCTGAGCTTTATTCTCCCAAAGAATAAGAGAAAGGACTTTAAATATCCCAGGTCTATTATTTTTAGAAAATTCCCTCTTAAGAGGCTTGAGCATTCCAAGGGTGTCGTTTGCGTAGGTGATGTTGTTTCAAAAAGTTGTTTGAATTTAAAAGAGGTTAGAAATCTGTACCTAATATACGATGGTTCTACTAAGAGACATGAAAAGGTTAATGATCTGGAATCTATTATTAAAAAAGAGAGCATCACAATTTATAACGTTTATAACCCACCTGGAACGATAACATTTCAAGCATTTTCTTTGGTTTGCAAGATTCTTAAGAAGAGCGGAAAAATTGCTCTTAGAGTGATTGGAGAGGAGGATATGTTAGCCTTACCATCTATACAGTGTGCCCCTAAAGGCTATCAGGTTCTTTATGGTATACCAAATGTAGGAGTGGCGATGATAAATGTTAATGAGTTAAGCAAGTTAGACTCTTCCTTAAGGATTTTGGAGCTCAGACCTAAACTTAAAGAGAACAATGATAATCCTGCGGATGCCAATTAGATAGTTCGTGTTGACGTATGAATAACTCTTAAAAGATTCAGTTTTAAGTAAGCAACAGGATTTTAGAACCTCGGGGGCTGTCTTGGGTAATTTGGAGAAAAGGTGATGTGATTGAGTCAGAGTGAACAGAGAAGAATAATAGATATTGGTGAAGGCGTCTGGGCAGAGGTCATTGAAGATAAATATAATCCTTTGATAAAGAGAAGGGAATTAAGGCTCAAAGTAAATCATGTAATGAAGTCTACACCTATGAGAATAACCTTAAGAATTACCCTATCTAAAGCATTAGGAGTTGATGTTTCAAGGATTTATATAAGAACTATAAAAACTGAGTATGGTATAGGAAGATCTATAGCCGAAATTCATGTATATGATAGTAAGGAGAAGTCCTTAGAATTTGAACCAAAATATGTAATTGAAAGAAATGGTGGAGCAGAGCTGGAGATAGGGTGACTGATTATGGGAAAGAAGAAAGTTAAGGCTTACATAAGGCTTGTTTATGAATATGACTACAAAGCCGGGACTATAACACTTAAAAACAAAAAATGTCCAAGATGTGGCAGCATAATGGCTCATCATAAACATCCTGTCGAAAGATGGCATTGCGGCAAGTGTGGCTATACAGAGTTTGTTACCAAATAAGGTGATGCAATGGAAAAAATAGTGTTGGGTATTGAGTCTACAGCACACACTTTTGGTGTAGGTATAGTATCCTCAAAACCATTCAAGATTTTAGCTGATACAAGGAAAACTTATAGACCTAAAGAGGGAGGGATCCTCCCGAGAGAGGTTGCATCTTTCTTCTCTTCAATTGCCAGTGATGCAATCAAGGAGGCACTTCAAGAGACAGGACTTAAAATAAATGAGATTGATGCATTTGCAGTGGCCTTAGGCCCTGGGATGGGACCTGCTTTAAGAATTGGAGCTACAGTTGCCAGAACACTCTCTATTTACTATAAAAAACCTCTAATTCCGGTCAATCACGCAGTTGCACACATAGAGATTGCAAGAACCTTGACAGGTCTCAAGGATCCATTGATTCTTTATATATCTGGAGGAAATACCACAGTAACTTCGTTTTTGGAGGGCCGTTATAGAGTCTTCGGAGAAACTCAAGACATGGCATTAGGAAATCTTTTAGATACATTTGCCAGAGAAGCAGGGATAGCCCCTCCTTATGTCATTAATGGAAATCATGCAGTAGACATATGTGCTGAAGAAGGAGGCTTCTTAGAGAGAACCTTACCATATACAGTAAAGGGGCAAGATGTCTCTTTCTCGGGACTACTTACCGCAGCTCTTAGATCTTTAAAGAAAGGACATAAACTTAGTGATATTTGTTTCACATTGAGAGAGATAGCATTCTCAGCTGTTGTCGAGGTTGCAGAGAGAGGTCTTGTTCATACAGAAAAAAGATCAATAACAGTTGCAGGAGGAGTTGCAGCTAATGATCTTCTTAGGAAGAAGATGGAGACCATGGCTGGTGACCATGAGATAATTTATAAACCTGTCCCAAAGAGATTTGCAGGAGATAATGGTGTCATGATTGCACTTGTAGGCCTCATGTCTCTTTATAAAGGAATCAGCATTAACATAGAAAAATCCTTTGTCAGACAAAGATGGAGACTTGATGAGGTAGAAATTCCTTGGTATCCAAAAACTCCTCAGGACCTTTAACTAACATGCTTTCTAATGTGTTAAAATATCCTCTTTTTAAAAAAGGTGCAGAGTCTGAAATCAGACTTGGATATTATCTGAATATCAAGGTGGTTTTTAAAATAAGAAGGAGAAAAAGATACATGCATCCCAAACTTGATATGTATCTAAGAGAAATAAGAACCAGGAGAGAGGCTCAAACGTTAATTAGGGTGGCTGAGGAGGGGGCATCAGTTCCTAGGGTTTTAGCAATTTATCCTTCAATAGGCCTTTTGGTATTAGAATACATTGAAGGTGAGACTTTAAAGCACTATCTTAGTAAGTTTGGTTTTAATCAGAAACTTTTAATTGAGGCAGGAAGGATCCTTGCCTTTGTGCATAAGGCTAAAGTAATTCACGGAGATCCAACTACTTCAAACTATATAGTGTCTTCAAACGGTCTATATCTACTAGATTTTGGCCTTGCTGACTTAGGATATGACCTTGAGGATAGAGCTATAGATTTACATCTTTTTGGGAGAGCATTAGAGAGTACTCATGTACATCTTTTAGGGAGAGCATTTAAGAGCTTTAAAGAAGGCTACATAGAAGTTTTGGGTAGTGAAGCTGAGGAGATTATAAAGAGGGCTGAGGAGATTAGACTTAGAGGTAGATATGTCGAAACAAGAAGAAAGAGTGTATGGAAAAATATTGGTGAAAATCTGAATGAAGCTTAAGTTATATTTAGTTACAGGCAATAAACATAAGTATGAAGAGGCCAAGAGAATTTTTAATGATACTGATATAGACTTATTAATGGCTCCTTTAGGTAAGTTTGAAATTCAATCTGATGACCTGAAGGCTATTGCATGGAAGGCAGCTCTCCATGCATATAAGATTTTGAGGACACCCATAGTTGTTGATGATTCAGGTATTTTTATAGACGCCCTTAATGGATTCCCAGGAGTCTACAGCAGCTATGTGTTTAGGACCTTGGGTAATAATGGCATACTAAAGTTAATGACCGGTATTAAGAATAGAAGAGCTTGTTTTAAAACATCTCTGGCAGTAATAGTTCCTCCTCTTGATACTATAATAGAGGATGAGGTCTGTGGAGAGATAGCAGAGAAACCTGTCGGAACCTTAGGTTTTGGTTTTGATCCTATATTTATTCCTGAAGGTGAAAAAAGGACATTTGCACAGATGGACATAGATGAGAAGAATAGATATTCACATAGAGCAAGAGCCTTCAGAAGACTTGTTAAATGGTTGAGAGATAATTTTATGCTCTAATAGCCTTGATAACTCTTGTTTTAAGGTTCATTTTCCCCTCCTTAAACAGGCTCTCATCCATGACATCGATCCTTCTTGGAACCATAGGCTTAAACTCCATATGAGAGATTATGTCTCTTTCTATGTCAACTCCGGGTGCTATCTCTACAAGTTTCAATCCATCTTGTGAGAGTCTGAACACAGCCCTCTCAGTTATATAAAGAACTTCCTTCCCGTTCTTCAGTGCATTCTCAGCATTACAAAAGATCTTGTATACTTCTCTAACAAACTTCTTTATGGGTCCGTTATCTTTTATTACTAATCTTCCGTTCCTAACTTCTATTCTCCTAGGGCCAGCTGTGAATTCGCCGGCAAAATATAGTCTAGGTGATCCTGAAGCTATTACAGGAAATCCTCCAGGACCTGGTATTCTTTTCGGTAACATAGATGAGTTAACATTACCTTTCTTATCGACTTGTAAAAATCCGAGCGATGCTGCATCTATTATTCCTCCCTCATAAAGGGTAAATTGATCTGGCATGGGTATTATTGCATATGGTCCTATTGAAACCCCAAAGTCTGTTCCCCCTAGAGGGACCCCTCCCCAAGGACCAGACTCAACAGTAATGGCTATAAAGCTGGATATCTCCTCCTCAACAGCTATTTGACCTACAAGACTTGGTATACCAACACCTAGGTTGACAATTATGGATCTTCCAAGTTCCTCTATAAGCTTAACCATCTCGAGTAGAACCCTCCTAGCTATTATCTTCCTTGTCCCTAGTTCCAGAGGCGGGTAGAGAGAAGGATCTAGAGGAGGCATTATTCTTCCACTTATTCTAGGGTCATAGTCTATAGAAGCTGATTGCCAGTGTTTTTCTCTGGGAGCCACAACTACATAATCGATAAGAGGACCAGGCACTATTACTTCCTTGGGATTTAGACTACCAAATCTAGCTATTCTCTGTACCTGAGCAATGACGAGCCCCTTATTAGGCATGGCTTTAGTTGCCTGAGCTATGTTGAGAGTGCTTCCATAAATACCTTCATCTTCCATAGTCAGATTTCCCATTTCATCAGCGGTGGTTCCTCTTATTAGAGCAACATTTGGCTTAGGAGCTCTATAGAGAAGATATTCTTCATTACCAACCTTTAATACTTCAATATTGACAGTCTTTTTTTCCTTTGATTTCTCGTTAAGTGTTCCTCCATCTCGTCTAGGATCTAAGAAAGTTTCAAGACCGACCTTTGTGAGAACACCTGGTCGTCCACTCCCAATCTCTCTAAACCAGTATGCCATAACTCCTATACTCCAGGTATAAGCTTCTAACATGTTTTCTGCAACCATTTTCTGAAGCCATTCACTCCAGCCAAGGTACGGAGTTAAGATCCCTCTTATGAACTCCGTATCTTTGTTTCTGTAGAGTTCTTTAGCTATAACGTCAAGTCCTCTTCCAGGACTTCCTGGAAAGGTATCCATTATTATAAATAAACTCTTTGGATGCCCTGTCTTTACATATAATTTATAAAGCCTTTCTATCAAATACTCAGGTGTCAAAGCCATGTTAAATCCACTAATGGCGATAACAGATCCGTCTTTTATCAGAGAGAGAGCAACGTCTGGTTCTACAAGCTTTCTATGCCATACTGGAGATGAGAACACTCTCTCCAATAGTTACCACCAAAATAGTAATTAATAGAATAAAATTATAAAATATTTTCAATGATTTTTAGGATATTCAGCTTAGAATAACTCATTCCATTATTCTAATAAACATATTTAATATAATTTCAAAGAACCTGTTATTCTGTCTACAAAATCCTTGGGTGCAGGCCCTATTGCCACAGCTGTCTTCGTGCCTGAAGGAAGCTGAGTTCGTCCAGCATCAACTATTAACGCCACAGGAAGTCCCGCTCTCTGTGCTTCAAAGAGAGTTTTCATAAGTTTCTCTTCACTGTCAACTTTTAGGACTACTTTCATTTGGCCCTGTGCCTTCCAGAGCTCCAGCCACCTAAGCCATGTCTTGTTTCCGGAATCGAGAATTTTGAATACAACTTCACAGCTTGCGTGAGCAACTTGAACAGCAGCCTTCCCTTTGCCCATCCTGATATCTCTTCTTACAACAATTACCTGTTTAATCTCTTTAACCTCCATATCCTTTACCTCATGGTTTAAGTATATCTGGTGTTCTTGGATATAACGAGACCTCATGGATCCTTTCTAGTCTAAGGATTGTTTGGAGTAACCTCTCTATGCCCATTCCAAAACCTCCATGAGGAGGGAATCCATAATTAAACATATCTAGATACCATTCGAAGCTCTCAGGCTTTAGACCCAACTCTAGCATTCTCTTCTTTAATCTTTTAGGATTATGTTCTCTGAGCCCCCCACTACTCCATTCAACACCATATTCTCCAGGTCCCATCATGTCTATTCTATGAGCTTTTCTAGGATCTTTTTCATCAACCATATAGTAGAATGCTGTTATAGAGCTGGGAAATTGTGGTATAAAAAAGGGAACTTCGAACTCTTTAACTAAGGCTCTCTCTTCATCAGCTCCAAAATCATCCCCCCACTTTATATCGAAACCTTTCCTTCTTAGAAGATCTATGACCTCATCATAGTTTATTACTTCATAGTAGTCCCATGGTTCAAGTTTGTCTATACCAAGGATCTTTAGATCCTTTTCGTTTTCTTCAAGTATTTTTTCGATAATATAGTTTACAAGCCTGAATTGAAGATCCATTAAGTCTTTTTTACTAGTTAGGGCAGCTTCTACATCTATCTGCCAGAACTCTGTTAGATGTTTTCTAGTTCTGCTTTTTTCTGCTCTAAAACTTGGAGCTATGCTGAAAACTTTTCCAAATGCAGCAACAGCACTTTGTTTATATAGTTGTGAACTTTGGGCCAGGAACGCTTCTTTTCCAAAATATATTATTGGAAAAAGTTCTGCGCCCCCTTCTGTTGCAGTAGCTATTATTATTGGAAACGTCAGCTCGATGAATCCTTTCTTTTTAAGAAATTCTCTGACAGCATTCATAGCCGTACTTCTGACTCTAAATATAGCTTTAACTTTAGGCCTTCTAATGTCCAAATATCTAAATCGAATTCTAGTTGGCCACTCAGCCTCAATCTTTCCATAGAGGTCTATTGGTGGAGGCTCGCTTTTTGAAATGACCCTTATAGACTTAGGCAATATTTCTCTTCCAAGTTTTGCTATTTTGCTCTTTACAAGAGTTCCAATGACCTCAATAAAGTATTCTCTTCCAAGCTCTTTAACTAGGCTCCATAGTTCTTCAGAAACTTCGTTCTTTTTGACAGTTACCTGTTCTTCATTATCAAAAGTTCTCAATGCTATAAATGCTATCTTTCCTTTTCTTCTAACTGTAACAACGTGACCATATATCTTTACTTCTTGTTGGCTCAATATCTTTCGCCCATGAAAAGGCATATTTAACACTAAATTAAGCTTAATGCCTACTGACAGGTGCTAGTGGTTATGAGCTTGATAGCCTCTACTATAAGCGAGAGTATAAACATAGATATTAAAATTGGTGTCAATAGTGCCTTTCTGCCTTTCATATCCCTTACTCGTGACAATATCTCCACCACCTATTAACATTAAAAATAAACCTATTACGTTAAGAAAAAGCTGTAGAACAACATAGTCTGAGAAAGTGATATGTTCAAAATACTACCATTCTATAATTAAGTCTATAATCTTCAGAAGAGATTATGAGTTTCAATAGTCAGATAAACATAAAGTATCAGTAATATTTGATAGCTTTAAAGAGTTATAGTCGAATATGCCAAAAACTATATACATATAATTGCCTGCTGGAATCGTATGTAAAATCCCTTAATAGAACTAGATATGTAATAAGGTTATTGGTGGCCTAGGTGGGCTTCGGTATATTACACAGAGTAGGGAGAGCTATCTCGTTGTTGCAAAGATCTGGCCTTAAGCCAGAAATCATTGAAGTTAGCATAGATAAATCCTTAGGTAAGATCTCTGCAAAAACTGTTTTGAGCCCTGAAAATGTACCTCCTCATGATAGAAGCGTTTTAGATGGATATGCTATGAGATGGTCAGATATAAGCACTGCCTCTGAAAACTCTCCGGCACTACTTACTTTGGCAAGAGATATACGGATAGACCAAGAAAATCCAGGAGAAATACATCAGGGAGAGGCAGCAAAAGTAGCTACGGGCAGTCCCATACCTAAAGGAGCGAATGTAGTAGTTCCCAGAGAATACACCGAGATCATAGGAAACAGGGTCAAAGTATTTAAAGCATTTGCTGGTGGGTACGGAATTTCAACAACTGGTGAAGATCTTAGAAAAGGAGATGTTGTAATTAGAAAAGGAGATGTTGTAAGGGAATGGCATTTAGCTATTCTCGCCTCTCTTGGATTTGATAAGGTCAGGGTTTATAGAGAATTTAAAGCCGCAGTCTTCGCCACAGGTGACGAGCTTGTAGAACCTGGTACCCATAAGAGACCAGGGCAAGTATATGTATCAACAGCAAGACTTGTCGTTTCATGGCTTAAGACCAGAGGTATTGAAGCCAGATATATAGGTATAGTTCCTGATAAAAGGAACAGAATAAAGAGAGAGTTTGAGGAATTAGCGGAACATAATGACATAGTGATTTCAACTGGAGGTACTAGCGTGGGAGACAAAGACTTTACTTCAAGAGCTTTAAGAGAGGTTGCTGACGACTTTATCCATGGCCTGGCCCTAAGTCCTGGAAAACCTGCTGCCTTTGGAATAATTAATGGTAAAATACTCATGGCCCTTAGTGGAATGCCTGTAGCGGCAATAAGTGAGTTAATAGCAGTTTTTGATCCATACTATAGAAATATCATAGGTAGAGAGGATCCTTGGGAGCCAGTTCTTAAGGCCAAAATGGGCAAGAAATATACAAGCCACCCAGGTTTTACTAATGTTGTCAGAAGCATATTATGCCAGAAAGGTAATGAGCTGAAGGTATACCCGCTTAGAGTAACAGGTAGTGGAATTTTGTCTACTCTCATAAGGGCTAATTCTTACTTTGTTATAAGCGAAGAGATTACCGGTATTGAAGAAGGAGAAGAGATCAATGTAAGGTTGATTAGTGAAAGGGTTAAGGAGTGTGAAGAATATGGTCTCAGGTAGATCGATATTTAAAAGACTTACAGATATTCAAGAAGCAATAGAAATAGTATTTAATGAATTCAAGTATTCTCTTGTAAATAGAGTTCTTTCAAGAAGTAACGAGGAGATAAAAGTATTTGATATTTTAGGAAGATTAATTGCAGAAGATGTTACAGCACCTAGATCCCTTCCTTGGTATCCTCGGAGCCTTGTTGACGGCTGTGCTGTTAGATCTATTGATATTCAAGGAGCTTTTGAAGATAGACCTGTAAGACTGAAAAGGTTAGAAAGAGTTAAAATAGGAACTAAACCAGACGTTAAAATAGTTTCAGGAACATGTGCTGAAGTTGACACAGGAGCTTGGATACCTGTAGGTGCTGACGCTGTAGTTCCTATCGAGTATTACAACAGTTTAGAGAATAATGAAGTTATGATAGAAAGAGCTGTATCTCCAGGATCCAATATAGCTATGCCTGCCTCAGATGTCTCTCAAGGCGATGTTGTAATTACCAAAGGGACGCCTGCCACTCCGTTTTTAGCAGGTGTTCTTGCTTCTCTTGGCCTCAAAGAAGTCAAGGCCAGTAGAAAAGTTCGTGTAGCATTATTTAGTACTGGAGATGAGCTTATTGAAGTAGGAAAGCCATTAGAAAATTTGGAAGACCCAAGAATTTATGACTCTAACAGACCCTATCTGATTAATGAAATGAAAAACCTTGGCTGGCATGTTATAGATCTTGGTGTGTTACCTGATGACATAGCTTTAGTCAAAGATGTCATAAGAGAGGCTACCAAAAAATTTGATGTCGATCTTATAGTTGCATCAGGAGGTACATCCGCTGGTGTAGAAGATTATGTTTATAGAGCAGTCAGAGATCTAGGTAGGATACTAGTCCATGGTCTCAGGCTAAAGCCTGGTAAACCAACAGTCATAGGAAAGGTTTATGAAAGATTGTTTATAGGTCTTCCCGGAAATCCCAGGAGCTGCATAAATGTTATGAACAAGTTTGTTAAACCTCTTTTGAGTATTCTAGGACTATATTGGCCTAAGGAACCTATACTTACAATTAAATCCAAGTTAGTTATTTCAGCAACAGGAGAAAGAGGACGTAGAACCTTTCTTCCAGTAGCCTTGCTTAATCACCCATTTGACAAAGAAAGCCTTGCTATTCCTGTTGCCAAAGACAGTTATATGATAGGATCCTTAGCAATGAGTGATGGCCAGATAGTTGTTTCTGAACATCTAGCAGAACCTATTAAAGCAGGAAGTGAAGTTGATATTGATGTCTATAGATTTCCAAATTGTATACTTCTAGTTCTCTCAGATACCACAAGCGAGGTCCTAAGGAATTCCTTAGACAAAGTAAGAGGAATCTGTGGAAACACAAAGATAGTTATCTCTCCTATATCTCCTCAAGAAGAGATTTTAGGATCATTAAAGAAAATATTTGTTTTATTCTTAGATGATATGAGAAAATACATTGACCAAAAAAGGATAGATATCATAGCTGAATTTCCAATAGACATTATAATGTTAAAGAGTCAAAAAAAGAATCTCTGTAAGAGAATATCCATTCCAGTATCTATATCACATATTTTCGCTGATATGAGAGATAAACTCGAAGAAATTTCCTCAAATACCTTGGCTGTGTCGGTACCTAGGACTTCGTCATCAAAGATACTTTTTGAAAGAGGCTATGTCGATTGTGCTCTCACACTTAAACATAATGAACATAAAGCTGGTTCATCTAAACGTTTAGAAGTGAAAAAGCTAATATTGGCCTACCTAAAGTAAAGATGTCGATGAAGAGAGCGCCGGAAACCACTGACCACATCGTAAATAGGGATGAGGACGTCTTTTGGGGACCTCTCTGAGGTCATAAGATTTTTCCTGTAACTAGCGATGAAAATAACATTGAGTATATGCTGGCTGTCAGAGGATCAGTATTGAACTTGACAACAATTTGTTTAATATTTTTTATTTGAGCCTCTAGCCTTATACTTGGATAGAAATGTTCCTCAACACTTGACATAAATGTTAAGACCTTTGACTCACTCCTGAGGACATTAATTTCATTAAAGGGTAGTATAATTGGGGAGTAACCTGAGATATCATTCAGGAGTAACCTGAGATATTCAGCACCGGATCTTGTTGAGAAAGTGTATAAAACAGCGTCTATTTTTCCGAGTTCATCAAGTTCATTTAACTCATTTTCATATCTCTCTTCAAGCCAGTAAAGAGCTTTTCCGAGTTCATCAAGTTCATTCTTTAGTCTATCTTTTCTAGCTTTAGGTAGGAGCCCATAGGTCCAAAAGAGCGAGGCCATGGAAAGTGTTATCAAAGGTGATTTAGAGCAGATCTCTATCCTTTCTATACCTAGGCTCTCTAGTTTTTCCTCATAGGCAGGATGGAGGCTTGGGCCATAAACCTTCAATTTTATGTCGAGAAGGGAACTCACCTGCGCCAAATTTATTATTGAAGGATCTTTTTTTCTGTAAACAAATGTTATGATTCCATTTACGTTCTCTCTATAAGGTAGTATATGTACTGAAGCTTCGACAGCTGATGCAAGAATGACTCTTTTCCCAGAATGAAGAAGTGATATATAAAGCGAATGTGCTGGAGGATAAGAATCTGTAGAGTAAACTACTATATCTACTTTCTCTATTTCTGCTCTCGGAATTTCTTTGGCCTCATTTACACAATTTATGAAACTCTTAATAAACTTTGAGCTTTTAGACAAGGGCATGTTTCAACGCCCTACAGCAACTACATCTCTCTATAGAAGGATCTCTGTTAAGCTGAGGAACCAATTCCCTTATTATGTTCCTAGCCCTTTCAACATTTGAAGTCATAATTTTTTCAACCTCATCCGCAGTTACAGGTCTTTCTGCCCAAACATCATAATCAGTTACCATAGCCAATATTGCATAACATAGCTCAGCCTCACAGGCTAAGTTTACTTCTGGAACCAATGTCATACCTATTATATCAGCCTTAAAGACTTCCTTCCATACTCTACTTTCAGCTCTAGTCGAGAATCTGGGCCCTTCAATACAGATATATGTCCCTTTGTCATGAATAGTGTACCCTAGCCTTTTAGAAACTTCTATCAACTTATACCTAAGATCATCGCAAAACGGATCAGCCATGCTTACATGAGCAACCATGGCACCATTAAAGAAACTGTAGGTCCTACACTTTGTCATATCTATAAACTGATCTGGGGCTACAAAATCACCAGGTCTATAATCTTCTCTAAGACTTCCAACTGCTGAAACTCCTAAAATCCACTTGACACCCAGAGACTTGAGAGCCCAGATATTTGCACGATAATTTACTAGATGTGGAGGAATTCTATGTCCCTTTCCATGTCTAGGAAGAAATGCTACCCTAACCCCTTCTATCTCACCTACAGTTATGAAATCACTTGGCTCTCCAAAGGGTGTATAAACCTTGACATCAATAGGGTTCTCTACAATACCAGGATCATATAGTCCTGAACCTCCTATTATGGCAACATCCGCATGCACACCACCAGGCTTAAAGAGTTTAATCATTACCTCATCCCTGGAAAAAATATGTATCTTTATTTATTATAAACCTTCATAAAGGTACTTTCCTTTATATGTTGAATAAGGCAATGTTTCTAGTCTGGCGAACACTATTTGTGCTACTCTGGCTTTCTTCCTAATTTTAATACCATTATCATTGAACACAACAAGAAGTGCCTCTCCTCTACCCTTATATCCAGGATCCCATACTGCACAATGAATTAGTGCTCCCATTCTAAGCAGGCTACTTCTAGGGAAACAGAAGCCTACTGCCCAAGAGGGCACTTTCACTATTTCACTGAATCTAATTCTATATGATCCTTTTTTAAGATAATAAAAACCTTGACTATCAGCTTTAACATTTCTCCCTGGAGGGATATATCTATGTTCCGTATCTAAGACTCCTAAGGTATCAAATGCCTTAACATCACCTAACCTTAAATCTATGCCTGCTGGTTGAAGAGAGTTTTTTCCAACAGGAACTATAAATTTAGCTATGTCATGTCCTCTAAGGAACATTTTGTCCCCTTTCATCTAATTAAAAGAGATCATTATTTATACAGTCAACGTTATTTTCATTCCATCCCAGGCAACTATCACGTTATTGTGGATTTTTTTAGCTTCATTCAGGAGTTTTAGAGCTTCTGAACCTTTATAGCGAGTACTTATGTGCGTCAAAATAAGTAAGTATGACCCTGAATTCTTAGCTACATTTGCAGCGTCAAGAGCAGTGCTATGACCTCTTTCATGTGCTTTTTCTGCAAGACTGGAGTCAAACGTGGAATCATGTATGAGCACTCTGGACATCTGTACAAACGAAACAAGTTCTTTACAAGGAGCTGTGTCTCCTGTGTATGATATAGAAACCTCTTTAGGACCATGAGATACGTCAGTGAGCTTTATTACTCTATCCTTGTATGTTATTTCTCCTTTCTCAAGTAATTCCCTTATTGCGTTCCCCGAAATTGCCACCTTTAACTTTCTTAACATATTAACATCTATTCTAGGTCTCAATTTCCAGACAAGCTTATACATATATCCTTCGATACTGTGACAGGAGGGTCTCCAATAAAGGGTCAAGCTATCTCCTCCACTCGAATAAAGCTCTAGGAACCCTTCACCACTAATTTCTATTATCTTTATAGGAAAAGTAAACGGTATTCTCTCGACCTCAAGTACCTCTTTAATGAATTCTGAAGACCATCTATCACATATTATGGTTAGCGGCCTTGTTCTCTTGCTCATATAAAGGGTCTGAAGGAGACCAGGAAGGCCATTTATATGATCTCCATGACTATGTGTTATTGCGATTACGTCAATTGATGCCAATGATACATTGTTTTTTAGCATTCTATATTGAACCCCCTCACCTATATCAAGGAGTAAATTGAAACCTTTCCAGTCTTTGACTAAAATTGATGGTAATGCTCTCTCTTGTGTTGGCATACCTCCAGAGGTGCCTAAAAAAAATATTTCTATATTCCTCATTATGACCCCCTATAGTCTAGAAACTACAATCGTTCTTATGAGGCTGCTATGAACATACATATAATGTTTTTCAACAATTTTTAAACCAACGTCTTGGGCTATTTCCTCAGGTCTTATTCTTGAAGGACCTGCAAACACCAAATAACCATTTCTATCAAGAACAATCATTGCTTTTTCAAGAAACTTTCTGTATATTTTCTCAACCTTTCTGCCTTTAGTAGATGTGCTTCTTCCATAAGGAGGATCAGTAGCTATTGAGCTTACAAGGCCCTTAAAAGGTACATCCAGAGCATCACCAACATAAACTAATGTTTGAGGTTGACATCTATAATACAGTATGTTTTTTAAAGAGCCCTTAGCCATCACTGGATCTATATCACCACAGAAAATTTTTGATGAACCTATTAGACACGCTTCAATAGCCATGCCTCCAGTTCCACAAAAAGGATCTAAAAACATTTCCTTTCTTTTAAGTCTAGAAAGGTTAACAAGAACTCTACTGAGTCTAGGATCTAGAGGTCCTGGCTTAAAAAAAGGCCTCTTTCTAGGCCGTCTTTCCTCAAATTCCCTTAGGTTAATCCTATAAAGTCTGATACCTATAGCGATAATACCTTCAATTAAAAAAACTTCTAACTTAAATTGGTTCTTCATGTCGATTTTTATCCCATGATTTATTAAAATCTTGATTATATCCTTTATAACATTTTCTCCTTTTATTAAATTTTTTAACACACCTTTTGATCTTTCAAAAGAAATACCAACTCTATTTATGTTAAGCTTCTTGATTTTTGGTGTTAATTTATCTACTAAATCTTTATATGAAAGAGGATCATCACTGATACCTATGAGAAGGCCTAATGACTTAGTAAAGGCTAACCTATTTGACAGAAAATGTAGCGATTGGAAGTCACATGTAAATATAGCAAGAAAGCCTACTACTTTAATAAGTTTGAATTCTTTACATTCAATTTCACCAACAGCTTTAAGTTCTGCTAAAGATAACGTAGGATGTGCTCCAGAAAGTCTTGCATAAAAAATGTTCTCTAATATTAAATGAATACCTTTTCTTATGGCCACTTTCTGATCTCCTCTGCAACTAGGGGAGCCACATCAATATACTCCATAAGAGGATCTCTGATTCTATATAATGTATTACATGCATAAACTCTCTCAACACCAGCTTCCTTAAGCTTATTTAAAGCACCATTTATCATTAATGCATGAGCTACTATGACCTTTATGTTAGAAGCTCCTTGAGAAAGGAGTAACTTGGATGCTTTAGCAATGGTTCCACCAGTACTTATAATATCATCAACTATGATAACATTTTTATTTTTAACATTAATCTTCTTAGGCTCAATCCTTATTTCTCCCGTAACTCTATTCCTTTTTTTAATTAAGTAATCAAATTCGGCTCCTAGGCTGGATGCCAATATTTTTGCTCTATCTAAAGCTCCTAAGTCAGGTGCAAGAACAATAGCTTCTTTGTCTAAATTTATGTTTCTAGCCATATATTCATATGGCGAAATGCTATAGGCATTATCACCAAAATACCTTAAGGAATCTTTTTTGTGAATCTCCACTGTAAAGAGTCTTGAGGCTCCCATGTCCTTAAGTATTTTTAACACAGTCCTTATACTCACAGCTTCATTAGGTAAGAATTCCCTATCCTGCCTCGAATAGGCGAAATAAGGAACGATAAGGTCAATATTCTTAACCCCTTTTTCTCTTAAGGCGTCAATGGTTAAAAGAGTCTTAATAATCATTGTGTCCTGCACAGGTATGAAAGTTTGAACAAATACTACACGTTCTTCTGATTTAGGGATCTCAGGAAGACGTATATATTGTTCACCATCAGGGAACTTTTTCTCAACTAAAACATGTAGCTTTTCATTTAGACTCCTTGCAAGGCTCTTAGCAAATTCTTTACTCGCCTCGTCTGAACCTGTTAGGACAAACATTTCTCCACACCAAACTATAAACTTGCTTTTGGGTTGAAATTGTTTATTTTGTGAATTATATAGATATGTGATTTTATGCCATAGATAACGAGGAAGTTCCTATTCAAAGTTCAAAGAATCGTGTAACAGTTCTAAAATAATAAGGATCACGAACCCATTGCCTAAATAGTTAGACAGAAAAGTGATAGAAGAAAGGTTTATCTCTTTGCATAAAGCCAACAAGATACATAGTGATCCTTCTCTATCTCAAGCATTGGGGGTTCCTTAACAGTACAATGCTCCGAGAGCTCATTCCTTCTCTCCTCAAAATCTATACATCTCGGGTGGAACCTACAGCCCGGTGGAATATTTACAGCACTAGGGACTTCACCTCTAATTCTAAGATTTCTATAATGCTTTCTGTTCTCTGGATCAGGCTCTGGAATAGCAGCTATTAATGCCTTGGTATAGGGATGAAAAGGCTTTTCTATTAACCTTCTGGCATCAGCTACCTCTACAAATTTACCCAAATACATTACAGCTATCCTGTCACATATATATCTCGCAACAGCCAAATCATGTGTTATAAATATATATGTGACCCCAAACCTTTCCTTAAGTTCTTCCATAAGCTCAAGTATCTCAGCTCTTATTGAGACATCAAGCATCGAAACAGGCTCATCGGCAACAGTAATCTTTGGGTTCACTATAATTGCTCTTGCGAAAGCTACTCTCTGTCTTTGACCCCCACTAAGCTGATGAGGATAGCGTTCCATGAATTCCTCAGGAGGTACAAGTTTAACAGTCTCTAAAATTTTTGCTATAATCTCAATTCTCTCCTCTCTAGAAAGAGCTATACCATGAATCATCAAAGGTTCTTCTAGTATCTGTCTGACAGTAAACCTTGGATTAAGGCTCGCATAAGGATCTTGATACACCATTTGTATAACCCTTCTCATAGGCTTAATTGCCCTATCCGGAACAGTAGCGAGATCAAGAACATTACCCGAAAGAATGTCAGCTCCTAGAACCCATAAGTCTTCTGCTACAGTCTTTGGTACCTTGACATATATCCTTCCGTCTGTTATAGGAACCAATCTCATCACTGCCTTACCTGTTGTAGTTTTACCACATCCACTTTCACCAACAAGACAGAAGGTCTCCTTTTCTTTAAGGCTAAAACTTATTCCATCAACAGCCCTGACATATCTTCTTGGAATTCCCTTCAGAAAATCACCGATACCTCTCTTTAACGGAAACCATACCTTTAAATTCTCAACTCTCAAAACTTCATCTGGAGACAAAATACGTTCTTTGGATGTCTCGCTCATCACATGGGATCACCTCTTTGCATAAAGCCAACAAGCCACATAGTGGTCCTTCTCTATCTCAATAAGATGTGGTTCTTCTTTATCACAAGGATCAAGCCTATAAGGACATCTTGGATGGAATCTGCAACCCGAAGGCGGACTCCTGAGATCGGGAGGGACCCCAGGTATGTATTCAAGTTTCTCTATAGGCCCCCTAAGCCTAGGAATACTTTTCAGAAGCAATCTAGTATAAGGATGTTTAGGCTCTGTGTATACCTTATCGGCGGGACCGTATTCAACTATCTTACCCCCATACATTATCGCTATCTTATCTGCAACCTCGGCTATGACAGCGAGATCGTGAGAAATAAAGATCATACTGATCTTCTTTTCCCATTTAAGTTTCTTAAGCAAATTCATTATCTGGGCTTGGACAACCACATCTAATGCCGTTGTAGGCTCATCAGCTATAACAAGAGGAGGCTCTAAAGCCAATGCCATAGCTATGACAACTCTCTGTTTCTGTCCTCCACTGAGCTCATGAGGATATCTCTTTGCAATTGTAGGATCTAACCCTACCATCTCTAAAAGTTCTTTAACTCTCTCTCCAGCCTCTCTTTTTGTATACCCTCCATGAAGCGTGAGGGATTCAGCTATCTGATAACCAACAGTATAGACAGGATTAAGGGCGTTCATAGCACCCTGAAATACCATGCTTATCTTTTTCCATCTAACTTTTCTTCTGAGCTCTGATTCACGCATTTTGACTATATTTTTACCATCCAAGAGTATCTCTCCAGAAACAATCCTTCCCGGAGGAGGAGGCATAACCATAACACTAAAAGCTACAGTAGACTTCCCAGACCCGCTTTCCCCTGCTATACCTAAGGTCTCCCCCTTTTCAACGGAAAATGATACTTCATCGACAGCCTTAACAACACCACTTAATGTATAGTAATAGGTTTTGAGGTTTTTAACCTCTAGCAAAGGCATTGGTTTAGCACCCTCACCCTCTATAAGCAGGCTTAATAGTTAAATTTAAGAATATATAAGAATATCCCAGAGACCTTACACTCTTAGAACAACCCGACCTTCCTTGTTATCAAGTCACTAAAGAAGATTCAAAGTTCATTTACTTAAAAAACCCACTTCTGCAATTAATGTAAGGAGCTGATATGAAGGACCCAAGAAGGCTAACTAAAATTTATGGCAGAGATGTTTATCTCATTAAGAGCCCAATACCGTTAGTTGGGCATGTAGCCTTTGGAATTATTGATAGAGGAACCAATGTACTCCAGGTAAGACCATCTACCCTTTGCTTTCATTCTTGCATCTATTGTAGTGTTGATTCTGGACCTCAAAGCAAATGGAGAACCTCAGAGTTTCTTGTCGACAGGGAGTGGTTGGTTAGATGGATAGAAGAAATGATTAAAATAAAAGGTGTCAAAGTTGAAATACTTCTAGATGGAGTAGGCGAACCATTAACACATCCTGAAATAATAAAACTTATCAAGGATATCAGCAAGATAAATAATGTTAAATGCATCGCCCTAGAAACACATGGAGGTTCTTTAAGTAAGAAACTTGTTGAAAGGCTTTCTAATGCTGGGCTAAACAGAATAAACCTGAGCATAGACACACTTGATCGAGAAAAGGCCAGAATTCTGACCGGTAGTAAGTGGTATGATGTACGGAAGATTATCAATATTGTCGAGTGGGCTTACGAAAATACAAACTTAGACTTTGTGCTTACACCTGTAATAGTTCCTGGAATTAATGAAAACGACATAGAAGAGTTGATAGAGTTTGCGAAACAGCTCAGACTTGGAAATAAAATAGGATGGCCTTCTGCTGTGCTGGTTCAAAAGCTTGAAACCCATAAATATGGACGTAAGATTGATCATGTCGAAGAATGGAACTGGAGAAGGTTCTATAAGTGGCTTAAATATCTGGAATCAAAAACTCACTACAGACTGATCCTTAGACCAGAGGAAATAGGTATTAGAAAAGCTAAGGGCTTACCAAAACCCTTTAAGCTTGGCGAAAGAGTCCCGCTTATAATAGTTGAAAAAGGATGGCTAAAAGGGGAGTTCCTGGCTGTAGACAAGAACTATAGAAGAACAATAACGTTAATTGATACCTCAAAAAAAGCTAGTAAGGGTAAGATAGTCCTTGGTAAAATAATTAGGAATAAAGACAATATATTTCTCGCAAAAAGATAATGGTCCGTGTGAGACTGGTCCCATCACCGCTCAAAAGCTGCTCGCCTCTTCATCCCAAATCTTCTGAGAAAAGCTGCTTAGAATAAATTTTTATTACTTTTAAAAAAGAGATTCGAAAATAAGCAGTAACGTTATTAGCTAGAGTTTAAATAGGGTTTTAAATAGGGTTTTTAAAGGGGGGCAAGATAGAATGAGCGAAGAAAGAGGCAGCTTTTCAAAAGAACTAGAAATACCTGGAGAGAGCGGAAAATACCCAAAACCAGAATATAGGATAGAGAACATAGTAGCTACAGTTATTCTCCAACACCCATTAGACTTAAACCTTATAGAGGCTAGGATACCTGAGGTTGAGTATAATCCAGATCAGTTTCCTGGACTGGTATTTAGAATGCAAAACCCTAAGGTCACAGCTCTTATATTTAAATCAGGGAAAATGGTCGTAACAGGAACAAAAAGTGTGAATCAGTTAGTTTATGCTGTAAAGAGAATACTAAAAGCACTTATAGACAAAGGCATTGAGATCAGGGGTAGACCCCAAATTCAGCTTCAGAACATTGTTGCATCAGCCAATTTACATGTAATTGTTGATCTTGAAAAGGCAGCACAGGAGCTAGAAAGGAGTATGTATGAACCTGAACAATTCCCTGGACTCATATACAGGATGAGTAAACCAAGGGTTGTTCTTCTCATATTTAGTAGTGGGAAAATGGTCATAACTGGAGCCAAAAGAGAACACGAAGTAGAAGAAGCTGTCAAAACCATCTATAAAATATTAAAAGAAAGATCATGCATAAGAGGACCTGCTATCTAATCAAAATTTTTATGGAGTTTCTCCTCCACTTATAAGCCTCTGTAAACGTTCCTCTAGCTCTTTTTCAGACCTCCTTCTAATCCAAGATATGAAGATGCCTGCTGCTATTCCAATAATAACAACTATACCTAGAATAATATAAAATCCCGATATAGTAGGTTTCCTAGTTAGAGTCAATAAAACCGTAGATGGTTCATTTACTACTATTTGCCTAAATGAAGGCTGATATTTAGGTGCCCAAGCTTTAATTACATATGAGTAACCTATTGGTAACTCTACAGTCGTATTAGTGAAAATCTTTAGGACCCCAGAAATACTTCTGATCTCTAAGTATGCATTTACTGGTTCTCCTTTGGCATTTACGACAACAAACTTTACTGGAACTTTAACTCTTTTCATTTCTATACTAAACGTCAAAGTTTTATTCTTTGTACTTACATAAAAGCTCTTTTTATATAAAACATAATTGGGATTTGTAATAATTATAGTATAATTCCCTGTCCTTAACCAAATACTTACAGGTTTTCCACTGCTATTTAATTTATAGAGTATTTGGCCTTTTTCACTCAGTATTGTAGCCGAGAATGGTATTGGCTTTTTGGTTTCTGAGTCTATAACAGAAACCACGATATTTTTCTTTATAGGCTCAAGGTTAATTGCTAGCTTCTCAGTCTTAGTTAGATTTATTGTTTCTATGTATTTTTCATAGCCCGGGGCTTCTATCGAGATAATGTAGGGACCTTTTCTAAGCATTCCAGAGAATGAAGACGATATTAACGTAATGTTTAGCCCCGTCTCTAGATTTTTAACGGTTATCTTAGCGTCTCTTACAGGCATTTTGGTTTCTGAGTCTATAACTCTTAGCTCCATAAGATGAAGAATAGGCTCTAAGTTTACATAAATCGTTGATGAATTAGAATAAGTTGGGTTCAAAAGAAATGTTGCCTCGTATGTTTTGTAGTTATTCCTCCAGACCCTAACTATTACCTTTCCCCAAACAAGCTTAGTTATAAACCTTCCTAAGAAATCTGTGTTCCCTGTAATTTTTGACATTGTAGTCAAATCGTAAATTGTTATATTAGCATTTGGAATAGGCCTTCCAGTATCTTCATCACGAACTACTATGCTTATCGGGATTTTCTTTCTTTGAAGATTAACATATAAAAGTTCATTATTAAATAATGTGATGTCTTGACTCTTAACTATATATCCGTTAGAAGACACAAGCAAGCTATATGTAACGCCAGCTCTTAACTTTAATGTTATCTTCCCATATCCCTTTGCAGCGATTGGTATATAAGGAGATGGAGGCCGGGCTATAATTGTGAAGTTCAATAAGGAACCTGTATAAGCATCCCTAACAAGTAGATCTAAAGTATATTTAATTGGTTTCAATTCAATAACCAAAGATTTAGTTGCTGGGATTCTTACCGTGGAGGTCGATAACTCATAATATCTAGAGAATACAGACACCTTATATGTACCCCATGGAAGGGATAGTCTGACTAGAGGGCCTTCTGTGGAAAGTGAAACAGGCCCCTGTATCTTAATATTGGCTGCCATGGGTTTCTTTGTCTCTTTATCTATAACTAATAGGGTTAAACCATATGTCTCTCTTTTAAGATATATAGTGTAAAAAGTCTCTGATGAGTTTGGAATCAATGTATAGTTATAATAATTATTCGAAGAAATCACTATCTCTGGTTTTTCCCCTCTTATAGCTATCTTAGCCAACCCTGAAGCACTTAAAGACTCATAAAGTATCTTTCCGAGCCCTTGTATGTGAACATAAACTAATGCCTTAAAGTTAACAGGTGTTAAGTTATAGTAATCTAATACTCTGACCTCTATATAGTATATCTTTGGAGTCATTGTCACAATCAGGCTACTCGGTTCTTCAGGAACTAGAGCAACCTGGTCACTATAAACATTATAGCCAGTTACATTCACTTGAACAGAGTATATACCCCATGGCAGAGAAATTTTTGTCGAGCCAGCACAGAATATTGATAGGCTTACAGGCCCCTTGATCTTCACAGTTGCATTAAGTGGCACATCGAAATCTGAATCCAAGACTGTTATGTGGAGAATAGTCGATGTTCTTTTTAGCTTATAGATTACATGGAGGCTTGATCCATTAACATCTAACGATACAACCTGTGTTAAGTAACCGCTAGCACTTATAGCTAATGTATAATTTCTTGGAGGAAGATTAAGTATCACATGACCATTAATGCTAAGCTCGACACTGTGCCCTCCATAGCTTATATATAACCTTGCTGGAATTTCTTCTTCATTATATTTGTCTACAAGAGTTAAATAAACTGTAGTAAGCACTGGCTTTAAAGTAATTGTTCCGTTGCCAGGGGTAATTTTTCTGCTTAAATTCAAATAGCCCTTTAGGCTTGACTCTAGTAAATAGCTTTCACCTTCTCTTAAAGGTAAGCCCTTGAAAAGCCCCGAGAGATATGAAGGTACCTTTTTTATATATAAAATGCCATTGGAAGAAACGTTCAATCTAATTTTTGTACCCCAAGGAGTTATAATAACTGTATATGCATTAAGAGCTGGACTTTCTTTGAGAAACCCCAGGGGATCTTTTCCTTTTAACAAAACATAAAATGAGCTAAGAATCTTATAATTTAACATAATCTCTTCTGAAGGACTGTTTATCAAAAAACTCTTTGATATTGGTCCTAAAATGGTGTCATTAGCACTAAATAACCAAAGCCCTTCAGGCAGATAAACCGTTGTCGTTCCATTTTTAGTTGATAAATTTAACGCCATACTCTTAGATTTTATGGTTAGTGGGAAACCTGTTCCAATTCTTTTTCCATTAACAGTTATCTCCACATTTACTTTAGAGAGCCAAGTTGGTTTAGATACCAAAAGAAGTCTACCATCTTTAAGGCCAACTGCCAACTCTTTCCCTGACGACAATGAAATAAGACTTGTCTCTTTAAATGAAATACCTTCATAGAAAGCCCAAAGGGGGGTTCCCAATTCTAAATCCAGGAGATTTAACTTATTAGCACCCATGACTACAACATACGTTTGCCATGGAATAACCTCCTCTATAGTCCCTCCTCTTAAAGGATCCCTTGACCATACTAACCATTGTGGTGTACTAGGTCTAGCAAGATAATATGCCAAATGTTTACCAAAATTTATAAGCAAGGCTGGTAAATTTTCTATAGGATCATAAACTGGAATAAAGTCTTTAGATAAAATAAGCTTACTTTCATTAATATGGAAGAGCTTCTCTATGGTATTATTAAACCTAAAGAAAACTAACTTAGAACTTCTTTTTTCAACATTATTGTATATTTCAACTAACATTCCATAGTTTTTAGAGGCTAAAGATGCTGTAATAGTATATCCTTTTAAATCAGGATATAGAGTTATGACATTTTCTTTAATCGAATCAATAAAGAGAGTCGCTGTCACGTTAATCGGTACAAACTTTATTATACTATCATTCTCTATCTCGAACATAAACTCGCCAACAGCATATATAGGCAAAAAGCGTGAATCCTCGTACCAAGAATTGTTAGAAACACGATATGTCCTCCCAGCGTTTAGGACCCATAAATTTCCTGTGAAATTATAGTTTAAAATTGAAAAATTGCCACCCATATTTTCAAGTTTCTCTAAGGCCTCACTTAAAGCTACCTTTGAAAGTGTATCTACTATTGAATTTCGTAGAGTTGTGTTCTCAGGACCATCAGGCCCAATAACAATTATATATCTCTGAAAAGGCCTTGCTATATAGAGGTTCCCTTTCACATCCACACTCCAGATGATGTTGTTCTGGCAATCATACCCCGTAGAATTAGCTATAGGTAGAAACTGTGTTGCAAATCCCCATAGCCTTATCTTTCCATTCTCACCTACTAGAACGCCTACCTCCCTGCTTCCAGCCAAATATATAGAAGCTCCATCAAATCCATTAAATGGAGCGGAACAGGTTTGACCTATATAATGGAAGTCTTTCCCGTATGATAACTCTTTCACTAATCCCGAATCTGTTACCTGGAATAAGGATCCGTTTGACATAACCAAGAAGTAACCATCATAGCCTGAAACATAACCAATAGAAGTATTTGCGACAGAGACATATCTGAAATAGGGACCTGAAGGGAGGGCATAAGCTTTAGACATACTACCTAGAATCATCAAAATTATAACGAGCATTACAGCTATGGTGATAATGTTCCTTAGAAAGAGCATCCTTTTTGCTCTGTCCAAGCTTTCCCTCGCCCACAATTATTACATTAGACAGAACTTTTAAAAATATCAACACCTGAACAATACTGCTTCTGCCTGCAAGCTCCTAGTTGTCAGTAAAACACTAACATCATCCATAGTAGTTACCTAAGTTTACCGTTTTTCTTTTTTAACTTCTTGAAAAGCTAGGATTAATGTTAGGTAATTCTTGAAAGATCCTGCAGAACAGAAACTGTGCATATTGATTTCCTGCTATATGGAAATATCACATACAAGACAATTGAACCGGGAATCATTCAAAATATTAAGAACGACAAACTTCAGGCATAAAAATAAGCAAGAAAAATTCAGAATTATCAAATGTCCTTGGCCAGGTCTGAAAGGTCATATTTCTTTAAGAATATTCACAAATAGATCCCTCGCTTTGTCGTTACTTATAATCCTTGGAATCAAGATACTAGCCCTTCCACCCTTTCCACCTCCCTTACCTCCTATTTCTTCTTTAATCTTCTCTACAATTCTGTTTACATTTATCTTGCTAAGGATTCCCTGACCTAAAGCTATCTCAAATCTTGTCTTTTGATTCTCTTTAATTACTGCAATAGCGACAACGTTATCCTCCTTTGTTAACTGCCTCAAAACCTCCTGAATAGCCTCTGAAGTATGTTCCAGAGGTTCGAAAATTACTAAACTGAAAGCTCCAACCTTGAGGGCATTTTTCTTAAGCGTTCTAATCCAAAGCCTACGATATTCCTCTACTATCTTCTCCATGCTATCTAGTCTCCTTTTCAAACTCTGTACCCTCTTAAGCTCATGTCCATGAGAGGCTCCTAATTCCTTAGCCAAAGCATCTAATCTATTCTCAGCATTAGTAAGTACCTCAGCAACTCTTGGACCCGCAACAAACTCAAGCCTAACAACTCCGTCCTGAATACGTTCAGATTTTATTATCTTTATTGAACCAACTTCAGCAGTATTTCTTACATGTGTACCAAAACATGCTTCCACATCCCAATTTTTTATCTCAACTATCCTTAACCTAGGCTCCATAGGTACTCCTCCTTGGTATAAAGAAAATCCATATTTATCTTCGGCCTCATTTCTATTGATTATATAAGTTCTTACCTCTCTTCTATCATCAATAACCATATTGGCTAGTTCCTCTATTTTTCTCAGATCGTCTTTATTCAACGGTTTATGATGTGTTATGTCAAGTCTTCCTTTCTCCTCACTTTTCTCTGCGCCAGCCTGCCAAATATGCCTGCCCAAAACTCTTCTAGCTGCTCCTAAGATTATGTGTGTGGCCGTATGATGCCTCATTAGTTTAAACCTTCTATACCAATCTATAACCCCAATAACATTAAGGCCTTTAGGTATATCTATAGGAGTTTCTAGAACATGAACAACCACTCCATCAATCTTATAGACTTCATTTACTAAAATTCTTCTCCCATTAATCATAATATAACCTTTATCGTAATCTTGACCTCCTCCTTTAGGATAGAACGCAGTGGAATCTAAGACCAAATACCTGTCCTTAATCCCTAAAACCTTCGCAGTAAACTTTCTCAGATATGGATCCTTATGAAACAGAAGCTCTGTGAGCCTAAACTGTGAAGCCCACTTTTTAATATCCTCTGGAAGTTTGACCACCTTTCCAACGGTCTTTAATCTGGCAGGTGCTTTATGTCTGCTAGCTACTAGGGAGTAGAAATTATGTGGTATGTCAACCTCTACGTTAAACTTTCTTGACTCCTCTGCAACTATTTCTGGTGGTAGACCCTTAGAGTCATAGAGCCTTACAAGATCTTCCACATCCAGAGATCCTTTCATCTTTACCAGCTTTCTAATTTCCTTTCTTCCCTTTCTCAATAGCTCTCTGAACTTCTTACTTTCAAGGATCACAGCCTCTATTATATAGTTCCTTTGTTCCTTCAGCTGTTTAAAATTATCAGCCCAGTAACCTATCTGGAGATCAACCAGATCAGCCAGATCACCATCAAAACCTAGAAGCGAAAGCTGTCTTAAAGCCCTTCGTATAACAAGCCTGGCTAAATATCCCTCTCCGCTATTTGAGGGAACTATGCCGTCTGCCAACATCAATGCTATAGTCTTTGTATGATCCAAAACAGAATAAAGCTTTGCTTCACTACTCAATACATCTTTCACATATTTTAGTTCATAATTTCCAATCTCAGCCACCTTTCTATAGTAGTTAACTATACTCTCAGGACTCTCAGGATCAAGCCTTCCAGCTGCCCTGAAGGCTGCCCAAAGGATCTCTTCTTCGGGTCTTTCAAGACCTATGATATTTCTAAACCTCTCTAAAAGATTACCATATATTGCATGGAATGCCGTAGGGGTTTTCTTAGTGAACCAGGATATCCTTTCAATTCCATAACCTGTATCAACTATCTTAAGAGGAAGAGGTCTATATTCCTTACCCTCTATACTGTATTGCATAAATACCAGAGTCGCCAGCTCAAGACCTCCAACGGCTACCTCGAAGCAAGGACCTGCATTTCCCCCACCTTCCCACCAACTTTCCTTAAATACTATAAGATCCTTTGGTATCCTAAGTTCCTTTGTAAAAAATTCAAATGCATATCTTACAGTCTCATCTTTCCAATAAATTCTCTTGTTAGGATAGTTAAAAGCATGGTGAGCTGCCATTTCAAAAGTTGTTAAGTGCCTCCCTATTGTTAGACCAACATTATCTATATCTTCCAGTCTTATACTTGGTTGACTTATGACAAGAGGATTTGCAGGAGGAGGGACAATACCGCTTGTTACATGAGGTTGGAAAACAACAATGCTAGCTATAGTAAGGTATAGATCTTCTCTCCATCTTGCAACAACTGGCCTAGGCCTTAACACTTCGTGTCCTCTTTTTTTAAAGAACATTAGGAATATCTTTCTTGAATCACTTACACTAAGGTTCCTAATACTGCTTATTTTGTCAAACCAATATTCAACACAAGGAGCGTCTTGGCATGTATCAAGACTCTCATTAAGCGTCCAAAAGTATTCTCCTCCAATTTTACATTTTTTCCTTATAAAACCCTCTTCCTTGAAGAAATTCACTTCATACTCCTTTGGATCAACCTCAGTCAAGACATAATACCTCTTTCCTAACCTTCTAAGAAGTCATAGAGAAAAGGCTCATTATTAATTTTATGAAAGAAACCAAAGTCAAGTTGAATGTTTTAAGGAGTATATCATCAGCCGAAGAGACCTGCCAAGCCCTCTCCTATATCGACCTCTTCTTCCTTCTCTTCTTCTGTCTCTTTTCTCTCTTCCTCTTCTTTAATCTCACTAGTCTCTTTTGTCACGACTGTGGATGAGGCCATAGGAATTTCCTCTATACCAAGTTCTTTTGCTTTCTTCCCTAGACTAGTAATCACTGATAAGGCTTCAAGAGCTGTCACCTTAACTATCTCTTCAACTGTCCCTGGCAACAACAAGCCAGTAGATCTTATAATTGCTAAGCTCTCAAGAGCTGCTCTCATTATTATTAGGCTTGTGGCCTCAGGTACGATTAGAAGACCTGTCTCTGCCGCTAGGCCTATGACCTCTTTTGACGCGACCATAATGTCCCTCTTAAACTCCTCAATATCTATAATGAGTTCCTCACGTGGTATTATTATTCCTCTATCATAAACGGCCTGAACCTTAAGTCCGACTTCAAAAGGCATTATCCCTAAAGTCTGAAGAAGTCCTGCAAGATCTTCACCTATAACATCACCTGGTTTTGCAGCCACAGTGTCTTTCTTGACATATATAGTTCCCCGTCTTATCTCATAGGGTATCTTTAGTTTACCAAATGTACTGAGTATGGGCCCTGGTTGAAGTCCAGTATCCCCTTCAGGTATGACAATCTCCCTCTCAGTTACCATTCCAGGCTTTGCGGGTGCAGGCATTTTTTCTGACTCAATTGATCTAGCCAACTTGAAAGGATTTATATTGGTAAACATTAAGAGAGTTGTCCCCTTAATAAAGGGCTCAAACTTCTCTCTTTTCAAACCTGCCTCTTCAAGAGCTTTAAGTAACAACCTTTTTTTAACAACCTTAAAGGAAACCGTTCTCCTAAACCTCTTCCTCACAAGTTGCAACTGTGCTGTTGGCATCCCTGTGAGATCTGCAATACCTATAACCGGGTGTTTTTTAAGTTCCTCAGCAAGCTCTTTAACAAATCTTATCTTCCACTCTGGAGGCTGAGATCTTCCGAGCCTTCTTACAACTTTTAAGCTCATCCTACAGACACCTCCACAGGTACTCCCATCGTTCTCTTTATAACCAGCTTATCTATCTTCTGAGCTCCTATCCTATTCGTTACAGCATTCAGGACAGCTTTAATGTTTTCAACAATATCTTCGACTTTCATGTCTTGCGTTCCGACCCTACACATGATCTGTGGCTGATTTCTAACTCTAACCCAAACGGCATGTTTATACCTCTCAGCAACTTGGGCTATGTCAGCATTTGGAGGAACTGGTACAGGGGCTTTCCCTCTAGGACCTAATGCTGGACCCAATGTTCCTCCAGCAAGGCCCATTAGATCTGCCCTTACAAGAACCCAATCACAGGTCTCCGCTACCTTTCTTGCTGCTTTCTTATCTCCTCTCATAGCCTGAAGATCTGTTCTAGTGTAAACAGTGAGATCAGCTTCTTTGGCCTTAAGGGCCATATCTCCATCAGCAACTATACATATCTTAGCGTCTTTGCCAGGCTTTCTAGGCAAAACTACAATCTCTCTTATTCTACCTTCAGGACTTCTGATATTAACATCCTTTAAGACGATCACTAAATCAATTGATTCCTTAAAGTTCCTTTTTTTGCCCAGCCTTAGGGCTTTTTCAATGCTTGCCTTCAGCATTTCATCATTAACTAAACTCAAAGCAACACACCCCTAAGCCTTCCCAAGGGTTCCTAAAGTAATATCCTGTTTTTAGGCTTGTCACTCCTCTCCTTCCCATTTATCCTCATACTTTGAAAGTATCTCATCGTAGTAACCCTCATCAACAAGCCTAGTTACCTCTTTAGCATCTTTTCCATCAACAGTTATTCCTATAGACCTTGCAGAACCCAAGATCATCTTAACTGCCCTCTTTAGTGTTTTTGCTAAAAGTTGAGATTTCTTCATCAGGGTTATCTCAACTATCTTTTCGAAAGATAAGTCACCTATCTTCTGATGCATCGGATCTCCACTAGGCTCTTTAGCCCCAACAGACCTAAGAAGAAGTGCTGTTGTTGTGGGAATTCCAACCTCTATCCTATAGTCCTTAGTCTTTGTATTGAGAATTATTTTAACTGGTATGGTCATACCCTTATATTGTTCAGTCTTTTTATTTATTTCATCAACAACCTTTTTTACATTAAGACCTAATGCACTCAACGTAGGACCTAAAGGAGGACCAGGCCTTGCAT
>JALWTO010000052.1:35455-65448 GCA_027082825.1 Acidilobaceae archaeon
CCTTGCATTACCACCTTCAATCTGAACCGTTATCGTCTTCTCGGCTGTGGACATCTAATCTCTCCCCCGTAAGATCGTTGGGGAAAGAAGGAGTTTTTAATTTAGCCTGAAATGTTTCTCTTCTCATGATGCTTTTTAAATTAGTCTTAATAACATCATAGATTATCTATATGTTATGAACTTAGTAGTTAATGATAGTTTTAAAAACAAAATAAATAGACAAAAGATCAGGAAACAAACTCGATAAAAGATTTGGACGATGTTTTTATGTTTAGTACAGTTAAAAAGGTGTGAATCTTATGATTCTTCCTCTGATACCGGTCTGACTTGATCCAAAGGAACGGTGACAACCATTTGAAAGTTCGATTCAAGGAGTGTCAGATCAACCTCACTTCTGGCAGAGTATACCTCTATAACCCTACCCTTCATACCCTTAAATGGGCCTCCAGTAATTTCAACTATTTGGCCTTTCTTGAGCTCTGGAACCTCAGCTTTAGGTCTGACAAGCATCTCTATTTCTTCAGGTTTCATCAATATAGGCCTTCTCCTCTTTATATGCCTGACTCCTCTTATAAGATAATATAAATCTGCCTCGTTTCCAATTTCGACTATAACATATCCCTTAAGGCCTGGAGGCACAATTATGGACCTTATATCAAGCCCTAACCTCCTTGCCCTTTCATAAAGAACTAAGGCAACCCTCTCTTCTGTACCACCCGTGACCGTTAAAGCATAAAATCTCACCATCTTTTTCTTTGATTTTGCCTCTTTTTGTAACTCATCACCTTTTTCGTCATTGCTCTCTGGCATCAAAGCCACCTCGCTTGGTCTAGCCTCCAAGAAGAACTGAAGCCAAGTGTATGATATAGGCAATACCGCCTACTACTGTAAAGCCTAACAAGTTGAGCTTTAAGAGTAGGTTAAATTCCTCCTCTGAAGGCCTTCTTGAAAGCTCCAATATCTTTTTCCACATAGAGAAATACATCCGTATTTTACTGCTAAGAGACATCTTACTACCGCTACCCCCATTTTATACCAATAGGAGAAAGCATTTTTAAGCAAAAATAAACTTTTGAGTCCTGAAGACCCTCCTTAAAATAAGGTGGTGAGTAATATGAATGAATACATTGATCCTGAAGAACTTGATGATAAAGAAGGAATATTCCTTGTCAAAACCGCAAGAGAGAGTGTCGAATACTGGTTTGAACATAAAGAAACCATGCCTTTTCCAGAGAGAGTCCCCGAAAGGCTCCTGAGAAAGGGTGCTGCATTCATTACCATAGAGACTTACTATGGACCAAATGAACGGGAACTTAGAGGATGTATAGGCTTTATGGAACCTATAAAACCCCTCATCGAAGTTGTTAGAGATGTTGCACTTGAGGCTGCTTTTAGAGACCCTAGATTTCCTCCACTCAGAAGAGATGAACTAGAATCTGTGACATTTGAAGTCTCTGTTCTTTCAAAACTAGAAGAAGCACCTGAGAATGTTAAAGACAGACTAAATTTCGTTAAGGTTGGCAGGGATGGACTTGTTATCGAAAGAGGATGGGCAAAGGGTCTCTTACTACCACAGGTTCCAATAGAATACGGTTGGGACGAAGAGACCTTTCTTAGCGAGACGTGCCTTAAAGCTGGCCTTTGGCCTGACTGTTGGACCGACTCAAAGACTAAAGTCTATAGGTTCAGAGCAAGACTATGGAGAGAGGAAAGACCAAAGGGTAACATAAGAAGAAGGGATCTTTCTGAAGAACTCAAAAATCTACTTCTCTGATTATTCTCTGAGCCTTTAATAAATTTGGAACGGCTACACCCAGGCTTGCCCAAACCTGGGGTCTTAGAGCCTCTCTTCTAATATATTTCCACTCTTTTACTTGATTTGACGCATATCCCTCTAAGGCTTTTTTGACAAGCTTTAAGTCTACATTTAGAAATGTGGAATAAAAAAGAAAAACAAGTATATCCCATGCCTCCATCTTTTTTCTTGACTCACCTAATCTTCTAACCTGCTCAGTATCCACCAGCCAGAAATTGTTGTGTTTATCTATCACAAAGTTTCCAGGATTTGGATCACCTAGGAAGAGCCTGTTCTTATGAATTTCAGCTAAAATCCTTCCTGAGTCCATCCATACACGAGGATCATCTATATTATTCAGAGGTTCTCCCTCTACATATTCTCTCATCATATAGGCCTGTCGATAGTCGACACAAATCCTTAATATTGAAGGTGTCAGGACTAATCGCCTCAACAAAGGAAAATATTTGGCTTCGGCAGCAAGTCTTGATTTAGCACTAAACCTATATCTGATACCATAGATCTTCGATGCTAATGCTGCTGGAATCCATTTGACCATTGTTATTCTATAATAATCCTTTACAACAAACTTGCCTTGACTTCCCTCGCAGATAAGGCTTTCTGAAAGAGAGGTTGGTGCTTTACATGTCCCTCCAACCAAGTCCTTAGGTTGTGGACAAGAAAAAGCTAATACTCCTTCTTTTATGTTCATAAAGAGCCAGGGCTTTGTCACAAAGCTAGGAGGCTTACATTCGTCATTCTTAGGCCTTAAGATACCTCTTGTAAATTTATGTACACCAGATTGTAAAGCCAACTTAAAACTTGTCATAAACGACATAAAAGCATCTCTAACTTTAGGAGGTTTAAGCCTAATATAATCATCGTGAACCCTAGCATTAAACAGCTCAGTTACATATCTTAGGTAAATTCCATTAAGCCTATTAACTAGATCCTCTTTATCAAAATGTCTAAACAGGTTACTTAAAAAACAATCACGGGCTTTCCAGGCCAAATTCAATCTAGACAAGGGAAAGTATGCAGGTAAAATCATTACACCATCTAAAAGAGGGCCTAGTCTAACATAGAGATCATATGCCTGCTCCAAGACTATTCTTTTTCTATAAATATTTGCTATTTTTAAAATGTACTCCTTAAATTCGTCATCATCGCATTCAAGCTCAAATGGCATGAGAAATGGAACCACAAATGTTTCTGCAAAAAGACCCAACCTTGCATCAAGCTCTAAAAGACTAGCCAATATCTCATCATATAGACCAGAAATTAAAGCTTGTCCTAGATAAACATTACTTTTCTTGATCACCTTTATTTCATCATTACTCCCCATGAACCTAACCAAACATTCCAATTTTTGCTCCCACTTTTCGGGTCTATCGGCTTTAAAAGTGATGGAGAACTTTAATTAATTAGCGGTTATTTTGCTTGCTAATTACATCAGCTTAAAAAAACTAAGGTTTTTAGGAAATAAGACAGAAAACTAATGTCATATTCCTTAACTGACAGGCTAAATAGATCCATAGAACTCTTGAGACAAGAAGAACAAGGACCGCAAAAGTATGGCGCCGCGGGCGGGATTCGAACCCGCGCGGGGTCTCCCCCACCGGCTTAGCAGGCCGGCGCCCTAACCAGGCTAGGCGACCGCGGCCCGATAAAACACAATAAGCAGAGTCTTTTTATTGATTCCGTTTGTTTCAAGAGATGTTCTTACTTTAACAAAATCTTACAAACTATGTCAATAAATGTTTAGGTTTCTGTTTTGTCTATGGTCTGGATTTCAAATAATGAAGCTGTATAGATTGTTTTGAAGATAGAGAACGGTTTAAAGAGAAACTAAAGCATCTTCCTTAAGTTGATTTCTCTTTTTATCGACATTAAACCCCTTTAATTTAAGGTATCTTTCGATAACACTTTCATGAGTTCTCTTTCCCCTTCTTCTCCAAGCTGTCACTTCATCCATAATTAAAGCTGGAAATATTCTCTCGACAACAACATCTGCTAGAGGACAATTGTCTAGACAAAGCTTACAATGAATACATGTGTTAATATTAACCATAGGCTGTTTTTTTCCATTCTTATCAATTACCTTTATCGATCCTGTTGGACAACTGACTTCACATGCCTTACATCCAACACAATTGCCCCACCTATATACAAGCTTCAGTGTATCCAGAGCAAGTTCCCTTGCCAAGACCCCTCTAGTACCTTCAACTTTTATGGAATTTCTCTCTACAATAACTTTAATGTTCTGAGGCCCATTTAATATAACCTTATTCTTACCTCCTTTGGTAGAAGTTCTAAATGCTCCTAACACACTTACCTGTTTTTTAACACCTTCGGGATCTATTTCTCCGTTAAACTTCAGTTCGAAAACGTCATCCTTAACCTCACAGTTTTTAAGTGATGGTTTTAACCACCTAGAATAAATCTTTTTCCAATGAGGTAATTTTGCATCAACCTTTTTTGCTAATCTGAGCTTCTGAACTGCTGGAGTAAGCCATCTCCATAGACCTTTCTTAATCCATAGCCTTGTTAATTCTTCATCAAATCCTAATCTTTTAGCCCAACTCTCAAGCACATTCTCCCATTTAGTCCACATCTCAGGATGTGTCTCCTTAACAAAGTTATATTCAGCTATGTAGGCAGCCGGGCACATGAAGCAACCAATTCTATCAAAACCTTCGTCATATAGCGGATTGTACGGCAATTTGTTCTTCCATATATATAACCAAACCAAAAGCTGTGGCCAATCCTGAATAGGAGTTATGCTAAGTATATGAGGCATCCATTTGTTTCTCCAGACTCTCGAGCTTCTTGCTCTATCAAGACTCTCAAACGCTCTCTGCCCAACAATATTAAGGGCTCCTTCTGGAAATTTTTCTAAAAAGAGCTTTGCAAGAGGAGCTAACTTAGTGACCTTGCAACACCACCTGTAATCCTTTCCTGGAGGGCCCACTCTTTCTACTGCTCTCCAGAATGAATCACCAGCATTAGCAATAAGAAGTTCCAGATCCCACATTTTACTGACCTTTCTGACAATCTCTATAGTCTCTGGAAGTTCCAGCCCTGTATCATTAAAAATCATTATTGGTCTGTATCCTGCCTCTAGAACTAGGTGTAGAGCAACTAGGCTGTCCTTACCTCCACTAAATGACACAGTTATTGATTTTCTTACTTTTTCAGCCATGGTATAAATAAACTTTACTGCCCTAGATTTATAGTAATATATATAATAATCATTATACTTTAGTACATCGTCCCATGAAGACTCCATTCTGGTCCTTTGATCCAGATATTCAGAAACATTATTCCTAAATATGCTATGGACCTTTATTACCTCAGTATCCTTACTCACATATCCTATGCCTATAGGTTCATCGGATTCACTAACAAAAAGTACCTGTTGATATGGCCTTAAATCTAAATTGTTTTTGAAAACCCTAACTCTAAAGAGAGTTCTAATTCCCCCTCTAACCCTGAACGTCTTCAGGGGTGCCTTATAAAGAATCCTTGTAAGACCCGGTAAAGAAAACCTAAGCCTCCACCTAGAAAGCAAAGGATCCCAGTAAACCCTACCTATAACCTGACCTTCAGACACAACCTCATACATTAAGTCCATATAAGGGACTTTATTAAGTAATTTTACTCCATATCCCAAAAACTCATTGAAACCAGAAAGATCGCCTACCTCGTTTCTATATGCTTCTTTTATCTTTTCAACATCTTTAGGGACCATAGGCCTTGCATCACCTGGTTCTGTCAGATTCAATTTCAAGATAGAATTACAAGGGGCTCTAGGATCCTTCCCTATAAGAGGTACGTTTTTATCACTACACCAATACATCTTAACAGTTATAGGCCAAGCTTGAGAGAGCCTTGTTGGCACCTTTCAGACCCTCCCGAGTAATCTACAGACTAGAACTTAAAAGATAGGGGTTATGTCATTAATAATTATTTAAACGAAAGAAATACCTTAGCTTTCTATGACAAAGAGAGGGGGTGTCATTGAAACCCATAAACAGGCTCATTGCAATTATGATCATCATATCAATCTTTTTAGAAATGCCAATCCTCAGTACTCAGTCAAATTTAGCTACTCCTCTTAACAGCAATTCAAAGGCTATCTGGATCTGGAAGTATACATACTTGAATGCATCGAAAGCAATACCCATGCAGTCCTGTCTGGATGCTAATGGAAATGCCTATATAACAATTAACATAATTTCTAAGAATTCACAATCAGGAACCTACGTAGAACTTATCTCACTGAATAAGGAAGGTTATCTTAGATGGAAGCGTGACTTCAAAGGTCCTTTATCTTCAACTCAGAGCCTTTCTATTTACTGTCAAGGAAATTCAACATTTCTTTACCTTATCTCTCAGAATCCTAAGACAAAGGAAGAACTACTTCTTCTTTATGAAATATCTACTAATGGAACATTAATTGATAGTAGGTTCGCCAAGATCACATATCTTAGCATAAAGGCTGCATACTTAAGCTGGAAAAATATGACGTTATACATTTCTGGTGACAAGTATAATGGTATTAGAAGAGGCCTCGATATGGCTGTTCAAGCTCTAAATGCCCATACCTTGCTACCTAGAGGTATAAAGACAGCCGTTGATCTGGGATCAGACGAGGTAGCTTATGCCATAAGCGCGAAGGACCACACTCTCTGTCTTGCAGGTTTAGGTGGAGTTACTTGCATTAATATGACCAATAATACTCCTCTTTGGAGCAAACCGTATAGAAATCTGACATTTAATTCACTTCTTATAACCAATAATACTGTTATAACTGTTGGTGGTCTTACAAAGAAAGAAAAGGGAGTACTGATCTCATATAATTTAACAGATGGCAACATACTGTATGAATACAACATCTCCTGGATTCCCTCAGATCTACTTGGCATAGAAATGATAAACAGATCTACCATAGCGATTTGGGGCTTTGCTTATATGAATGGAAGTATTAATGGGATAATTATTCTCTTTAACAGCAGCAGAGACCACTTAAAGCCCATTCATATCATAAGGACTTTCTTTAAAAATATAACATTAGTAACGTCTTTGTATACCAGTGGAAATCACATGCTTATTCTGGGTTCCTCAGGAACCTACAACAACCTTAATAATGTTTATGCCCTACTTTATGGCCCACCAAATGAAAGCGGAGAACACACTCCTCCCTCAGGGTTCTCACTTGAAAAGGTACTAACTACCTACAAGATCATGGAATATGTATTTATTTCGATAACCATCGCATCGATAATATTAATAATAATTATGTTGAAAAGATATTACAAAAAATGACTCCATTAGACTCCATTACAGTGAAATTTTTTCCACTGAGCCCTCTGAGACCTCTGAGTTTTCTGTTGGGGAATATATATGAAAAGAAGGGGTTTAAGCGAGATAATAGGAGCCCTGATACTTATATTTGTCATGAGCTCTATGGCAATAGGATTTTTGAAAATTGCAAATAGAAACGAGAATAACATATCCTATATGGAAAGGCAATTAACAAATAAGCTTAAAGAAGAAATAAACAGCCCATTTCTTAGTATCAACCTGATAAACGGGACTTTGTATATGAATATCTATCCATCCAGACCCTTTAAACTAAATAAAATTATAATACAGTTTTACAATGGTAGCTTTAGATCTTTAAATGAAGAACTTATTATAAGCAAACCTACTTTAATACCTTTAATAAAAAGATACTCCTGTGAAAAAGTAAAAGTTTTTCTTATAGCAGATAGTGGCGTAATTTATTCTTACAGCCCAATAAAGGATCCTAGATTTCTCTCTTTAAATTCTACAGCTAAAAAAACGGTTATGAAAACCCAATGGATCAGTTGCAGATTAATTAACCTACTTTCTAATCCAGAAAACACCTCTGAGAAAGCTAGTAATCTTGAAAACAAAGATCCCTTGACAAGCTCAATAATGCTAGTTGCTGACCCTCCTGAATATCTACTCAGAGACAATACCACCTTAGGAAAAGTAAAGATTAACCTTTACTTTGATGGAACTGTTGCAACAACTTATGTATTCATGGGACTAACTTTTAATGGCACAAATTATAAGCTTGGATGTGGTTCTAAAGTTACCTTGAATTATATAACAGATGGTATTAAGCTCCAGGTAGGAGATGTATGCACCTCGTCATACATGGCTTTCTATGTAAATTTCTTATCTTCAATCCCAAGAACCAACACATTTCATATCTATGCAGGTAATATAAGTACCTCGGCAAAGATGAGTTATAATGGTTATTATTGGGTTCCTTTAGGTAGAAATTCAATGATAACTCCTTTAGCCCTTTCAGATATTGCAAACTTCACTTCTCTTGTCAGAGGTTATGAAAAGGAATACTATTCATCAAGTATCTACAGAATATCCCTTAAGGGTATTTCTAAAGGCAATTTTATGACAACAGGACCCCTGATGATATTCTATTCTTCCATACCATATAGAATTCGGGTTACCATGACAACCAATATTACTCTTTATTATGTAACAACTATTGAGGTAAATAATGAAAGCTATCGTTTGCCTATCAACGGACCAATATACTATAAACTGAAACCTGTTAAATTCTTAGCAAGAAATGGCTTAACCTCACTAGCTCAAAAATTTTTAACCAGCAATGACAATGACCCACTACTAAATGTTTCCTTTGGTATTTCAAACGTCTACAGGACAATAGACATAGAAAAGTCCTTTATGCCCATATCGAATGCTTCCTATAGCATCGTTATACCTCCATTTAAGTCCCTACCATATCTAACAGCACTTGACCTAAGATTTAACTCCTATGAAGACTCTACGTCTAGTTACTTCAACTATCTTGTAAATTGGCAACTTGTAACAGAAAACATACCAACTGGTATGGGCATACCTTATCCCTACTTAATCTATATAAATAATACTGAAGGAAAAAGATACTTGGTTATTGCTTCAAGAAATCCAAACAATATATCTATCAAACAAATCAGCGAAAAGTTTGGTGAGTACTCTGTACTTGTTTCAGGCCTCAACGTCACAATATTAACAGAAAAGAACGATACATTTCGTGTATATGCGATAAAGTTAACCGATAAAGGATCCTATCTAGAGTCAGAAGTCGATATAACATCCTCCAAAGCAATCTATCTTGGTATGCTTACTAGTAAAAAAGATTCTCTGCACTTAAACCTGACAAAAGGTGCTTATTTGATCATCCTTGTTCCAGAGAATTTAGAAAAGAACTTTTTAAACGTAATTGTACTTGTAACCTATGTGTTTTAAATTCCATTTTCCTTAATAGCGTCTAGAATTAACCTGGAGAAACCCCCTTTTTCCATGGGCCAGACAGAGAATTTTCGAGGCTTTATGCTTAAATAGCTGGTAAAGTATATTTTAGACGCATGGAATCTCGTAGCGTGAGTTAGAAGAGGTGTTAGGATAAGATGAATATGTATCTAAACAAGGTTCTATCTCTAGCGCTCATAGCCATAGTAGTGGCATTGCCAATACTGACACTTGTAGGTTCAATACCAATAACCTTTGCAACAATAACCGGTATGCCTACTTTGGAATATTACAACGGCTCCAATATAGTACCTGGAAACCCCATTCAAGTTCCTGCTGTTTTGAAGAATAATGAGGCACTTATAATAAATGTCACTGGGATGACAGTTTCAGGCCACTATGTATGGTTATGGTTCTCAACCATACCAGAGGCGGCAATAGATAGCAGCGATGCAGCTTTCATAGGACCTATTTCCTGGAATGCAATAACAAACACTACCGGGACAACAAATGTTACTGTAACCGTTTATTCACCTTTTAGTGGAATACTGGGTTCAACAATTACTGTTAGTGTAGGAAAGAACATGATAAACATAACCAAGCTGCCAGGGATATTCAATGGAAACGATAACTACTACATTAAAATAACTGATGTCGATCCAAGTTATGGAACTAACATAGCCTCCTCAGATGTTGCAACATCACAGAACGCTGTTCAGTTCACCCCAGTTTATCAGGTCAAGACAGAATCTGTCAATAGCACAAGCAGCTACGTTGTACCAGACACTCCAATGGAGATATATGGCTTTGCCTTACCGAGCGGTCATATAATAAACATTTCAATAGTCAGTTCAAGCAACTCAGTACTCGAGACTAAAAACGTGACATCTCAGGTCTTTACAGTAACTTATACACCACCTAGCTCAACATTAAGCGGAGAGTGGAACTGGACTGGAATAAATGTATCAAGCTTTAAGGTTCCTGACTTAGGACTTGTTAATCTAAGCACTGATACCATAAAGGTGAACTACACAGACTATAATGTCACTCCAATAGTAACTAAAACTATTGCAAATCTTACTGAGGTTGGCAGGGCAGTCTACCTCCCAGGTAGCCCATCAACCATAAGCACGAGTGTAAGCAACTTCAGAGGAGATGAAGGAGATTACTCTACTGGCACAAGCAATGTGACCCTAGTAATAGGACAATCATACAACATCTCATTAGTTTACTTCCCTTATGAAGGAAGTGCTACAATAAAGCTGAACTCTACGACCTTAGGTACTGTAAGCCTGAGTAGCAACGGAACCAAGATAAACTATACAATGACAATTCCAGTAACGCTACCTAGATCAGGGACTTATAACCTAACAATAACTGACAATGACAATGTCGTTTACTGGTTCCTAGTTTATGTAAAGGTCGTGCCATATATTGAAGTAACACCATCAGAGGGCTATGTTGGAAGCACCGTGACTGTTAAAGGATATCACTTCAATGATTATGTTAATGACACAATGAACATATGGTTCGAGGTGTATAACACTACAACAGAAAGATATTACGCCCTAGCCCTTAACTTTACAGTAACCAGTGCGACCTGGAGTGAAAACATAATAGTTCCTCATGCCTCATCTTGTGTAACAAGACTCATAAATGTCACAACAGACGTTGGAGGTAACCTCACCATAGGAACCATAGAGAACGAAACCTACATTACCAGCCATAGTAGCAGTAAAGCTTATACCACATTCACTGTAGAGCCAAAGATATATGTCACACCCAATAGCATAAGCAACAATGGTACCATAGTTAAGGTAGTAGGTACAGGATTCTGTTCTGCAAACTATACAATGTATATTGACCATTCAAGATACGTGAATGTGAAGCCTAACCTCACTGGAGACTTCTATGTGGAGTTTATCGCCACAAACTTTGCACCTGGAACTCACTATGTGATATTCTATAAGTATAGCTCAACACCTGTTAGTGAGTACACCATAGTTCAGAAAGCACAATTTACAGTAACAGGATTAACGTTACAAGATGTCATAAACAAGCTAGGCGAACTCAATGCCAGCATTGTTGAAGTTAAAAACAACACAGTAACTATATTAACAAAGCTAGGAAAGATCAACACAAGCCTCACTGATCTAATGAACATGCTCTCTCAGTGCAGCACTACTCTGCTTAACATACAGAACGGTATCGCTACATTACAAACAAGCCTTGGAACAATAAACATGAGCCTAAATGACCTACAAAAGATGATAAATGACAGTGCAAGCTCTGTAATGTTAACCCTAACAGGACTTAGCAAACAAGTTAACAATTCGACTAGCTACTTAGCAACCCTAATAGTAAAGAACGGAAATAATGTGATTGCAACAATACAGACAAGCATGAGTGAGCTCGAGCCAATGATAACTAGCATAAACGGAAGCCTAATAGCTATTAACACAACCCTAGGAAAAGTCTACATGAGCATACAAGATCTTGCAAACGCCCAGGCAAGCCTTGTTGAACTAGCAAAGACATCCTTTGGACAGCTGGTTGGCGTAATCCAGACAAAGAGCGGAGAGATTCTAGCTAATCTAACTACAGTACAGAGCTTGATAAAGGCTGGTCTACCTGTTGATACAAGAACGTTACTCAACAGCATACAAGACTTGACTTCGTTAACAACTGCTGGACATGAAGATATAGAAGCAAAGCTGAACAGCATTGCATCCATGGTATCTGATGTTGACACAAAGATTGGAGTCCTTAGTGCAGTTGAGTCTGACCTAATGAATATAAAGAACAGCCTAAGTAGTGTATCCAGCACCGTAAGCAGTAACTCAGCAGCTCTATCTTCAATAGGTAGTAATGTGAATAACATAAAGAATGCTGTAAGTACACTAGGTAGTAATGTGAATAACATAGCCTCAACGGTGATAGATATAAAGAATGCTGTAAGTACACTAGGTAGCAGCATAAGCTCAGTAAATACCAATGTAAACAGTGTAAAGAGTGAGATAGGTTCTCTGAAGAGTACTGTGAGCAGTAGCAGTAGCAGTATGAGCAGTAGCATAAGTTCATTGAGCAGTAAGTTGAATAAGGTCAGTAGCAGAGTGACAACATGGGGAATAACTGCGTCAGTTCTAGTCATAATAACATTAATAATAGCTGCTATTGCTGCATTCAGAAAGCCCCAGTAAAGATTATAAAATCATAAATTCTTTTTCTTTATTAGTTTTTTAGTTTTCTTTACCTTCCGTCCTAAACTTTTATTAGATTTATATGCCCCTCTATATCAATTATGATTTAAGGGGGCAGTCTGTGGTCTTATCGGTAGAAATATCTGGTCTGCTTGAAGAGAGGCTCAGAAGACTAGTCGATCTAGGAATTTATGCTAGTGTTGCTGAAATAGTTAGAGAGGCTGTAAGAACCCTTCTTAAAGAGATGGATCTTAAAAAAATAGCCTTAGAGATGTACATCAAGAAGGAGGCTTCATTTCAGTATATCACTGAATTTGCCGAAGAAACTTATGATACTATGATAGATTATATGCTATCAAAGGAGGTGATACCACTTATAGGAGCCCCTAAAAAGGAAGATGCCATTCCTCTATATCCAGGATCTTATGTTTTAGATTCTTTAACCCTCTATGTGGTTTATAAATCAAATATTGTTGATCTTTTATCCATTCTTAGGAAAAAGGGATATAGATTTGTCATACTTGATAATCTAAGTAGTTCTTTAGATGTTTTAGAAGCAAAAAGACTTCTCAAAGGATTTAAATACTCTAGAGCAATTGAGGTGGTTAGTAGAAAGATTCCTAAAGAAAGAAAAGGTCTTCATTCACTTAATGAGATTGCCTCTCTATATTATGCCTCTGAAATCAAAGCAAAAGTCCTTTCTGATGATCTAAGGACTAGAGAGCTAGCAAGGAGGATGGGACTTGAGGCATTTAGCTCCGCTTCGGTTATAGCCACTTTATATGATGAACTTGACCATATAAAACTTAATGAGTACATCTATAGCTATAGGAGTGTCCCATGTATACTACCTCAAGAGATTATAGATCTTTGGAAAAAAAGGTGAAAATATTGGAGTTAAGAGACCTGGTGCTTATAGTCGATGTCTCTCCAAGCATGGGAAAGAGCTATCAAGACCTAAGGCCTTCAAAGCTTCATTCAGTAAAGGAGGCTTTGGCTTATTTCATCCCTCAAGGCCTTAAGGCAGGTAATATCAGGATGGGCATTGTTGTCTTTTATAGAATAGCATTTCCAGTACTCCATCCTACTGAAGATGGAAAAAAAGCCCTCAGAACAATCTCACTTCTTGATATTGGTGGACCTGGCTCGGCTCCAGGTAATGGACTTATTGAGGCAGTAAAGATACTCAGAAATAGTGTTAGAAAGAAAAAGGCTTTGCTACTCACTGATGGAGGGTTTAATGAAGGTATCAGGTTAGATTATGCTGCCGTTTATGCTTCAAACTCTAAAGTAAGGGTTGATATAGTCGTAATAGGTGAACCTGAAAGAAGTGACAGAGAAGTAATAATGACAACAACAGAACTTACTAAAGGCAAAGCCTATGAAATTAAAGAGAAGAAAGAACTCTTCTCTATATTAAACATGATCCTTCAAGACTAATAAAAAGGCTTTTTAGCAGCCATCTCATTTAAGACTTCGAAAACCCTTAAGGCTATTCTTTCCGGCCCAGCATTCCATCTAACAGGGATAATCTTATCTTTTCCGACAATAGAAACTAACCAAGTAGGGGGTTTTGACTGAAGAACTATAAATATCACATGCATACCAAAGGCCTTCATAAGAGGGAGAAAGATCTTCAGAGGTTTTTGAAACCTAGTACTACAAGAACAAATAATTATTATAACCTTCATATAAGTAATCTTATCGCTCAGATCTCTTATCATTTCAAGTGACTCCTTTAATCCTTTTATTAGATCTGGAGATCCTTCAAGCTCAGGAATGTTTTTTATTAATCTTATCAATTTCATCTTCTCAAGAGTAAGATCTATTATTGGAAGACTCTCTGAAGAAAAAGCTATAAGGCCTAATCTCGCAATTTCGCTTTCTGAAAATATCTTTATAATTTCTTTGCCAATATTTTTTGCAGTATCTATATTGACATGCTTACTTGTTTCGATAAGGAGAACAATATCAATAGGTATTTCTAATAGGTTGGCCTCGGACATATTCCTTCCTCTAAGAGTTAAACCTAAGGCCTTAGGTCTTTAAGCTTTTGTCCACAAAAATAGATACCAGAATAGAGCTGAAAAACAGGGGAGAGTTAAAAGTGTACAAAGATGCAACAGTTCTCATTATAGGAGACTGGGATGCAGATGGGGTCGTGTCATCAGCTATAGCCTTCTATGCCCAGGAAAAATTGGGCATATATCCACTTAAAGGAAAAAGAAAGGTTAGAGCAGAACCTGCTGGGCCTAGAAGCATAGCTGAACTTTCTCAAAAAATAGATAAATGTTGGGAATGCGTAATCATTCTTGACATACCATATACGGACTCTGTTGAAACCTTCATGAAAGAATATAGAGCTTTTGGTTGCACAGGCAGGATAGTATATTTTGATCATCATCTATCCACTATAGAAAATTTCAGGATTATCGAGAATAGGTTTGCAGTTGAAACACTCTTAGGAAAAAGCGCTACAAGCATTATATTATATAGGTTCCTTGAAGGAAAGGGAATAAGGCTTCCAGAGAAACTGAGAAGATATGCTATGGCTGTAGCTATATTAGAGGGGAAAAAGCATAGAAATTATAAAACAAACATTGATAACAGAATGATCAAACTTGTAGCATCAATAAGTAAAACACTGAATAAAGTTAGAGATCCTGACCTCTGGAAGGCCTATGTAAAGTGGCTTGCAAACCCGCTTCCAACAGAACCCCCCAAGGTCAAAATAGAGAACGTGGTTCAGAACAGTCTTGAACTTTCTAAAAAGGCTGATGCTGAGGCCAAGAGAATAGCTATGGAACTTGCAATGAGTTCAGAGAGGCTTGGATATATAAGATTTGTTGACGCCAGAGGGAAGTGGAAAAAAAGAGGTGCTACTGCCCTAGCTTCACAGATATTTAGAATAGTCGGAGAACCTGTTGCCCTTCTAATAGACAAAGATGAAGAATCATTTCTTTTAATAATAAGAAGTTCAAAAGGTCTTGCAATGACCCTAGCAAGAATACTTGCATCTTCGGGGCTACTAGAAGATATTGGTGGACATGAGAATGTCGCTGTTTCCAGACTAAGTTCAAGTCTTGACATCAACAAACTTAAAGAAGCCATCAGAAGAGGTGTAATAGAGGCTATTAGATATGGGCATCATTAGAAAGTTTAGAGATTGGTAAGGGAAACCTCAGGATAGCAATGATTCCTCCTAGACTCCAGACATGTTCTCCGACAGGAGTATCTCTGGGAACTATAATTATGCTTGCTCTCTTTTTTTCAGCTTTTAAAAGGGCCTTGTCGACTTTCTCCCTTTCTTCGTCCTTAATACTATAGATCAAGTCATCAACTACTATAAGCTTGTCTATGGCACCAAAGCTTGCTGCCTTTAGAACGTCGTCTAGGGTATAGGCAGCTCTCTCCCTATTTTTTGCCAGCACAGAAAGGAACTCATTAAGCCAACTTTCAGCCTTAACAATACTGAACTCTCTTAGCAACTCATAAACCTTAGGCCTCCTTAATGCTTCTTCAATTCCTGCCCTTCCTCCCATTGATGCACTATCAAGGTTTGTTGTTAAGTCTGGAGAAATCTCCTTTACTTTCTTCATAACTATTTCCTTTAGGGGACCAGGGCCCACTATGATAATAAGCTTTGTCCTTTCCTTTTTACTTGCTTCCACAACGGTTTTTACAATTTTATTTACATAGAGTGACAATATCTCATCTCTATTAGGATCATCTTTCCCTGGAAGACTAATCTCTTTTTCAACAAGAATCTTATAACCGTGATGGGCAACTAAAGCAATACCATATTCGTCATAATCAACAGCAACTATTATGGCTCTTCCCTTGGGTCCTGATTCTTCAAACTTTCTGACAGCTTCCTTATTCCAACCTCCCTCTCTCTCAAAGACAACTGTTTGACCTATTGAAATAAGAGCTGCATGATGCCTCCCTCTAAGACCATACTCCTCAGGTCCGTCAACTATTACACCATATATTCGTAGCTTTCCTGTGAAAGGTTGAAATTCAATATTCTTTATCTTCATCTTGACAACCACTGGCTTCCTCTCTTTACTTTCAGATCCCTTTATTGACACATCTCTAAATGTTCTGAGCGTAACGAAGTCCCCTGGCCTTAGAACTACCCTTAATGTCCAGAGATCTTCTTCATCCTCTATTCTAGCCTCTAGTTTTTCTCCTCTCCTATCAATTCTTCTTATTTTCACATTCCTAACCCTCTCTTTTACTCAGATATACAAGAGAGCCTATAATCTCAGCATTTTCTGGTTTTTCCTTATATATCTGAAACTCGGTTTTATGAAGTTCTCTAAGCTCTCTCATGAAACTCTCAAGTTCTCTTGGGATAAGAAGTGTTACCTCTTTAATTGGACTCTTTAATTTAAGTCCTTGTCTCTTTTTAAAAGACCATACATCCCTATTTACCTCAATTATCTTCCTTGCCAATTCTGAGAGCTTGTCTCTTTCAGAAGGATCCTTAATCTCAGGTTCTGGCCAGCTTTGCATGTGGACACTTTCACCAAAAAGAGTTCTGAATATTTTGTCAGTAACAAAGGGCATTATTGGAGAAAGTGCTATTAATATTCTTTTAAGCATCTCATAAAGTGTTATCCAAGCACCTGCTTGCTCCTCTTTTTGATATCTTCCCTCTCTATTATATGCTCTATTCTTGACTAGTTCTAGATAATTATTTGCAAATACATCCCAAGCTAGTTCAAAAAGCTTTTGCGCAGGCTCGTATACATCTAGTTCAGAATAATGTTCATCTATCTCGATAAGATAAGTATCTAAAAGTGCTAAGAATGCTCTATCTATAGGCCTTAACCTATAATTGCATCTTCCTTTGGGCAATGGAAAAGCTGAGATAAATCTTGCCAGATTCCAAAGCTTTGTTGCAAAGTTCCTTCCCGTTCTAATTTTACCCTCATCAAATCTATAATCATAGCCAAGCTTTGACGCTACTGCTGCCCAGAACCTAAATGCATCTGCACCGTATCTTTCAATAAGAGGATCAGGATCTATAACATTACCCAGGCTCTTATGCATAGGTCTGCCCTTTGGATCAAGACCCATGCCAGTTATTCTTATCCATCTAAATGCTTTTCTGTTCATCAAAAGGTATATCCTCAATATCGTGTAGTAGAGCCATGTCCTTATTATATCTTGACCCTGAGGTCTTAAAACATTCTCCCTAGCCTTTTCCTGAAGTTTTTTAGGCCATCTTTTCCATCCTGTAACATATAAAACACTTATACTCGAATCAAACCATGTATCAAAGACCTTAGTCTCGCCTCTAAGATATTCTTTAGGAGCTCCACATATAGGACATCTATCCCAAGGAGGTTCCTCTTTCCATGGCCTATAGTATCTTCCTGGCTTAGGAACTAATGTTGTTCCACATTTAGTACATCTCCACAGAGGAATTTCAGTCCCATAGAATCTGTCCCTACTTATAGGCCAATCCATGCTGAGTGAATCTATCCAATCAAGTAGTTTCTTTTTATGCATAGGAGGCCTGAAATCCATTTCCTTGACTATATTTTTTAACTCCTTTCTGAACTCAAGTTGCTTCAGAAAGAATTCTCTTCTGTGAATTATCTGGACTGGCGTTTTACATCTCCAACAAATAGGAACACTATGCCTAATCTTCTCTTTCCTTATAAGAAGACCTTTTTCTTCTAATATCCTTGCTATTTTATTTCTGGCCTCCTCAACAGATAAACCTGCTATAGGACCAGCTTCTGGAAGCATTTTTCCATCTTCTCCTATTAGCACCTTTGGCCTTAGGCCTAGTTCCATGAAGAGCCTGACATCCTGTTCATCACCATAGCTACAGATCATCATAAGCCCTGTACCAAAACTAGGATCTACGCTGGGATGTTCAACTATGGTGACTTCATGACCATAAACAGGTGCCACAGCCTTTTTACCAGAAAGGCCTCTATATCTTTCATCTTTAGGATTATAAGCCAAGGCAGAGCAACCAGCCAAAAGCTCAGGCCTTGTTGTTGCGACAACAAGTGATTCTCCAGTATCCCTTAACTTGTATACTATGTAATATAAATATCCCTCAACCTCCTTATACTCCAACTCAGCTTCGGCTAAGGTTGTTCGACATCTGGGGCACCATCTAACTGGTCTCTCTGCCTCATAGATTAGACCTTTTTTGTATAGTTCTATAAAGGTCTCCTGTGTTAGTTTTCTGTAAGTTTCACTATCAGTACCTTCATTCCAGTAATCAAAACTACATCCCAGTCTTCTCCAAACACCGACAATCTCCTTTTCAGCCTTGTCAAGAAACTTTCTGCAAAGTCCTAAGAACTTCTCTCTACCCTCAGGATTTTTAGCCATGTCATGGGCTAATATCCCATAAGTCTTTTCTACTTGAACCTCAACAGGAAGTCCGTTTCTATCGACATAGAACGGTGCTATAACATTATAACCTTTAAGTCTAAAATACCTTGCCAACATATCTATCTGTGCATAGTGTGCAGCCCCTCCAACATGCCACTTACCGCTTGCATAGGGAGGAGGAGTATCTATGACCACTACCTCTCTTGGATCTTCAGGATTCACACTGAACCTGTAAAGATTCTCCTTATTCCATAAATCTAGAAGTTCTTTTTCCCATAAAGGGTTCCATGTCTTCTCGAGAATCCTTGGCCTGAATTCCAATGTCTTTCCCCTCATCTAAAAGATAAGATCCTATTAATAAGGGAAACGCTAGTCATAATGGGAGTGGCAGATGGCTATGGAAGACAAAGGCGAGGTTTCAGAAACCATAAACGGAGAAGCAGAATATGAAAAACTAAAGAAAGCTTTTTCTGCATTTTTTTCAATAGTACTTCTCTCTGTGGGTATCGTCTTAGGTTTCTCATCTGGTCCCTTGGGAGCAGGTGTTACAATAGTAATTTCAATGATAATTTATATTTTATTATTCACATTCGGAGCAGAGATCAGAATGCCTTTTCTTATGTTAGCGCTGGGTACTCATATAGGATTTCTTTATAAGTACTGGGAACACATTACGATACTTCCATTATTTTACATTACAAAAGATAAGCTAGGAGGATCTCTAGCTTTTGATTATGTCCAGCTTCTTGTTTACTTGGAAATATTTTTCGACATAAGATCTTTACTAAAAAAGAGAAATGAAAAAACAAACAATATAATAAATAAAAACTACATAGCAATTGCTAAAGAAAATGACAATAAAAAGGATCAGTAACTTTTAAGGAGCCTTACAAAATAGTGGTTAACACTTAAAGTCCCCATTCATTCAAACTCTGTTGGGGTGCCGCGGTAGTATAGCCCGGCCCAGTATGCGGGCCTTTCGAGCCCGTGACCCGGGTTCAAATCCCGGCCGCGGCACCATATTTTGAAACATTACAAGACAAAAACAATTGGCAATGTGTAGATAGGGACTTAACTAAGTAAATGATGATAACTATTTAGAGAGAAGCTCCTTAAGGACTTTGTTTACTTCATTTAAGGTTGGCATAGAACTGCTTCCCTTCTTCAAAACTTTAGCTGCTCCGGCTGCTGCCGCATACTTTAATGCTTCTTCAATGTCTTTTGTCCTTAAGTAATTAATGTTAAATGCAGCATCAAATGCATCACCTGCTCCCGTTACATCCAGAGGAGAAGTTATGTTCGGCCCTTTGATCTCTGCAATCATACCACCAGAGTCAAAGACTATTGCCCCGTTAGAGCCTCTTTTTACAATCAAGAACTTTAACCTACCACAAACCAAAGAGGTTGCACTCTCAAGAGAACTTTCCCCACTTAGTGCCATCAGTTCCTTTTCATTAACGAAAACTATATCCGTAAAACCCAATACCTCCCTAACAGTTAAGGGATCTCTAAAAGATTCACCTCCTGGATCATAGCTTACTATTTTTGACCCTACTTTAACTTCTCTAATTATCTCAGGCCTAACGCTACTAAGATGGACTACATCGCCTAAGCCTTGTGGAATAATCTTCGATGAAAGATTTTCATTGGCTCCTCTTAATGTTATCATGCTTCTCTGCCATTTTCCTTCCTCCTTAAGTATCAGCACAACAACGATGCCAGCAGGTTCATCAACAACATCTAAATAGGTAAGATCTACTCCTTCTTCTGCGAGTTTCTTTAAAAAACCCAAGCGTCTAATTTCGCTTCCAGCTCTAGCAATCAGATAAGCCTTATGACCAAGCCTCGACACTGCTATTGCATAGTTGGTTGCTGCACCTCCTAAACTTATCCAGAGATCTTCTGCTCTAACGTTTTCCTCAGGACGCGGGATATAGGGAATCTTTAAGGTCACATCGAGGTTTATGTTACCTACGGCAACATGTACTTGTTTTCCTTGCATTTCTAACCACCAGTTATTAGTCTTATGAAGGGTATTCTTCCTAGGATAATATAGCATACTGCAAGTCAAATATAAATTACAAACTCCTCAAACCTCTGGGGAGAGAAGGCATGGAGTCAAAAAGAAAAGCACTTTCATTCATATTAATATTAATAGGATTTCTCTTAGCAATAGGATATCCTTATTTACTTTACTTCACTTCAGAAAAAACAGTACTTAAGATCATAAAAGCCACATTTGCAATATTTTTCATAGCCGTTGGAGCTTTTCTTGGTAGCACAGGTCTAATTCTTTACAAAGGCTTAAAGACGGCTGAAGCAGAAGAAGAATAGAAGTAAACTTATAAGAGCCCTTTATAATTAAATATCTCAGCGTACCCCAAGAAAGCCACTACCAAAAGATTCCTACCAAAGAGGTGCCAAAAGCCTTGCCTGAAAGGATAGAGTTCCAAATACTTGATGTTTCCTATGAAATTATTGAAGGGGAACCAAAAATACTTCTTTGGTCTCGTCTTCATGATGGAAGAAGGGTTGCAATTCTTCATAAAGGATTTAGACCCTATTTTTATGCAATAGTCGAAGAAGGCCTTGATATAGAAGATGTTAGAGAAAAAATTAGGAGACTTTCAAAGCCAAAGAGTCCTATAGTTTCTGTCGAAACAGTTGAAAGAAGATATTTTGGCAGGCCTGTTAAAGCGTTGAAGATAACTACCGTAATACCAGAATATGTTAGAGAATATAGAGAGGGAGTTGCCAAAATAAACGGTATAAAGAAAGTCCTAGAAGCAGATATTAGATTCTCCCTTAGATTTCTGATAGACAAAAACCTTTATCCTTTACGTTGGTATGAAGCCTCAGTTACTGAGACTAAAATAAGATGGTATAGAGTTGATTCTGTCTATGAACTTGAAGAGGACCCTAAGGAGGTGATTAGTGGAGAAAGAGCAGACCCTCTTAACGGGTTAAACGTAATGGCTTTTGATATAGAAGTTTATAGTCCTCAAAGAAGTCCAGATCCTAGCAGGGATCCTATTGTACTAATAGCTCTTCAGTTTAATGAAGAAGAGCCAATAGTTTTAGAGGCTGAAGGAAAGGGAGACGCAAATCTGATAAAGAAGTTTGTTGATATAGTATTGAAAAAGGACCCTGACATAATAGTCGGATATAACAGCAACAGATTTGATTGGCCTTATCTTCTAGAAAGATCTAAGATCAATGGTGTAAAACTTGATGTAACCAGAAGAACTGGGACGATACCTCAACCTAGTGTTTATGGCCACATCTCGGTTCCTGGAAGGCTTAATGTCGATCTTTTAGATTTCGCTGAAGAACTACATGAGATTAAAATGAAGACATTAGAGGAAGTAGCAGACTATCTAGGAGTAATGCCGAAAGATAAAAGAACCAACCTTGAGTGGTGGCAGATTTCAGAATATTGGGATGATCTAAACAAAAGACCTATTCTCAAAAAATATGTTAAAGACGACGTTATCTCGACAATGGGTCTTGCTGGAAAATTCCTACCCTTTGGAGCACAGCTTAGCCAGGTAAGTGGTCTTCCCATGGACCAGATTATGGCAGCAAGCGTTGGATTTAGACTTGAATGGAGACTTATAAGAGAGGCATATAAGCTTGGTGAACTCGTTCCAAACAGACTAGAAAGAAGAGAGGAAAAATATACTGGAGCTGTAGTACTTCAACCTCTTAAGGGTGTGCATGAAGATATAGCAGTACTTGACTTTGCCAGTATGTATCCTAACATAATGGTTAGATACAACGTTGGTCCAGACACGATAATAAGGCCCGAAGAGAGCTATGAACCTGAAAAAGTCTATATTGCTCCCGAAGTTGGTCATAGGTTCAGAAAGGAACCTAATGGCTTTTTCAGAAGAGTTCTCTCAAGGTTTCTTGAATGGAGAAAACGAATAAAACGTGAAATGAAGAATTTTGACAGTGAAAGTGCAGAATACAGACTTCTGAATGAAAGACAAAAAGCAATAAAGGTTCTTGCAAATGCAAGTTATGGCTATATGGGCTGGAATGGTGCAAGATGGTATTGTAGAGAGTGTGCAGAAGCAGTAACAGCCTGGGGCAGGAACCTTATAAAGAATTCAATAGCGTTAGCAAAGAGCCTCGGACTTAGAGTTATTTATGGGGATACAGATAGCCTTTTTGTAAAGTATGAAAAAGATATTATTAAAAGGCTAATAGAAAAAATAGATAACGACTTAGGGTTTGAAGTCAAAATAGATAAGATTTACAAAAGGGTCTTCTTTACTGAGGCCAAGAAACGGTATGCGGGACTTACCATTGATGATAAAATAGATGTTGTTGGATTTGAAGCAGTTAGAGGAGATTGGAGTGAACTTGCCAAAGAAACTCAACTTAAAGTCATGGAAACTATACTTAAAACTGGTAATGTTGATGACGCAATAAATTATGTCAAAAACATCATAACTAGTCTGAGAAACGGGGAAATACCTATTGAAAAACTAATAATATGGAAGACCCTTACTAAAAGAGCTGAAGAATACGAAGCCAATGCTCCTCATGTGGCAGCTGCAAAAATTATGATGAAACTAGGTTACAGGATATATCCAGGTATGAAAGTAGGTTTTGTAGTGACTAAAGGTTCTGGAAAGATTTCTAATAGAGCCAAACCTTACTTTATAGTGAAACAGAACGAAATTGATTTTGATTATTATATTAATAAACAAATCATTCCAGCAACTCTCAGGATTTTAGGTTATTTTGGTGTAAGTGAAAAAAAGCTTAAAAGCATTACTGGAGGGAAGCAGAAAAGTCTTCTAGACTATTTCGGCTAAGATATGTCAGAAAATGTCAAGAACCTAACAGAACTGGGCCTACCACTTAATTTGCTACCAACCCTGGCACCTATTATAAGTTCTATTCTCTTTTCAGCTGCCAAATCTAGAAGCCTCTGCGTTATTATACCATCAAATACTACGGCATATATACTTCCAGCTTCAATTTCCTGAAGTCTACTAAAAAGGTCTCTTACCTTTATCCTCTCAATGGGCTTCCAGTTCTTTCCATAAAGTACTGCCTCTAAAGTACCCTTAAGTTTAGGTATCTCTTCTACAACATTTTTCGGTATTATAAGGGCCTGCATTTGTTCTTGTGGAGCCCTTTCTGCTACAAATTCCTCTTTTTTCTCGGAAATCTCCATCTTTGAGACTTTTTCTGCTCCTCCCTTTTCAGCTTTTTCCGTGGCCATCCCAAGCTTCTTCTTGTATTCCTCAGCTGGAACTACTTCGCTTAAGGCCTTGGCTATCTCCTTTCCAGTTAAATCTTCGACTTCCATCCCTGGTGGTGCCCTAGCCACATAATCAATATCCGCTTCGCTTAGAAGAGTTTTTAATATAAGATCCCCTCCTCTATCGCCGTCAACAAAGGCGACAGCTCTCTTCCTTTTTGTAAGTTCAACTATTGTTTTTGGAACTTTCTCTTTGGCTCCTCCAATAGCTACAACATTTGTATAACCATATTTCATAAGATTTATTACATCAGCTCTGCCTTCAACTATTATAATTGTATCTGATCTATCGACATCGGGACCAGCAGGCAATCTCTCCGGACCATATTCGATTGGCTCTTTTGGCCCTATCTTCTTCTCAGTTTGAAGAACCTCCCTAATAATCTCTTTTATGTCAGGTTCTTTTTTCTTCATTTGCTTTAAAATATCTCTTGCCCTTTCTATTATTTTCTTTAGCTTCTCAACACGTAGATCTTTAACCTCCTCAATAACTATCCTTGCTGTATAGGGCCCTACTCTATCTACAGTCTCTATCATTGCAGCTATAATTGATGTTTCTACTCTATCAAGATTACTAGGAATTTGCAAATGCCCAACTGACTTAGAACCCTGATACTTTAGGTCAACATGAACTCTTCCTATCTTATCCCTATCCTGTAACTCTTCAAGACTGTAACCTGTACCTAAAAGCCCTTCTGTCTGTCCAAATACAGCACCAATAACGTCGTGTTTGTCAACTCTGCCATCTATTTCAAATCTAGCCTTTATAAGATACTTCATCTTCTTACACCTCTCTTAGCACAATAAGCCTAAAATTCATTCCCAACTCTCTAAGTTTAAATTAGGAGATTATAGGCATATAAGAACTAATCTATCACCACCTCTATGGTCCCCCAGAGAGTGTTTCTGGTTTAATGATACATTTGAATAATTTTAATCATTAGCAGGAAGGGAGAATGCTTACCTTGTGACTTTGGTCTCTATGGTTCTAATTAGCTCCATCAACCTCTTGTCATTCTCTATCATGTTTCTTATTGGCTTAAGAAGGCTTATTAAAGCATCAGCAGTAGCTTTCTTTAAATCAAGAGGATGAAGCCTCCCCTCAACATAATCCTTCTCTAACTCATCATAAGAGTAATAATCTATAGGGCCTCCATATCTTTCAGGCCTTTCAATATGAAGTACAAAGTCGTCTCTTGAAAATAATATATATTTGTCTATCTCAAGTATTGGATTCTGTTTCACCTGTCTGGCTGGACAATAGGCAGCCTTGATCTTTCTTCTGACCTCCTCTGGAGAGTCATGAACAAATATCGCTGTCTCAGGTTTAGACTTAGACATCTTAACATCAGCCAAAAATTCATCTATCTCATCTCTCGAGGTATCCATCCTTCTCTCTCCTCTTAGCGATGATATAAGTGGCGTATGAATAGCCACAGGCTTTTTTCTGCCAAGCCTCTCAGCCAAATCTCTGGCAAGCATATGAGCCTTTCTTTGATCCATTCCTCCTAAAGCTATATCCAAGTCTAGATAGAATATATCAGTTACCTGCATTAAAGGATAAATAAGCTTAGAGAAGTCCATTTCTGCCTCATCAGATTTCCTACCCATAATTGTTAATGCCCTTTTTATCCTTGCCAATGTTGAATTTTTTCCAGCCTTTATTAACAACTCCCAATAGTCCTTATCCGAGACTAGAGTCTCAGCATCAACAAATTTCACCTTATCAGGACTAATGCCTATTATACTCATGATTGATCGAACAAGTTCTGCTGACCTTCTAATCAGTTTCAGATCTCCTCCGAGCTTGTCATTTATCATGGCATGCCATGTTGCTTCAAGAATTGTGAAATGGACCCCAGCATCTATCATGTCCTTTACCTTGTACATCCAGACAAGCCAACCTATATGAGCAAGACCGCTAGGTTCAAACCCAAGATAGCCCTTCAGTTTCTCTCCGGATTCAAGCTTTTTTTTCAAATCACCAGCTGTAACTACTTCAAGTGTATTTCTTGATACCAAATTCATCCTTTCGTCTATATCCATTGTTGTCTCACCTTAATCCAGCTGATCAAGGCTTCCTTACTCTTTTTGAATTTTATAGCTTTTTTATTCACACAATTTTTAAGATTTCTGTAACTGTTCAACGCTAATGCTTGACCTTATTGCCTTTTAGACATCTTAACTGCCTAAAAACAATTCAGATAATCCAATAATTAGCTTACTACTTAAAAAACTAGAAAATAGTTAAAACATTTTAAAAATCTTGTATTAATACCTTATTATTAAATAATATCATTATTATGTATTAAAGTATATTATTCATATAAAAGATCTTATTTTTAATTTATTTCAAATTAAGTTTTTACCGTCTAAAGTACTAATGATAGCATGATTTCGAAGGTGGCTCCCTATGTTACCTCAGGAATATACTACGAAAAAAATCATACCGACATTAAGAGCTTTGCTTTCTCATAGATTAAAGGAAAAAGGCTTTAGCCAGCAAAAAATAGCAGAAATACTTCTAGTCAGCCAACCAATGATAAATAAATACTTAAAATATCCAGAAAGCGAACTGTTAGAAATGCTAATGAAAGAAGAGATCCACCATGATATAATTGAGTATACTGTAAATAACCTCATTATGTTAATAGATGAAAAAAAGGACATAAAGATTGAACTTGCTAGCGCATCGAATCTCCTAACATTTGAAAGCAAATTCTGTAGAAAAAACAGAGAGTTGTGCGAGCAAACGTTACTTCTTTCACAGAAAGCCGAAATAAGTTTAGTGAGAAGGTTCATAAACATAATAATAGACCTGCCTGGTGTAGAAAATCTAATACCAGAGGTAGGTTCTAATATAGTATTTGATCCCTTTGGTGAAAAAGACCCTAAAAAGATGATTGCAATCGACGGAAGGTTAGTTAAAGGATCAAGAGGTGTTTATATGGCTGGTGATATAAAGATTGGTGGAAGTAGACATACTGCAAGGATCCTCTCGTCCCTTCAAAACCTATGTCCAGAACTCCAAGTGGTATTTGTCCTTTCTAACAAAAAAGGAATTAAAAACTCAATGAAAAAGTGTAAATTCAAATTCATAGAGACAGGCCCACATAGCTCAAACGAATCTATTGAAAAAAGCATAATAAACGAAATCCGTAGCAAGCTTAAAGGCTGTAGTATAGATGCTATTTTAGATAAAGGAGGCAAAGGACTTGAACCTGTCGGATACCTTTTTGAAAAATCCCTAGAGGGACTTCTTAAAAAACTAGCATGTCTAATTACCAATTTTAAACCTATATGAAAATAATCAGCTGGTCCCGCCGCGGGGATTCGAACCCCAGACCACCCGGTGCCTGCAGGCACCGGACATGCCCGTCCCACTACAGCCGGGCGCTCTACCGCTGAGCTACGGCGGGTATCTCCTTTCAATAGATATAAAGAGAAGACCTTAAAATGTTAACCGTTCTTGAAACAAAGAACTTAAACATTACATTTCTTATCCTGTCATGGATATTCTTTAATGGTAAAAGGTTCGTCTATGAAGCTTCTTGATCATATCCATAACACCCATCTTCATTAAAATTATGTAGTTAGAAAACCTTACATTAAGAACCGTTATCAACATCTTTGTCAGCTATAATTAATATAACCAACATTTCCATACTCTTAGCCGACTTATTATCCAACCAAAATTTTCTTAATTTTATTCTGTTTGTTTATTTTCAGACAGCTCTTCCTCAACTATTTTATATCTCTTATCTAGTTCCTCTGTTGCTCTCTCAACCTTTGATATTACTCTCTCACTCAAACTGATCTTGTTCTTTTTAAGTTCGTCGATTATTTTTTTGAAGAATTCAGAGTAACTAAGCGATTCCCTAAGTGTTCCAAGATCTATCGTCAGTACTTTTCCAGTGGACAGTTCCATAACCCTTATGATATCTGTTTGTTTTGATCCTTTTTTATACCTGTAGACATCAAGTTCTCTAAGGCCTAATGATTCTATTACTGCCTTGTACTTTTTCAAAGCTCCTCCTTTAGCCAAGTCTCCACCCTCCTTATAACTCTCCGAGAAGGACTCACTCTCAGCCCCTTAAAATAATTAATTTAGTGGGGGAGTTTATGAGCCTCAGGATAAAAGTTTCTCTTGACCTTGAAAGAATATCTAAAGTATTAATGGAGATGGAAATTACTTACATAACCGTGAGAAAGCTAGCTGATATCCTTGGAATATCCACAAGAACAGCTGGCAAAATCATGTCAAGACTAGAAGCCTTAGGGATAGTCGAGAGATATTCTAGAAGGGCATATAAAGTATCTAAATGGTAGGCCAAGTTTAAGTGCGATGAGACCTTATTAAGCCAAAAACTAGAAAAACAAATACTGACGCCCAAAGTATTGACCATGCCAAGTAATTTCCTGAAAGCTTGAATGAAGCCACTATGCTTAAGAAAAAGGCAATTAGCACTACTATTAATGTTATATACCAAAGCCCTCTCTCAACTTTCTTTAACCTATTTTCACTCAATAACTTCACCTTGCCTACTATCATAAATCAAACATTTGCTCAGGATATCACGCATTCATTGAATTTAAACAAAAAGCGAAACTTTTCAGCTTTATGATTTAAAACAACAATACTTTAGTATTTGAACTTTGATCTGATTTTATAAAATTCACTGACTGGTTTCATGGACAATAACTTTTCCATCTTTTTTTATTTCAAGCAAAGTTCCGTCTTCCACGTTCTTAAAGAACTCCTCGGAAAGAGTATCTACTAAAGGTATATCTGCAAGAACACAACCAGCAACAACAATGGGCTCTGCCTTTTCCATTATTATCGCAACTGGTGCCGTACCTTTAACTTTCATAGAGTATATAATATAGGAACCCACAGTACTTCCATGACTTTTCTTAGCAACTAAAATCCTCCCTCTAATATTCCTTCCTGAGTCTTTCAATACTCCTCTTTCTGGATCGACATCACCATAGAAACTTATCGAGTCTACAACAATGGCCTGTGCCTGAACGGTACCAGGGACAAGAATTCTGCCCCTGAATTCCTTCACATAAATCACCTCTTTATGTGCTAAAGATTTATAGTTAAAATAAAACTTGTTATCAATGTCTCTAGGTCCCTAGAAAGTTGCCAGAGAAGTGAGGATGCGCTATGGATGTAACGGTTCTGGCACTAACAATATTCCTTCTGACGATAATCCTTATAGTTTTCAGAATAATAGATGAGCCTGTTGCAGGCCTTCTCGGAAGTATACTCATGATATTCTTTCTTAAAGGATTCACACCAGAAAAAGCCTTCAGCTATATAGATTGGGATGTCATGGGAATACTTCTTGGCATGTGGATAATTGCTGGTTATATGAGCGAGTCAGGTATCATCGAGAGAACAGTTCTTTATCTTGAGAAGAAAGCTGGTTCCTACAAAAACTTAATTCTTTATTTGGCCCTTTTTTCTGGATTTATCTCCACATTTTTAGATAACGTACTTGTAATACTTCTCCTTGGAGAAATGGTTCTTGAACTATCTAAAAAACATCAAAAGAACCCCTTCCCAGCACTCTTTCTAGTAGCCCTTTCTGCAAACTTTATGGGTACAGCCTTACTTCTGGGCGATATTCCACCTCAGCTTCTTCATGCTGTTGCCGGATATGAATTTCTAGATTTTATTGTATTTAAGGGTAAACCAGGAAGCTTTCCTCTGCTGACCCTGACTTTCTTGGTTGTTGTACTTTTATATACAAAACTTTTCATAAAAAGTCATGACAAGATAGAAAATCTTAGGGTTGATACAAGAAAGAAAGAATACGATAAATTCCTTACATTAACAACCCTCATTGTTTTCTTTGTCACAATATTTGGAATGGCTATCAGACCTAGGTTAGGCGTTCCCTTAGGTTTCATCTCATTAGCTGGTGCTTCAGTACTGGCGACATTAGTAGAGATTTATAGAAAAGTTGCAAGAAAAGAAGAATTACCTTCATTTGAACAAATATGTACTAGAAGGGTTGAGTGGAGAGCTATAATT
>JALWTO010000052.1:65458-112144 GCA_027082825.1 Acidilobaceae archaeon
TGTATTTTTGGATAGACAAATCTTTTTATTTCAGCTTTATTTCACTTGATAATTTAATAGCTTTTATTTTATTTTTAATCCTAAGATTATACAGGACGTCGTACAAATTTTCTATATAACATTATTTGTTGTAACAGGAGGACTGAACTATTCTGGGGCATTAAAGAGAGCTGCCATCGCCTTAGGATCTTCCTGGATGAAAGGTAAGATACCCTCCTTTACCACATTCTATTGGTTTTCAGCTGCCCTTTCTACGATTGTGGAACATGACACAATAGTACTGGCCCTTCTCTATATGGCCAAGGACTTTGCCAGAGCATATGGCCTTCAGGCATGGCCCCTTTATTGGGGCATAGCATGGGGAGCGACATTGGCTAGTAACTTAACAGCAGCTGCTGCACCAGCTCTCTATGTTTCCTTCTCTTTAGCTGAACAAAAAGGCTATAAGGTTAGACCACGAGAGTTCTTTAAATACTCGTCTTTCTTTGTCCTGTCATCGCTAACGATACAATATCTAATATCACTTCTCCTATTTGTACACTAAAGCCAAAACAAAAGCTAAAAATCACTAACCTCCAAAGCTAGCTGTTAGAGCAAGCTCATCGATAGGTGCCAAGTATGTCTTTGCTCCTTTTCTACTTAGATAGTAAAAAGCCTTGTAAGAGTTTGTTAGCACTCTCAAATCTTTAATATCTAGAGGACTAACTACTAGGCATGTATCCTTGACTATAATTATTCCTAATTTTTTAAGTTCATCTACTATTTCTTTAATTCTTCTGTCAAGAAGTAGAATCCTTGGAATAGATACTATAAACTTCTTTCTAATTTTTCCTAGACTCTTGACTAATATGAAAAGCTCTAAGAGATCCTCTATTCCCATATGAGGACAACCAGCATATATGAGGTCTATATCTTTAGGATCCCTAGGCCTCAGTGAATATAAGCGGGATTTAAGAATGAATGAATCTACAATAACCCTTTCTCTAGGCTTCCAATTATCTGGTAAGGGCTCGGGTGTGAAATTTGGAATATATGTCATAGCTATGTTTCCAGCAGTTCCTAATGCTGCAAAAAATTCCTTTAAATGTAACTTTTTAGTAAAGGTTACTCTAACAAGAGGTGGTGTCTGCAAACTATGAATTCCAGCAATCACTTCACCAAGAACGCCTGCTAAAGCCTCATTAAGACCTTCTTTAGGTTCTTCAACTATATACTCAATTTCAGGTATCCTATACTCCTTTATGTGCATTCCATAATCATATGTATAACCTGATATCGCTGCCATCAATGCCAATGGGCCACCTTCTCTGTTTGTCTTTAGACCTAGGAGACTATTTGCATATACTACTGCATTAGACTCGCCCCAAGCAACATGATCTCCTATATTCAAATTATATCTCTGTACAACTCCCAAATCATAAGGTGTGCATGAGAGAATCAGATCTCCTCCCATCATCCTCAAGGAATTTAGCACTTCCTTCTGTTTTTTAACGTACTCGTTACTAACGCCAAACACATTAGGGTTTTCTAAATCAAAACCTATAGGGTTAACTGTTGCTGGTACTGAGAACTTTACTCCTGAATCAGCAAAGCTTTTAATAAGCCTTAGTCCAGCATCACCTATATTACTATAAGAAACACCTGAAATATGAGCATGTTTTACCTTGATAAGACCCCTTGCACCAAGGGCTTCTCCTACCTTAACTATTACCTCAAGTGCTTTTGCTTTGGCCCAACCCTCCTCTCCATTAAGGATCCTTTCAGCTCTCCTATCTAGGTACATAATCTTCGCCTCAAACTCTAGGAATATCAGCCTTCATGAACTTTTCTCTTTCCTCAAGGGGGGCCGTTGCGTCTATACCTAACTTCGTAGTAAAAGCATTAGATGAACTGGGATCTAAGGTCGAGCCTCTGATGTTTCTTATAATTATTAAGTCTCTATCTCCTTGAAATCTAGTGGCTATGGCCCATTCAACATCCTCGAGATTATCTACATCGACGTCTGAATCAACAACAATTACATGTTTCAGACTAGGATGAGCAGCAAAGGCTGCAATGATTGCGTTCTTTGAATCTCCATCATGATTTTTTTCTATTGAGATTATTGCATGGAGCCAACCACCACCACCAACAGTAAGTCTAACTTTACTCACTTTCGGAACAACCCTTGAGACAGCCTCCCAGATGAAGGCCTCCTTAGGAAAGCCCATGAATAATGAGTGCTCTCTTCCTCCTGGAAGTATTACATGGAATGGTTCATTTGGATTAATATAAGCCTTTAGCACCCTGAGAACAGGCTGTTTCCTAATTCTATCGTAGGTTTTAGTAACATCAACAAAGGGGCCTTCCGGGGCTCTTTCCTTGGTTATTTCGGCCTCTATGAGAACAGAAAAAGGCCAAGGTACAGGATTATTATGGATAGGACTTTCAATAAATATTGCTTTTTCAGCATTAAACATTTCCGAAACCATTGGTAATTCAAAGGTCCCATAGCTTGGTGACGTTGCAGCTGCTATAATAAAGGCTGGATGAACTCCAAAAACTATGCTTACAGGAAGGTTCTTACCCTCACCTATAGAAGTCGTATACATTTTCCAGAGATGCCTAGGAACAAGTCTTATAACTGCAGATATTCTATCCCTTACCATTATTCTATGTATACTTGCATTACATGATCCATGGAAGCAAGATACTACAAGAGAAGAAGTGAAGTAAAGTCCTCCATCTTTTTCATAAAACTTTATTGCAGGAAGTTTGTAAAGATCTGGCTCTATTTCTTTGATTTTAAAAGGAAATCCTTCAACCTTTATATCCCTTTTTACATTTAATGCTGAAAGTATCTTTGTATAAGCCTCTTCGTCATTTTTTGCATTGAGAGCCCTAAGGATATGCACTCTATCTGATATGACCGAACCTACTGAAGGAGGAATTGCATTTTCGACCTTGAACAATACAGGTCTTCTTTTTTTCTCGGCATCCTTTATAACCGAAGTTGGTTCGTAAAGTCTTTTTAGTGTTCCAGAATTTAGAGGCGTCAATTCATTAATGAAAGAACTCAGAGCTAACACACCTATCCCCAAGTTCTTTACTAATACATTAGAAAAAGTTAAGAAGGAGATCCCTTAAAAAACGAAGTTGAAGCTCCTATTAAAGCTATTGTTATTGATGCCTGAATGTCTCTATCTTTAATAGTTCCTGTTATACTCCAAGTACTTGGCATGCTTGTAGTTCCGTTTTCATCTATAACCTTAACTTCATACTTATCACTTTCAACCATCCTAATTACCTTTTCAGAGAACTCTCCACCTCCTATATAGATTCTTACAAAAGATGAGGGAATCCAACTTCTTAACCAAGAAATCTCATGCAAAATATCTTTAAGCCTAAGCTTTGAAATCCATAAGAGTACATTATCAGCAACTGCAGAAAGACCTAAGACCTCAGGACCCGGGTCTATGCCCACATTAAGTGTCCTAAATCTCTTATTCGGAGCAAGTATCGCCAAAGAAAGCGCATACCAAGGATCTTTTATACCATCTATATAATAACTAGCCCTAATAGGCCATCTTACTTTACTCTCGGGGCTCTCTACATCTGGCATGACAACCACATCTGCATAGATGGACTTGTGTAACGATGGTAAGATTATATCTATTCCCTGCAAACTTAGAATATACCTAAGGGTTTGTATAACTTTTATCGAAGTAGGATCCCCTCTTAACCATGCTATAATTCTTCTCAGAGAGCCTCACCATTCCTATCAAGTATCTCCTTCTTCGAGTATTATTTTAAATGAGAGCTTATGTAATAGTGGTCTCTCTTCGATAGAAAATTTCCCCCTAAGGCTTTTAATTATTATGAGGCCTCCCCAGTAGTCCACTGGATAAAGCTTCTGACCAACTAGTTTATCATACTTTAATATTGGCGGTACCTCATATGAGGGTCTTATCATAAATAACTTTCCATCCCACTCCTGACCAAGAATATGTGAAACCTTTTCTGCAATTCCACTTAGCCTACTTGCTGCTTGTGCCCTACTTAGCCTAGCCCTACCTCTTCTTTGATGCTCCATAGCAAAACCTAAAGTTGATATCTTCATCTCTGCACTCCTAGCTTCTCTAGCACTCTCGTATATAGCCAAAAGAGTAGCAACAAGATGGCTCTGTTCAGCAATCCTCTCAAACAATCTGAAGGCCCTTGTACTCCCGACCTTTGGTTTCTTTCCTCCAGAATCTAACATATAAACAGCATACTCTGTTTTTATTCTTCTATCTAAGATCTTACATGCTTCTAAGGCCCTCTCTCCTTTAAGACTCATACACATATCGTAAAGATACCTGTCACTTTTTCTGTGTTGCCTGCAATACCCTTCTGCCCTAAGGTTACAATATATTCTTTCCCAGGGCCTGTCCCTAGAATCCAAAGAACCACTATGCCATTTACAGTAAGAGATCCAGGGTACTTGAAGGATCCTAAAGGGGCCTTTGTATCTTAACGGATCTGTTGAAGAAGGATGTTGTAAAATCAAGGAATCAAATACAACCTTATATGTGTCTATATTGAAACTTTCAACAGTAGAAATCCCTCTCATCCTTACTTTTTCTAAACCCAGGGGTTCGATTTTCTTATATACAAGCCTTAATATGTTTTCATCTTCCAAGAGTACTACCTCACTTAAATACTAATCTCTCCCTGGCCATAAACTTTTTGAGTACAGTATGGCTGAATTCAACTATATGAATCCTGTTCTTTAGTTTCTTTCCAACAGTCAGTTCCAGAATTTTCCTTTACTCTTCAGAATCATCAACAAATCAACTCTCTAAACTTATTTGAATTTGACAACATAAACATGTAAAATCAACATGTATCAATTATCAATACCTACTGTTCTGCAATCATGAAAGGATCTAAACAACTTTAACTATAGTTTCTGTCCCAATATAAGGTAACTAAAGAAGCATTTAGCTATTATAGCTCTTTTTATCTGATAATAATTTTTAAATAAATTGCTAATAATTAAAAATCCTATGGATGTGGAAAGTTGACACTAGAGGAATGCAAAAAAACTTTCAAAAAAGTTGTTATTAGGGGAAGGCCTATAGGAATCAGACTTGCATGCAAAAATGATCGAGAAAAACTTATCAGGTTTTATGAAAGCCTTAGTGTAGAGACTATATACAATAGATTCATGGGAGTTATAAGATATTTTGATCCTTACGTAGACAGCCTATTAAGAAAGAGCAAGGCTATTGTAATAGTTGCTGAGGATGAAGAAAAAGATGAAATAGTGGGAGTTGCTGAGGCCGTTGGAGATGAAAGGGGTGCAGCAGAATCTGGAATTGCTGTATTAGAAAGATATCAGAGAGGTGGCCTAGGAACAGCCATGGCAAAAATTCTTGTAGAAAAATCAAAAAAACTTGGCTTTAAAACCCTGTATGGTTATATTTTATCACATAACATGGGCGCTTATAAGCTAGCAAAGAAGTTTGGAGCTAGAATAAAAAGAGATTATGGGGAGATGATAAGAATAGAAATTCCTCTATAGCGATACTTATAAAAGCTGGATTATAATGGAGTGGCTAACTTAATGATATCATTAAGCCTTTCTTTTATAGCAGTAGCAAACGTCTTATTCTTAACCATAACTGAAACCACATCGCTCTTGCCACTCGGAAGACCAATTATTGTAGTATCACAGGCTACCATAAAGTCCATTATAGAAAATGGACTCTTAAATAGACGTATATTTCTTTTATTTAGTTCTTCCATTATTACTTCAGGTACCGTGACACTAACTGGCATGATAATTTTTGATCCTGCGGGAAGGATATCTATTAATCTGACAAAGACCTCCCAAAAGTCCAGGACTTTCTCAGCTGCTTTGTATGTCATGAAAGAAGGTGATTCATTACATGTATTCACCTCGCTCATTGCTATCGTTATAGAATTAACCAGACCTCTAATTACCGCCAGACCCTCTTCGGTTTCTTCAGCCTTGTACCTCTCTAGTATATCGCCAAGCTCCTCAATCTTCTTTGCTCTTTTTCTCGCTTCTATTAGAACCCTCATTGAGATTGCCTTAAAAACCTCTTGAGGTCTTCTAGGTAAATATAGACCATTTCTATCTAGAATAAAACCTTTAGATCCTAATGATTTTAATATGTCATATATTCTTTGATAAGGTATAGATGCCTCTTCTGCAATCTTTAGAGGTTTTGCTTCTCCTAATCTTAATAGGGCCATATAAGCTCTTGCCTCATAACTGTTAAGTCCAGCAAGCTCTTTTAATTCAACTATAAGGCCTTTTTCGCTTAGATCAGGCATTAGGATACTTCACCTTTAAAGATGTATATCAAAGCAAAAAGGACAACTATTATCAGGAAAATAGTCAGAGAGAACACTGCAAGATATATTATAATTGGAAGCAAAAAAGCCATCAAGATGCCGTATAATAGAGACTCTGAAAACTCCTTTTTCCTTGAATAACCATAAAAGAATCCTAAAATAAATCCTAAAATAACCATTGTTACAGTTGAGACCACATGCTTCACCTTTTTATCCATAAGGAATCCGTATACAAAGCTTTATTTAAGTATCTTCAAACATATTAATAGCTGAATCTGAATCCCTGGTGGAACAATGTCCTTAGTAGACGATATAGAGATTAAGAATCTAGAGGAAGCTGTTGGAAGATTATCTGTTAATGGTGCTATTTATGGAGAGATTAGATTTCATAGAAATAGGTCGCTGAACATAACTGTCATGAATGGAGTTGTGCTAGGTATAGGAAGAGAAACTAAAGAAGGTTATGGTGTACGCTCAATAGTCTCTGGAGGACTAGGATTTGCCAGTACAAATAATCTCTCAAAGGAAGGTTTAAATAATGCCTTGGAAAGGTCTCTTTCTGCTGCTAGGACAGCATCCAGAGGAGTGAAACAGAAAGTAAGTATGTCCCCAGCAAGACTAGGCCGTGCTTCCTACTTCATTAAACCAAAAAGAAGCTTCGAAGACGAGCCAATAGATGTCAAGATTTCTAGACTTATAGAGGCTTACAAATCCCTTAAACTATCTGAGAACTCATTTAAAGTATCATCAGTAAACATTGTTTATAGGGAATCCGTTGAGGAAAAGATATTAATTACTAGTGATGGTGCTCTTATTGAATCGAGAACACCTAGAATATCAGTATTTTATAATATAAGTGCTCAATATGAAGGTAAGAGGGCAAACAGATGGTTCCAAGTAGGTGGTTCTGGAGGATTGGAAATTCTTGAAGAGAACAGACTTGACAAACTTATGAATGACGATATAGAAAGCCTTTATATAAATTTAGTTAAGGCAAAAAACCCTCCTAAAGGTGTTATGGACGTAATCATTTCTCCTGAAATAGTTGGCCTAGCCGTTCACGAATCTTCTGGACATCCTAGTGAAGCTGATAGAATACTTGGAAGAGAAGCGGCTCAAGCAGGCCTAAGCTACAGAACCTTTTATAAAGGAACTAGGATAGGCTCAAGATATGTAACTGTAGTTGATGACCCTACAATACCTGGAAGTTATGGTTTCTATCTATATGATGATGAAGGTGTTTCGGCCAGAACAAGATATTTGTATAAAGATGGAGAGCTTGGAGAACTTCTCCATAATAGAGAAACCGCCAGTATATATGGGACAACAAGTAATGCTGCTGCAAGGGCTATGGACTACAGAAGTGAACCAATAGTCAGAATGGCCAATACATATTTTGTACCTGGCGATTATACTTTTGACGAACTCCTAGAGGACATAAAGAATGGTGTTTATATAAAAAAGTATATGGAATGGAACATCGATGACATAAGATGGGGACAAAGATATGTTGGTTTAGAAGCATATTTGATAAGAAATGGAGAGCTGAAAGAACCCGTGAGGGATGTCGCCTTTGAAGTGACAACTAGAGAGTTTTATACAAGCATAGATGCTGTAGGGAAGGATCTAAAGTTTTATGCTGGCACTTGTGGTAAAGGTGAGCCTGCACAGGGAGTTCCTGTATGGTTTGGAGGGCCACATATAAGATTAAGAGAGGTGAGATTTATATGAACGAATTCGAGGATGTAATTGAAAGAGCTAAAAACATAGTTGAACCCCTTGTTGATGAATATATACTTCTAGGAACAATTAAGGATGAAGCAATGATCAAGCTTGCCCATGGAGAAATATCTGTAGCTCAGTCATGGAACGATATTGATTTGGATATGTATATTGCAAAGAATGAGAGGATAGGAATTTACACAATAAATGTCAAAAAGCTAGAAGACGATATAAGAAAAGCTGTCTCGGACCTGGAAAAGTTAGAAAAATCACCCTTCTATGCCCCATTACCACAACCTTCAGGCAAATCTGATAAAGAAATAGACCCTAAGATAAAAAATGCTGTTGAATCTGGAGATCTCTCATTTGTTGTCGAGGACCTTGAGCTGAAGAATATTGGAGATGCCGCTGGTATGATAACCCTTTCACTTACAAATGAGCTATTCTTGTCTAGCACAGGAGGTAAATACAGTTCTTCTATAACAAAGTTTAACGGCTATGTAAGGGTGTTCAAAGATGAATCCAGTGGACAGTGGAGTTGGACCTCAACAAAATATAGTCTTCCATTAGCCAAGAACGCTATCGGCATTGCAAAGGAACTTGCAAACGATTGTAACAAGCTTCCTAGAACAAAGCTTGAGCCTGGAGCCTATAGAGTTCTCTTAGGCCCCATGATTGTTGGAAATTTAATAGAAGAGGTTGCAAGGGCAGCAAGTGCTGGCATGGTTGTTTTTGGCATGAGCTTTCTTATTGGAAAGAAACCAGGAGATGAGGTGGCCTCAGAAAAGCTCACACTAAAAGATATCCCCCTAAACAGAGAACTTCCTGGATTCAGAAGTTATGATCAGGAAGGTGTTGGTACTAAGAATAAATATATAATAGAAAATGGTGTCTTTAAAGGTTTTCTACATAATAGCAAAACCGCCAAACTACTAGGAGGAGAGACTACTGGAAACGCTGGCTGGATCATGCCTCAAAGCTTTAACCTTGAAATAACTGAGGGAGAATTAAAGTCTGAAGAGGCATTCGAGAACCTTAAAAATGGCTACTTCTTAACCAATAACTGGTATACAAGATTCCAAAACTATCTTGAAGGAACATTCTCAACTGTAACCAGAGATGCAGCATTCAAGGTTGAAAACGGAAAGCCTGTTGCGTGTGTCGAGAGAGCCAGGATAGCGGATTCGATGCCAAGAATCTTGAAGTCTATAGAAGGAATTACAAAGGAAAGATGGCCTATAGAATGGTGGGAAGTAGGAACGCCTACGCTCACACCTTACCTGCTTCTTTCAGGAATCAAACTTACCATTCCTCAGTAAAAAAACTAGGCAACTTCTTTTCCCAAACTTTTTTTCTCTTCAGAAACTTAGATGTAGACGGCGCGGGGGTGCCCGAGCTTGGCCAAAGGGGTCGGGCTTAGGACCCGATGGCGTAGGCCTGCGTGGGTTCGAATCCCACCCCCCGCACCAAATTTTGAAATATTATCAAAATTCCTCATCCTCTACTCTTTAATAGTTAATGTAAAATCCCATACATAAACACTTAAAGTTTTAAGACTTGGTTGTGAGGCTCTTAGGATAAATGATACTTAACATTAGGACTGGAAGAAAATGTTAAACAAGTCTTAACTGGTAAAGCTGCTGAGAGCTTTTCCCGAGCTACTTCTGCTATGAGCCCCTTAGCAAGCTCAAGGGCCCTGGACTCATGAACTCATACCGCGTAGAAGGAAGGCCATACCTCCTAGATCCTAATGCTGCTCTAGGATCTAGGAGGATCCTTTCTAAATTATGAATGCATAGGTCCCTGGAAGTTAAGGTTATCAAAATAATGAATACAGAGCTATCTGTTTTAGCTGGACACCTCTATAGTATTTGTTTGTCCCGGTTAGAACCGGGACATATATGCTTCAAGTTAAGAAAGATATTTTAGATTTGAATAGTGCCTAGGCCATCAGATATTAGTGGAATAGAGGAGCTGTATCCAAATATATCCAAATAAAGGAATGCTTGGTATGTAGTTAAAGGAGTTTGTATCTATATAGTGGAATTGAAAGAAGAGTATCTACATTACAAGCATCGAAAGATGGATAAAGCACATATTATGTTAAATTGCAATAGAGTTTTCTAGTGCTTTAAATTGAAAGTTTGATGGAGGCGTGTAGATATTGGCTAGAAGAGTTTTCCTCATGACGCTTGGCTTTCATGAGAACTTTGCAATAAGAAGACTTACTGCAGGGGTGCTGGTAGAGATGACAAGCTCCTAGTCCTAACGCTCTCTCCTGCAATAAGTGGGGTTAAGAGTGCATTTGAAACCCTCTCAGCTTTTTCTAGAAGGCTTGGACTCGAGGAAGTTGTTCTGATGGATTTGGATCTGAGCTCTTGGGAAAAAGCTGTTTTGACAAGGAGAAGGCAATGATAATTTGTGAGGTTATGCTGAATCCTGGGATTATTGTTGAAGAGCTTTCAAAGAGGCTTAAAATGAAGGAGAAGACATTGAAGAACAGACTTGGGGAGCTAAGAGGTGAAGGGCTTATAGCAAGGAGAGGTAGGAGAGGAGGAGTATACTTGACGCCTTGGGGAGAGGTTCTTGCTAAGAGCATTTCTGAGGCCTAGATGGCGCAATATGTAGCTCCTCTAGTTGGCTCAGATGCCTTAAATATCTCGCTGACCTTAACCATAAAAGTGAAGGCTGAGAGATTAAATAAAGGTCTATCCTCTAGCATTAACTCGATTAGTGCTAGGAGCAAGGTTATGCTCGTGGTCATGAATAACTTATTGAAAGTAGCAACATATTTATACAGTAGTAACAGGTTATTTTTTCCATAGGTGACATAACTTGTCTACCATTACCGTTCGCATAGATCCTGAGATTAAGAGACGAATGAAAAAGTATAGCTACATTAACTGGAGTGAGGTTGTCAGGAAGGCTATCCTCGAGAAACTTAAGGAGGAGGAGAAGAAGAACATTGCTGAAGCACTCCTTATTAATGAGAAACTTAGGAGGAGGGCCCCGGAGGGCTGGGACTCTACGGAGGTTATTAGGAGTTGGAGAAGAAAAAGGTAGTTGCTGATGCAAGCATAATTGTTAAGTGGTTCCTCAAGGAGGAGTTCAGCGAGGAGGCAATAAAGCTTAGGAACGACTATGTAAGGGGAATTATTAGGATAGCTGTTCCCTCGTTGCTTGAATATGAGGTCCTGAATGCACTTAAATATAGTGGTATATATATCCTTGACGAGCTGAAGGATATAGGCATGGCCCTAAACAAGTATGGATTTGAGATCTATGAACTTGAGGGAAAGCTCAAGAAGAGTACAGTAGAAATCGCATTGAAGGAGAACATAACAATATATGACGCGAGTTATGTTGCTTTAGCTAGGCAATTGAACACAGTGCTGTATACAGCAGATAATGAGCTAATTAATAAGTTCCCAGGCATAGCAGTACATATAAAACAATACAAATAGATCACCTCCTACATCTTTTAATTCCATAGAACAGCAGCGAGAACCTATCTTGATCCTGAAGTAAAAGGAGCGGTGGTCTACGAAAGCTGGCTAGGAGAACTGAGAACTAGCCAGTAAGGTCATAAGGCTGAGACAAGTATCGGGAACACCTACAGAATTCTTAAAAGGGCACCCCATCTAAAATATGATCTCAGCCCGAGTTCAAAGGGCCCTAGTGCGCTATCTGCCTATCTTTCTCACTATGACAATCCCACACTAGATAAATACCTTAAGTTACCTTTTTCTTGACTTAAGTTCCTTTATTAAAAAACAAAACTAGGATACTGTCTTTAACGTTTTCATCTTAACTACCTCTTCTATAAACAATGAAACTAGAAGAAGTGCTATGTACAAAACTGCTGTTAATATAAACAAATAGTGATACGCTACAGGCTTAGGTATTTTGATATAGACAAACTTACCCTGAAGCATTAAAGGTATTGTTATAGAGTACATACTCATTAAAGTTCCTGCAATAGCAGGTCCCCATGCTGCACCTAGGTTTCTGAAGAGAGTGTTAAGACCAGTAGCTATACCCATTACTCTTTTTCCTACACTAAATATTAGAATGTTTATTAAAGATACATTAAGTGCTGTCACAGCTGTTCCTACTAGTACTACTAAGCCAACAAGTTTCCAGAGACCTAAGAGCGTCGGATTATGAGAAAGAAGCAAAAGACCAACAACAGCTAAAACTGCACCAATCTGAACAAAGAGTTTAGCTCCATATCTAACCATAAGCCTTCCTACCAGAGGTGCAATTATTAGCATTGCTAATGCATTAGGTGTCATCAACAAGCCTGATTGCAAAATGTTCTTTCCGTACCCAAATGGCGGTTTCATCTGTAATAAATAAATTACAGCCTGATTCATCATTTGTATAGCAAAGCCTGCCAGAAATATTCCTATATTCGTTATAAGCACATTTTTCGCTGTAAGAAGATTTATTGGAACTAAGGGATTTTCAGTCTTTCTCTCTTGTAATATTAAGAGAATTAGACCAAAAACTGAAAGCGAGAGCAATGATATTGTTGACATAGATACCCAGCCAACAGTAGGTGCCCTTGTGACAGCTACAAGACCTGAAACATCAAATACCGTTAGAAAGATCGCTCCTATGACATCAATTTTACCTGGAGTAATGTATCTGCTTTCCCTCAATATCTTAGCCGAGAGTATCAGCATCAAAACTATGAAGGGTATTACAGTATGATAGGTCCATCTCCATCCATAATTTTCTGCTATATAACTACCAAGTGGGAGTGCTATAGCTATTCCAACACCAAACATCGCACTTATGAGTCCTTGAACCTGAGGAACCATCTCAGGTGGGAACTCTTCTCTCACAATTGTAAATCCTAAGGGGAATATGGCCATACCTATACCTTGTAAGGCTCTAGCCAAGAGTAGCATTGAAAATGTAGGAGCGAATCCTGTAAATGTGGCTCCTATGGTGTATATTAATAAGGAGAAAAGAAAGAGTTTCTTCTTACCAAACATATCTCCTAATTTTCCAAGAATTGCAACGCTTATAGTCCCAGTAAGAAGATATATTGAAAGCACCCAACTTACAGCACTTGGCGTTACATGGAACTCCCTTTGTATAGTCGGTAATGACGGTATAAGAACTGCTTCTGTATACATAACTAGAATAGGTAAAGTAACTAACAACATCATTGCTCTTTTTGCATAACCTAGATCATAAGTCTCTTCGCTCCCAACCTTCATTTAGGGCACCGCTTCCTAGAGATATATCTGGAGATATATATTACTGTCGAATTAGCATGCCATTTTTCCAAAACAGCCTTAAGTTGGTTAGGAAAACCAAAATATAAGAAATATTTTATATACATAATTAGAATCTCATACTCAGGAGACAAGGACATGGATCGAAGAGTTCTTTATACAATCCTAATAATACTTCTTGTGTCTGCTATTTTAAGTATGGGTGTTCTTCTCTTTCTCTCACAGCCTAGCTCATATATCATTGTGAAAGTGTGGAGAAATAATAATACCTGTTACATAAAGGCCGTGCCTGATCATGGACATGTAGACAATACTTTAAGCTATTTGATTACTAATGGATATCTATATAAGGTAATAGAAATAAATCAATCTAAAAACTTTGTTGTAGCAATTAATAATATTGTCATCAATAACGGAAATTGCCCAAGAGCAAACTCAACAGCTGCTCCAGTACTAAAACAATATAGATAGTTTCCAAATTTATATACTAATGAAATTTAACAACAGCAAAAATACAGAGATTCTAAACATTAATCACAAATAGTAAACAAATACAAACAAACTTTATTATACAGAAATAGCGTTCATAAATTTCTTTTTATTCAACTTTGACCTCCACTTCTTGTTCTCATAATCTTAGGTCTTCCCATTATAAGCCAATATTCTATTTGAACACCTGGCTGGAGCCTATTTCTAAGATTTTCATCGTCTTTAGGTTTCTCTATTTCGAATGTATCATAAGTTTCGAGGTCCATAACCTGGACTGAATCCCCAAGATCTGCTATAACCTGGCCCAACTTCTTTTCGACAATTGGTACCTGAACCCTTGTATCAACTGGAGCAACAAAAGTTTTCTTTTGACCACTAAAGATACCTATAGCGACTACATGGGCCTTCGCACTACCATGCTTTCCTGTTTTCGCCTTAGTTATCTCGACTATTCTGCAAGGTTCTCCATCAATCACTATATAGTTGCCCTTCTTGAGCTCTCCAAGTGTTGCAAAGTCCACACTCATCTTTCTCCCCAAACTTAGCCTCATTAACCATCACTTAAATGTTTTAGGAGGATTACCTCATTTTTCTTCAATCTAAATTTTGAAGCTGGAAGTACCAGAACGCCATCACTTTGACAAATAGTTATGTCTAGATTCTCTACCCACATGGCACCTACAGCTGCTGAGATTAATGCATCAGCTGAATGTCTTCCAAACGTTTCTCTGAAAAATTCTATATCTAATCCAGTAATAAGAGCTGCTGAGAAAGGATGCGTTTCCAAAACCACAGTCCCTATTTCACAGTATTTGAAATACAGAATCAAGCCTTCTAAAGATAGTTTTTTCATACCCTTCCAAATTGGAGGAAGGACTTTACCACCAAGAAGCCTCACTGCCTTATCAACAGCTCTAAAAGGTTTAGTTTCTAGACCTATGCCTAAAGGTGAATCAAGCATCAAAATCTTGACCCTGTCCGAAATTATAAGCTCTTCAATTATTTTCTTGACCTTACGTCCACTCTCTTCCCCTATAACCTTGATTCTCCAAACATCATTAGAGATCTTCTTAAGAAGAGCATAACCCCAAGGGGCTCTACCTCCCGAAGGATCCACTCCCAAAACCTTTTCAACCTTGGGTTTGTCCCTGAGAACTGCTACTGGACCACACCTAAAGACATTAGTGCAAGGAGGCCAGAATTTCAACTATCCCCATCCTTATGAGTGATATAGAGAAACCTGCAATTATTAAGTTCATAAACTTATCAAGCAAAAGCACACCTTGGCGACCTAGAAGTTCGACTATTCTATCACCGATCTTAAATATAGGGTATATAAGAATGACATTAAGGATTAGAGAGATTAATGCCATAGGATATCCATACGTCTGTTTTATATAAATAAGGACTGTAATACTTCCAGGTCCAGCAAGCAAGGGTGTTGCTATAGGAACTAACATTGATTCGGGCTGAACCTCTGTTGAAGATAACTTTATGTTAAGAAAGCTTGCAACAGCATAGACAAGAAGTATTATACCCGCAGCTATTTTAAAATCAGACATATTAACTCCTAGGAGCTTGAACATTAGATCACCTATTACTGTAAAGAGTAAAAGCATAAAGAAGACAGAGGTTATTATCATATTAAGCAATTTTGATCTCTGAGAAGGAGAGAGTATAGAAGATCTACTTATATATATAGGAGCTACAGAAAATGGATCAAGAACTATGAAGAGCTCAAAAAATGCCCTGAGGAAGTTTCCTAAAAACATTCTATTCACCAATGATTCCTAACTTCTTTTTTAACATATAGCGATACTTCAAATACCTATCTTCTGGAGAGAATCTTGGTGGATGTGGAACTTTAACAGGAGCCCCACATACAGGACATTTATCTCTTCTCAGTGTATATCTTCCACATCTGGTGCACTTTCTCAATAACCACTTAACCATTCCTATTCCACTCCAGATCCGTCATACACCAATCCAAAAACAAAATATTATTTATAAAAGATCATGCAGTCTTCAACCTTTCAAAGACAAAGCTTACTCCAAGGTTTTTGGCAACTTTTCTACCTTCATTAACTCCTCTTGAAAGAGCTCTCTCCATTATTTTATATTCATGGCTCTGAAGATCAATTCTGTACTTAGGAGATCCTATCGAATAAATCCTTACCCTTATCTGATCCCCTCCATATTTTTCTATGGAGCTCTTAATACTCTCAAGGACCTTTCTTATTCTCTTGACACCATCGTTGGCCATTGTAGTAAGCGTAAACACACCGGCTATCTTAACTTGCTTCACTTTTATCCTTGCCCTAGCCTCTTCTATCAGATCTTTTATCCATCCTTCTGGAACTCTTGCCTCCTTAAGAGCTCTCTCTCCATATATTACTGCTCGCTCAAGACCCGTCAGAGGATCCCCATAATGATTATCTAGTCTCCAGAGAACTTCCTTAAAGGCCTCATCTTCACTTTTCCCTGCTTTCTCAGAAACCAATTTTATTATAGTTGCAGCCTTCAAAACCCTCTTCCACCACATCATCTTTTTCCTTCTCTCAGTATCTGTAACTCTCTTAAGGCTTACGTCAACCTGTCTCCTTGCCCTGTACACCCTGATTACTTTAACAACGGCTTTCTGGCCTTCTTTCACAACCTGTCTTATGTTCCTTACCATCCTTGTGGCGACTTCACTCCAGGGAAGAAAAGCTCTAATTCCTCCATATTCATCCAGACTAAGATACGCACCAAAGTCGTAAACTTCCTCTACAGTCCCTACAACGAGTTCTCCTACATTAGGTAAGGGCTTTCTGGGTTTTATTTCCACTGATGTCAACTCATTTCTTCACCTAGGAAAAATAAGGGCTTTCTGATCTTAAAAGGTTGACAAGATCTTTAGAGAACAATCTACATACAGGATGTATCCTTAAAGATCTTTCCAAAAGCTTCCGTGAAATCCTGGGACCTTATTCCTAGGAGTTCTCCATAACTCTCAACTCTAACGGCTATGACTTCTGACAACCTATTGTCTATTGGCATGCCCAATAATGACGAAACCGACGTAAATGGTTCTGAGGGTGGAGCTGCAAAGAAGTTTCCTGAAAGCGATACATTGGAAATGAAGCACTCAACTTCTGCAAGACCTACCTTTAATGAAAAAGGCCCATGTTTAATAGAGTGGGTATATGGAAGCTGAGAGAGTGTATGGACTCTCCATGTTATACTTGAGAATCCATTAGCTCCTCTTGAAAGTGAATCCCAATACGGATCCTCTCTTTTTTTAATACTGACATGATTTTTTTCCTCAAAAAGACAATTTATAATTTCTGACACATCTAGCTCTTCTCTGATGAATAGTTCAATAAGGGTTGGAGCTTTAACCCCAGGCCTTCCAAGCCTTGTAATTCCATAAACTCCTTTTTCTTTCGCAATGATGATCCCATTACTAGCGTTTAAACCAACACATCCAAGTAATTTTTTAAGAAATAATTCAGTCTGAGAAAGTGAGTCTGACTCATTTATTATAGAAACGTAAAGATCTCCTATTTCAGAATTGAAACCAAAGCCTCCTGTAAATCTTCTCATAAGACTCCTATACGATTCCTCATAAAAAGATGAAACATGACCTCTCCATTTCCACCTTGTTGATATTAGGACAGAACCCTTAACCCTGCCTAATGTTGCAAAGCCGAGAATGCTTTCAATTAAGGCCTGAACATGATATGGAGATGGAGGATTCTTTAAGTTCCAGAACTCAAGAGAGGCCCTCTCTGACAAAATGCTCTCCTCACCATATTTAAGAATTCCAGAGACTGTTTAAAAGACAGAGAGTAGCAGCTCTCTGGGGGAGTCACATTGATAAAACTTAAGTGCCCTCCATCAATAAAAGTTCTTGAAGCAGCTGGAGCAATAGCCGATGGAAGAATTCACCTAAACCAGGAGATTAAGGGACTTATATCTGCAAAAGTTATATCATCTGAGGGCGATAGAACCTACAGAGTTTTTATCAAAAAAGTTATTGACGGTTATAGTGTATACAGTGATGATAATGGAACAAGGTTCAGAAGATATATCGGATACCCCATAATATCAGTTCTTATGCTGACAGGTACTGTCCCGAGAAACCCTGACGTCGAAGAGGCTCTAAAAGGAATTAACTGGAGAAGACTTAATGAAACCTATAAAAAATATTCACTTGTCGAAGAGATAATATTAAGAAGAATAGGAAATCAAAATAAGGTCGAAAAAATAGAGAACTTTAAAAAGAATGTAATGTCTCGACTTCGTTCAATGCACATATATTATGACCCTTCATTAGGTAAAAGGTGATAGACATAGCTTATAAAAAGGTGAAATAATTGAAATGTTTTAAAATAAATAACAGAATCGTAATTGTAATAGAGGGTGATATAACTCGAGTCTCTGTAGATGCGATAGTGAACCCTGCTAATAGTTTAATGTTCATGGGTGGAGGAGTAGCCGGAGCAATAAAAGAGGTTGGAGGGAAGGAAATAGAGAACGAGGCCCGTAAACAAGCACCTGTTCCTATAGGCAAGGCAATAGCTACTGGAGCAGGAAGGCTTAACGCTAGGTATGTAATTCATGCTCCAACCATGGAAATGCCTGCAATGAACATACCTCTAGAAAATGCGATCAAGGCTACAAGAGCTGCGCTTAGAATTGCTAAGAAGCTTGGGATTGAAAGTATAGCGTTCCCTGCCATGGGAACAGGAGTTGGAGGACTTAGAGTCGATGAGGTTTCTAGAGCTATGGCTGAAGAATTCAGAAGGTTTGAAGAAGAATACCCAAGAACTATAGTAATGGTTGCATATGGGAGCAGAGCTTATAAAGAAATGATAAACGGTGTTAAAAATAGTTTGGGTGAAGCCAAGGAATGTCCTGCAGACCTCAAAGTATTTCGATAGCCCTTACTGGCTCTAGCGGAATAAGAGTAGGAATTAGGTTCATAGAGGTTGCAAAATCTAGAGGAATAAACATAGAAGGAATTATTGTAAGTAATGCAGCATTTAGAGTGGCCGAGCTAGAGGAGGGAATAAGACCTAAGGAACTTCTTGGCATTTTGAATGATTATGGGAAGGTCTATAAAGAACATGAGTTAGATAGCCCTTTGGCCAGTTCCAGCAATCAGCCTGATGCCATGATTATAATACCTGCGAGCATGAAAACCATAGCATCAATAGCCTATGGGATCCAAGAAAATCTTGTAACTAGGGCTGCACTTTCAATTTTAAGACTTGGAAGAAAGCTTGTCGTTGTCCCTAGAGAGACTCCTCTAGGACCCACTGAACTCGAGGCTCTTTATATGATCTCATTAAGAGGAACTCTTGTAGTTCCTATGTGCATGAGTTTTTACATAAAGCCTAGAAGTGTTGACGAACTCGTAGATTTTGTAGTCGGAAAGGTATTCGATGTCATTGGCTATAAATTTGATCTTTATAAAAGATGGAAATGATCGTTACATTCTTCGAAGAGGAGGTATTCCTAAGAGCTCTAGACCCTTCTTGACAGTCTCGGATATAAACTTAACCATTGCAACCTTACAGTATTTAATTCCTTCATTAGATTCTCTTATTACTGGATCCCTCTGGTACCAAGCATTAAAAGAATCTGAAAGCTTTAGAAGATATGTTGCCAAATCCTCAGGAGCTAAGTCATCTGCTGCCTTAGCTGCAATCATGGGGAATTTCATGGCATTTACTATAAGCCTCCTTCTCATAGGATCCTTACAGCCTTCATAGTCTATGAGGTTCCACCTTATCTCTCCTACCTTCTCAAGAATTCCCACAGATCTGGCATATGTGTATTGAAGATAAGGACCACTATTTTCCTTGAAATTGAGAGCCTTTTCTGGATCAAACGTTAGAGGTTTGCTGGCACTTGACTGAATCATAGAAAACCTAATTGCTCCAAGAGCCACAGCCTCAGCAACACTATCAATCCATTCAAGACTTTCATTAGGATTTCTCTTAAGGACCTCCTCCTTTGCTCTAGCTTTGACTTCATCAAAGATATTATCAAGAGCCATATATACTCCTCTTCTGCCACTCATTTTCATTCCTACAAGTCTAACCATCTCATAATCATAGTGAATCAAATTGAGCGCCTCTTTCCTGAAGCCAAGACCCAAAAGAGCTAGTCTGATTTGCAGTTGTGGGAGCCTTTGCTCAGCACCAACGACATTTATTACCTTGTCTGCACTAAACTCTCTGAACTTTTTTATTGTGTATGCAATGTCTCTCGTTGTATAAAGAGTTGTTCCATCACTCCTTACAAGTATTAGGGGAGGGACTTCAAGGTTTCTGGGTATCTTAAAGTTCTTTTTCATATCCTTGTCTTTAAGAACAATCTCCTTAATTATTTCGGGGATATTAATTGCTTCAACACCTTTATGTATCATATAATACTTGCTTTTCTTTGCCCTATCAAGAATTTCAGAAACAAGATCGTTCCAGACAAGGTCGCTTTCCCAGTCCCAATGATCGAACTCTATTTTCAACCTCTTTAGAGTCTCTTTGAAACCTTCAAGAACAAATTCAGAGACGGTTCTGACAATAGTTCTTTCGGGCTCAAGACCCCTCTCATATCTGTTTATCAACCTGCTGATAAGTTTCTCAGGATCATCTACTAAGGAAATAGAATTTAAAATTTTCTCAGTCCAACCTCCTACAGGCTCTCTCTCCTCAAGCCTGGCCAAACTATAGGCAAGCTCTTCGAGCTCCTTAGATTTACCATCGTTCTTAGCCTTAACCACATCCATCGCCGTATGTGTCGTAGCATATATCCATCCAGCAAGATGATCAGGTTTTATTCTAAGTTCCTCTGAAAGCATTTTAGGGTTCTTTATGTTTAGGAGCTCAAAGCCTAGAACAGCTATAGCCACCTGCCTACCAACGTCATCTATGTAAAACCTTCTATTGACCCTATGTCCTCTGGCCTTGAGAAGTCTCGAAAGGGTATCTCCTAATATAGAGTTCCTTGCATGACCCATATGGAGAGGATGAATAGGATTAGCACTCGTATGTTCAACTACTATTCTCTTCGCTTCAGAACAAACTTCTGGTCTAGGCCTCCACCCCTTTTTCATTAGGAAAACGAGTCTCTTAAATGATTCCGGGATGTTAAGCCTAAAATTCATGAAACCAGAGACCAGTTCAATATTAACATAATCTATCCCAGAATTCTTAAGCCTCGTCATAATATCATTGAGTATTTCTATTGCGTCGAGCCTTCTTCCTTTCACATATCTCATTAAAGGAAACCCAAGATCACCATATTCTTCCTTAATTGGTTGAAGAAGAAGCCTCCAGGCCTTCAACTCATCTATACCTAAGTTCTCTGAAAGAGCTCTAGAAACCCTCTCTATAAGACAAACAAAAGGATCCTTAGCCTCAGCATCTTTCAACCTTTTACCCCAGAATAGGAGCCCAAAAACTAAACCTTAAAGCTACTCATAATCTTTCATAACCTTCTCTATATCGAAACTCCAATACCTTTTATGGGGATCATATTCAAGGCCTTTTATTGCTGGCAAAGTATAACTCTTTACTATCTCAACGACATAGAGATCCTTATGTTCCAGAAAACTTGAAGCCAGATTTGTAATCTTTGCGGTACATTGGGGAGGACCTGTATAAGTTATATAAACTCTGCCGGTATCCATAACTGTTACACCTGAAATAAAGGGGTGTTGTGCAAAGTTCTTTGCAATAGAAGTTACAACATCCTCACTTTTCCATTTAAGGGCCTGCACAAATATAGGCCCCAAGACATTATAGGGTTTGAAGAAAACCCCATAGCCTGATATGAACTTTCTGACTTTTTCGTCATAATGGTATTTTACTGATCTTTCCCTATAGCCGGCTTTCCTCGCCACTACTACTGGAGGTGGAGGAATCCACTCTCTCTCAAGAACTGCCATTATTGCAAGATCTATGGCTGCAAAGCTTATTAATGGATAATTAGCTCGAAAACTGTATCTTCCTATGTCTCTTTCTGTAGCATACTTAAGTTTCTCAAATGATTCTTTGCTACAGATGTCAGCAAGTTTAAGTCCGTACCATATGAAGTCCGGAGTGCTCCTTGTCCTATATATTACCTGTTCTACACTCTTGACTCCTTCTAATGATCTGAGATATGCTTTGAATACATTTATATTCTCTCTAGGAACATAGAAGACAACAAGCGTATCTCCTGTAGGATAAATCCTTGATATACTTCTAACAAAGGGCTTCTCTATAAAACCACTTGCCTTATCTCCCTCAAATATTGCACTGACCATTTCAAGACCTAATAGCTTATAATTGAACAAAGGTCTTACAGAAAATCCTTTTTTCTTTAATTGAATAAGTTTCCTCTTCAGTATTTCGTGGTGAACTCCCATCTCAGCAGAGGCAGGCCTATAGAGCCTTTGTTTTACATTATAAAGCCTTTGAAGAACCATAGCTGTATCTCTTTCCATGAAATAATCGGTCATCGATGGTGGTAAGAACTTTACGCCAGCGATCTCCACTTTCTCTTTCTTCTTGCTCATAAGCTCTCCTTCCCTAATCACAAATATATTAGATTTCAAGAATAAAAATAATTACCTGAAAATCTCCAGATAAACCTCTTAGCCTATTCTTCTAGACAATAATACCTTATTTAAATATTCTTTTCCTTTAGAAAAAAAATTTTGTGCTGTAATATCGTGCAAAATGGCACATAACTGATACAGTTGAAATGCCTCTCGAGGTGTAGAAAAGTGAAGGCAGGCCTAAAGAAGTTTGCTCCTATGATCCTCCCAATAGTCTTAGCATCGCTACCCCTTATAACAAAGCTAGCTCTGACCTTAGCTGCACATCATGTAGGAAGCACAGGCTACGAGATACCTGTAGACGACTGCCCTTGGTAATAACATAAAGAGAATCAATAATAGATTTTTAACCAATAACTTTTCTACTCTTTATAAAACTTTCACTGGACTTTGATTATGTTTTGTTGATGACTATAGAGCTATGTGCTAGAGTAATGATGCAAGAAACATGTCCTATCTTAGTAAATACTAACCTTCATGAATACCTTAGACTGGAAGAAGCTTGACAATAAAAGCAAAAGTTCTAGGATAAGCTTCTCAATATTCTGAAATCAAAATATACTCATAGAAGAATGTTCCTTAAGGAAGTTATGTTGGGAGCCATTAAATATAAGGGGCTTGGTTTATAGCTGTTCTTGAATATTATTTCATGCCTTTAATTAATTTTATTTCCAAGAGAAGTTTTATGACAGTTTCAGGTAGAGAGTAGCTGGACTAAGGATCTTATCCCGTTTCTCCCTAGGTATTCATTCCAATCATTTTATGTAAGTTCATGGTCACCTCTAGGGAGTTCCACCTCGCCCATAACCCTACCAAAAGGGTTATGGGCTCATGGGTGGCTGTCGAGGCCAATGGAACGGGCCTCACATAGAGAGAATAAGGAACATAACAGAAGACTTTACTAAAAGAGAGGCGAAAAGAATAGTAGACTTTGCTATTGCTCATAACGTGAATACTATTATAGTTGAAGACCTCAGAAACCTGAGTACAAATTCAAGGAGGCTTAAGAAGAGCTGGAGAGAGCGATTGATATACATGGTTTATAGAAAACTATTGTGGTGGATAGAATGGGAAGCAAGAAAACACAGTTTAGCGGTTGTTAGGATAGATCCAAGATATACTTCAACAACATGCCCGTATTGTCATGTAAAAATGATAAAAACAGGGTACAGGAGATATAGATGTCCGAGATGTGGTTTTGAAGCTGATAGAGATACCATAGCTGTCCTAAACCTAATTAATAGATACAAATCCCAGATGGGGACTTCTCTGACCAGCCCGACTGCCCTGCAGATGAAAGATGTATCCCCGAATAGATGCGGGGAACCGATGAACCCTTTAGGGCGGGGAGGAGGTCAGATATACGAGCAGTACAGGGATGAAAAGAAGGTAGTGACCAGATACTTGACCACTTGATAGAATTGTTAAGGCATACAAGAGTTATATCAGAATATTGGTATGGTGGACCGGCCGGGATTTGAACCCGGGGCCTCTCGGGTGCAAGCCGAGCGCTCTTCCAGGCTGAGCTACCGGCCCGCCATGAAAAGCTCTTTCCTATCTGAGACTTAAAAATTAACTCCCTATTAAGCTTCTCTTTATTAATCTGTGTACGAACTATCAAAACATGAAAGGGGGACTCCTTATGACCTTCAAGAGAAGAAGACCTGCAGTAGCAGGTAACTTTTACCCTGCAGAGAAAGAAGAGCTTATTAGTGCCATAGAGAAGGTATTTCTTCATCCCATAGGCCCTGGAAAGCTTCCAGAACCTCTTTTGCGAAGAAGGAGAAAGAGCGTAGGCTTCGTTGTGCCTCATGCTGGTTATATGTATAGTGGTCCTGTGGCAGCAAATGCTTATTATAAGCTAGCCGAGGAAGGACCCCCAAGGACTGTTATATTAATAGGACCAAATCATCAGGGCTTCGGAAGCCTTGTTGCTACATATGGAGAGGGAATCTGGGAAACCCCTCTTGGTGATATTGAAGTTGACTATGACATAGTTAAAGAGTTAGTCTCAAGAAGTAAATTCCTTGACATAGATGATAGAGCTCATAAGTTCGAACACTCAATCGAGGTACAACTTCCCTTTTTACAATACATATTTGGTTCCAGGTTTAGGATAGTCCCAATAACACTTCTTCATCAGACCCCAGATATATCAAGGGACTTAGCTAATGCCATTTATTCTGTAGAGAAAGATCTAGGCCTCGATTATGTCTTAATAGCTAGTAGTGATTTCACTCATTACGAGCCTCACGAGGTTGCTATAAAGAAGGATAACATAGCACTTGAGAACATCAAAAAACTTGATCCAGAGGGGCTCTTCTCCTCAGTAGAGAAATATAACATCACCATGTGTGGGCCTGGGGCCATTTCAACACTACTTTATTTAGGAAAACTAGAGGGAGCAAGAGAAGCCGAGGTGCTAAAACATGCAACAAGTGGGGATATAATAGAAGAGAAAGATTGGGTCGTAGGTTATGCCGCGATCAGAGTCCCATTTCCTGAAGAAAAATCAGAAAAATAAACAAGAACCTTAGTTTTTATTTCACTAAATATACATAATCGGCCTAGGGGAAGATAAGAAAGATGGCGCTAATAAAACTCTCTTTAAAAGTACCAGTAGTACTCATAGGAATACCTATTCCGGAGTCTGAGAACCCGTACATAGCCGTTCCTATGTCATCTATTATAGTCAATGTTAAGCTTGATCGCTCTAAGGATCCATCTCTTGAGCTTTTGGGAGAACCTCCTAGAGCTCCATTAATAAGAGGTCTTCTTGATATGTTCTGGAAAAGACTCTGTAAAGGAATGAAAATGTCGTATACTGCAAAAATGTCTATTGAAGAATCCTTAGGATCTCCGGGTCCCTCTGGTCTTTATGCTACACTTACCGTTGCTCTTCTATATGCATTAGCCAAGGAGAACGGAGAGATCCTTGATACCTATGAGATCCTTGAAATGGGTAGGTTCTCTGATCCATTCAATGAAGGCCCTCCATGGTCTGGAGTTATAGATGCTCTTAGATTTTCTGTCTCATATGGAACTATAGTTGCTTATAGAAATGAAGAAGAAATAGCTAAGTTTAACTCAAATAAGATCAAGCTAAGATATGAAAGCTTCCTTCCTGTGAGGAATCCCAGAATAACCAGGAAAAGTATTGGAGGAGAGATCTATAATGCTCTAGTCAAGGTTTCTGGCCTTGAAGCTCTTGAGGCTGCCATAATGCTTAGGGAGGGGAAAGACATAATGGAAATCTTGGATAAGTTTTTACCTGTTCAGGAAGCTATAGCCTTAGGAGTATGGGGGATAACTCCAAGAAAAGGAAGAACTATAGCAGCAGGTCTTCCAAAAAATTTTGAATATTATACAATATCCCGAGGAGACTGAAATTGACCTGCAAGACCTCAGTTATTAAGCTTGGAGGAAGTCTCATAACAGTCAAGAATGACCTTCGTACAATAAATTGGAGTTCTCTAATCTCGGCCTCAGATCAACTCTCCAAATATGTTAAGGATGGAGGAAGGATGATAATTGTACATGGTGGAGGAAGCTTTGGACATCCTGCTGTCAAAGATGTTATTATGAAAAGAGGAAGGATGGACATAAAAGGTGCTAGCTATGTCCAGGAGGCCATGCTCTCCTTAGCAACTAAGGTACTTAAAGTTCTAAGGGCCTATGAAATAGATGTCACTCTTCACACCACACATACAATATGCGACTGTGAGAATTGTTCTTACAAAAATGTTGTTCGAGATTATAGAAATGAGTTAGTTCCAATGATATATGGAGATGCCATCCCATGTGGAGAAGAGTTCGTAGTGGTTAGTGGTGACAGACTTGCAGCCGAGATAGCCTCTTTACTAAATGTGGACTGTTTGGTGTACGCTGTTGATGTTCCAGGAATTATTGTTAATGGAAAATTAATAAAGAGAGCCAGAGTAAATGAAGTACTAGAGTTTCTAGGTAATACAAGCGATGTAACTGGAGGAATGAGAGGAAAGATTGTTGAGGCCTCAAAGGCTCTTGGAAAAGTTGGAAAGATCGTTATTGTAGGAGGAAGGAATAACGGTATTATAAGGGTACTGAGAGGTGAAAATGTGGGTACGGAACTTGTCGGATAAGGAAACTGCAACTAGGAAGCTTGAGCACATAAAAATCGTACTTGAAAGAAATGTTGAGGCCTCTGAGGGCACTCTTCTGAATTATGTTAGGCTTTTACATAATCCTCTTCCAGAACTAAACTTTGACGAAATAGATATCAGTATGAAACTTTTTGGAAAGAAACTCAATGCACCAATAATGATAACTGGAATGACCGGTGGCCATCCTGAGGTTACATGGATAAATTCTGCAATTGCTAGAGTTGCTGAGAAATATGGAATTGCAATGGGTGTGGGAAGTCAGAGGGCTGCTCTAGAAGATCCCAGTCTTGAGAATAGCTTCAAAGTTGCAAGAGAAAATGCCCCTAATGCCCTTATAGTAGCCAATATTGGCGGAGCCCAACTGGCTAAAGGGTTAAATCTAGAACAAATAGACAAAATTATCAACATGATTAAGGCTGATGCCCTAGCCATACATCTAAATCCTGCTCAAGAAGTTTTTCAACCTGAAGGAGAACCCATTTATAGAAATGTAATCAGATCTATAAAAAGGATTGTTGACGAACTCAGTATTCCAATTATAGTAAAGGAAACTGGAGCCGGGCTTAACGGAGTCATTGCCAGAGAACTTTGGGAAATAGGAATTAAGTGTTTTGATGTCTCTGGGCTTGGAGGCACAAGCTGGATAAAGGTTGAGAGCCTAAGAAAGAGGTTTAGAAGAAATCCTGATGGTTTCCCAGATCATTGGGGGAATCCTACGGCTCTCTCTATTATCGACATTAGAACCTCTGTTCCAGAAGCATGTATAATAGCCAGTGGAGGAATAAGAACAGGTCTTGACATTGCAAAGAGCATAGCTCTTGGCTCGGATCTTACTGGATTTGCTCTCCCTGCACTCAGAGCCTTATCCTATAGAGGCGAAGAGGGACTTGAAAGGCTACTAGATGATGTAATATGGCAACTTAAGGTCGTAATGTTTTTGACAGGATCAAAAAAACTTGATATATTAAAGTTAACCACCCCTCTCATCTGGGGAAGGCTTGCCGATGAGATGGAGATCCTAGGCATCTCCTTGGAGGAGCTTTTGAGGGCTAAATTAAGAAGGATCCTAACACAGAAAAAGAGGTGAGAGGTTTGAGTGAGAGATTTGAGAGGCTACTAGATATCTATGCTAAAACTGTAACTGACTATATATTTAGAATGGTGAAAGGGAGACCTGAGACACTTCACAAAGCTTCTCTTCATTTGATAAAAGCTGGAGGAAAGAGACTTAGACCTTTTATTGTACTGGCAACAGCCAGGATGCTCTCAGGAGCCTCTGGTGAAGCAAGGGCCCTACCTTTAGCTGCTGCTGTTGAATTATTCCACAACTTCACCCTTATACATGATGATATAATAGATAAAGATGAGTTTAGAAGAGGTGTCCAGACTACTCATATTGCTTATGGTCTTGAATGGGCTCTTCTTGCTGGAGACTTTCTTTTTGCAGAATCATTAAGAATCATGGAAGATGGTTTAGAGAGAGGACTGGGCTATGAAGATCTTGGCAGAGCCATGTTGATACTTTCTAGAGCAGCAAAAAGAGTTAGTGAAGGACAGGGCTATGATATGCAGTTTGAAAAAAGATGGGATGTTGATACAAATGATTATCTTGAAATGATCTATCTAAAGACTGGAGCTCTTATTGAAGCATCGGCAATGCTTGGAGGCGTGGCTGCCTTAGAAGATGATGAGGTAATCAATCTCCTTGGTGAATATGGAAGGCTTATTGGCATAGCCTTCCAAATAAAGGATGACATACTCGGAATATATGGCGATCCCGTCAAGACTGGGAAACCCATCTACAGTGATCTAAGACAAGGAAAGAAAACAATCCTAATAATTTATACGCTTAATAAAGTTGATGAAAATATGAAAGAGAAAGTCAAAAATGTTATGGGAAGGAAAGTTGATGAAGATAAATACAGAGAAGTTGCAGAACTTATCAAGGAAAGCGGAGCACTAAAATATGCTGAAGACATGGCATATAATATGTCAAGAAGAGCCTTAAGAATACTTGATGGCTTAGATGTCGTTGATGATGAAGCTAGAGAGGCTCTTAAAGAGCTTGCACTTTTCGTAGTTGAGAGGGACCATTAGTGGATCTTAACCATGAATACACACCCGAAGACTACAAATTTCCAAGACTCTATGTCGTTGGAAAGAATTCTTCTGACACTATTACCTTATATCCAGACAAAAATTGTTATATAAAAGAAAGTAAAAAGGATGGTATAAAAGCAGGTCTTATAGCATATGAGGCTGGTTGGAATTTAATATTTGATCCAATAGAGGCCAAGGTGATTAGACCTTTTGCTATTATGATTCCCTGGATGAAGAATAGAATTATTTATGTTGAAAATGAGTTGGAACTCAAGTTAGTCGAAGCCAAAGGCATCCAAGTATATCTGGTCTCAAGAGAAGGAGACAAAATTGATAAGAAAGATATAATGGCTTATATCGTTACAAATAAAGGCGAAACGAGAACATTAAGATCCCCTACAGATGGGGTTGTTGTATATATAGCATGGAAGCCTTTGTCTGCTCCAGAGAGATATATCTACCTGCTTGTGGATCCAGAGAAGACTAGAATACTGAATCCTTTCTGTTCTAACTAAGATGAATACTCTGGAGCCGCTTGCTCTGGATTAAAACTTATATATAAGACCATACTCCCTCTTATTAGAACATTGCCATACTTCGCGACGAGCCTACCACCATCTTTAACTTCAGCTGTATTTGACAGAATTAAATTCATAGTTCTATCTGTAACCTTAAGCATACCTACATACTCAGTACCATCCTTGAGTTTCACAAAGACGATTTTACCTATAGCCTCTCTTAGATACCTAAGAGGGTTAGCCTTTTGGATAGACATCAACAGCACCCCTGGTTCCTTTTCTGACTTTATCCCTTGGAACCTCTTAGAGGAAGTTAAGATCTAGATATTTAAAGAATTCTGAGATCTACAGAATAACTAATCAAAACTTTCTTTGATACTTTGAAGTACACATGTTGGCCTTATCTCTTCCTCAACCCTATTTACTTGTTCCACAGAAGTGACTCCTGTCAGAACCAATATTGAATCGACACCTGCAAGGTTTGCCATTAGTATATCAGTATCTAATCTATCTCCTATAATAACTGTACCTGTCGGAACCTTCTTTCCTACAGCTATCTCTACCATCCATGGATTTGGTTTACCGGCAACAAAATCTGGCTCTCTTCCAAGACAAGCCTCAAGTGCTGCAACTATTGCCCCAGCTCCTGGTGCCTTAGAGCCTTTTTCTAAGGGAAAAACTGGGTCCTTGTTCGAGGCTATAAAAATTGCACCATCGACTACTGCCTTATATGCAGCGTTTAGCTTGGAGTAGGTCAAGTTCCGATCGAGACCTACAATAACCGCCTCAGCAGATCCTGAAAGAGCCTCGCTCCTTGTTACGAGCTTTAAGCCAGCTTTTACTGCTTCCTCAGCAAGGCCCTCCTCTCCCAGGATATAAGTTAATGAATTGGGCTTTATCTTAGAAAGCCAGAGGACTGATGCATAACCACTAGTAATTATATGGTTTTCATCAACAGTAATTCCGAGTTTTTCTAAAAGAACCGAATAAACTGTTCTAGACCTTGTCGAATTATTTGTAACGAAAAATACTTCCTTCCCTAATTTGATAAGTCTTTTTAATCCTTCAATATTGTCCGAAATAGGCTCTCTTCCTCTCCACACAACACCATCAATGTCTACTAAAAAAACGTCGTACTTTATAATGTCACATTTCTTATATTTCTTATTCATGTCCTTCACCTAAAACTTTCAGAACAAACCTTAACAAAGAAGTACAAAACTTTATCTTAGGATTTTATTCAGTTCGTTCTTCTGTCTTGCAAGAATCACTTCTCTGGCTATTCTCCTTCCCATACTCATGGGTTCGTCCCAATAAAGCCAAGAATAAGGGCTTCCATTAACATATATATTAGTTCCAGCCACTATTCTTCCTGAGAACTCAAAGACCACTATAGAAAGGTTCTCCTTAACTATACTTTCCAAACAGAAAGGACCAGCTATACCTCCATTCTCAACAGTTAGTGTCGCATTGACAAACCTATTACCGTATTCCATGACCTTTGGAAGGAGGCTTTCCCTAAGAACGAGAGGTATATTTCCAACAACAGTGAATGTTGGCTCTATATACTCTCTTGGGACTCTTCCTAGAGAATCAGCATTTGATTCATATCTTATGTCCATGCCTAAGATTTCAAGCCTTCTCAAAACTGGACTATAGAAATAATGATAGTATGCCCTAACTCCTAATAAATATTCCTGTATAATAACATCTTTGACATTATTATTGAGTTTCTTCATAACCTCTTCTTTTCCTTTTGCTATGAAATAACCTCTCCCTCCTTTTGCACCTGGCAACTTAACTATTACTAAATCATCGAAGTTTTCATCTAGAGAATACTCCCTAGGTACTGGAATGCCTGCAGATCTTAGAAGATTCATCTTCTTTTTAGGATCAGCCTCAACCTCCATAATCTTCCTAGATCCAAAGAGAGGAAGTTCTAAATTTAAAAAACATTCTGAGCCGATATATTCAACCATGCTACCATGAGGAACCAGTATCGTATTAAGTTCCTGTAACTTTCTTACAACATCATCCTTACATAAATCCTTCCATCTATCTACAACTAACGTTTTATCTATTAGATGCGGAAAGTTATTGTAAAAGACTTCTCTTTCAGGTATGCTGATTAAAATAGTCTTTAATCCTTCTTTTTTAGCACCATAAAGTATCTGTAATGCAGAATGACTGGCCAAAACTCCTATATGTATGTCTTCTGTATCATAATTGGAAATTATCTCTCTAATATCGGTATTAGATATCATTCTCGGAACACCTTCTGGCGAGTCTAAGGATTCTTAGAGCTAAATATGCCGCGTTCTCAGCTATACCTATACCAACAGTTGCAACAGGAACTCCCCTAGGCATCTGAACTATTGAAAGAAGTGCATCAAGGCCCGAAAGAGGTCCTACAGCAAGTGGCACACCTATTACTGGTCTATTAGTCCTAGAGGCTATGAAGCCTGGAAGGGCTGCAGAAAGTCCTGCCATTGCTATATAGATATCTATTTCGTTATCATTCTCTTTGATGTATTTTTCAAGTTCATCAGGATTTCTATGAGCGCTTAAGATTTTTACATCAACGTTTACTCCATGGCCATTAAGTATATTTATTGCTTTTTTTGCTATATCAATATCTTTATTGCTACCAACTATTATTGCAACTTTAGCCTTACACTTCATGTTATCACTCTCTCGATACAATCCTTCTCAATACACTCTCTAATCTCTATGGCTATTCTCCTTCCCATACTTATCGGTATTCCAAAATAGAGTTTGCTGTATTGACTACCTAGTCCTAGGTAGATATTAGTTCCCCCTCCTATCCTTAATGCAACATCAAAAACAACAATATCCAAATCTGGAGTTACCATGAGCTGCAAAGTAAAGGGACCTATGAGACCCGGAGGCTCTATATTATCTACAGCATTAACAAATCTATCCCCTAGTTCGAATAGTCTATTTAGCATTCTCTCTCTTATCGTTACAGGTTCATGACCTATCTCTACATATTCCACATCAATTACTTCCCCTATTTTTAGCTGATCTGAGGCTGGAAGCCTCAGAAAACCATCAAGGTTCGTCTGAATTCTCCTATCTATGCTTAAGAGCTCTACGTCATTTCTGGCCATGGTTCTGAAATAATTAACATTAAAATGAGCACCTACTATTAGCTCCTCTATCGAAGCATTCTTTAAGTCTTCCTCTTTTATTACACCATCAGAAACTAGTTTCCTAAATCTCTTCCAGAAATCATCTCTGTCTCTTGCAACAAAAAACCCTCTTTCAACTCTTCTCTTGGCGTGAGGCATTTTAACCATTACAGGCCTATCTATCTCATCTGGACTCGAGAAAGTTTTAGGCCTCCTTATTCCTGCAGTATCTAACAGTCTATAGTAAGTCTTATTTCCTGTTCTTTCCTCATAGCGAAGAAGATATCTATTTCCATATATAGGAACTGGAAAGTTAGTTTCAATAGCATCATATCCAACATATACAGCAAAACTTCTATTAGGAATCATAATTGCATTCCTTTCTCTAATCTTTTTCACAACCTCAGGATCTATCACCTCTGAAAACTTGTTTAATATGATGGTTTCATCAACAACTCTCTTAAACCTCAAATAAGCTATTTCTCTTCCTTTTTGGCAGATTGCTAAAGTTCTGAAACCTTCGTCCTTGGCCCCATCGAATACATCAAGAGCTGAATGACTGGCTACCGCGGCTGTAGCCAAGGATCCTAAATTATACCCATCAAGAAGATGGCCAGAAGAATATCTAGAGCTCAAATTTTCTCCCCTCTTCAACCTCTATAATAACCCTTTTACTACCTTTTATGACACTACCCACAACAAGGCCCTCAAAACCCTCTCTTTCAACAAAAGAGAGGAGATCATCCACATTATCCTTCGAAGCAGAGAATATAAGACCTATACCCATATTAAAAACTCTATACATTTCTTCCAAAGGAACATTCCCTAGCTTTCTAATAACCTCAAAACCCTTATCATATACTCCAAGCTTTAAATATACATCCCCATCGGAAGGCAGAATTCTTCTAACCTTAGAGAATGCACCGCCCGTTATGTGTGCTGCCGCCTTAATTAAGTTGTTTCTTATAGCCTTTAGAATAAGTTCAGAATATATGGCTGTAGGTCTTGTTAACCATTTACCTAAATCAAAGCCATCAACAATGGCATCGAATCTTCCTAGAGTGTTCTTTAAAATTTTTCTTATAAGACTATATCCATTTGCATGTGGCCCATTACTTCTCACACCGACAAGCACATCTCCTATATCACTCATTCCTTTGAACGTATTACTCCTCTTTCTTGTGGCAAGCACAGTACAGACAACATCTATTCCATTAACCAAATCAGGGAGTATAGCTGTCTCTCCTCCAACCAACAGCACCTTAGATTTCTCAGATGCTTTTTTTATACCATCGATTATCTTAGAAAAGGTTTTTGTGTCAGCACTTGGCATTGAGATATAGTCATTTAACAACATAGGCTGTGAACCTGTACATGCAACATCATTAACGTTCATGGCAACACAATCCCAACCAGCTATATCAAGCCTGTCTAACTTCTCTAAGATAACAGTTTTTGTACCAACACCATCAATATGCATAACTAAATCCATGTCATGTATTCTGACGGAAGAACCATAACCTTCGAACTTAACCATAATGCCTAACTTTTTTGATAACTCATCCATAATTTTATGGGCAAGTGTATGCATTTCTCTGTGCTTCTTTAGGTCAACACCTGCTTCTGAGTAAGTCCACTCTTTCAAAGAATCACCTCAGAGGTACTATCTTTAACATACTTGCAGCTAAGCTTACCTTATGTCTGGCCTTACTAGGAGTTTCTGCCCTTGCTAAAATTACAGCCATTCTTCTTCCAGGATATGTAGAAGGTTTACCAAACCATCTCACATTAACCCCTGGTATCTTTAATGTATCATAAACTCCCTCTAGATTTGGATACCAAGAGTTCTTAAGATCTGTATACACAGCATATGTTGCTGCAGGAGTAACTACCTTAACCTCAGGGATTGGCAAACCTATTGTAGCTCTTACATGTATTGCAAACTCGCTCAGATCCTGGCTGAGCAAAGTAACCATTCCTGTATCGTGAGGCCTTGGGGCCACTTCACTGAAAAGAAGCCTTCCATCTTTCGTCAAAAGAAGTTCTATGGCATAAATTCCTAAACCACCTAGTCCCTCAGCGACCTTTAAGCCTAACTCTTTACATCTTTTTAGAAGTCCTGCATCTCTCTCTGAAGGTTGCCATGACTCTATATAATGGAATTCACCATGTCTCCAGTGCTCAATAGGCTCTATCACATTAGTCTTGATACCCTCTTCAGAGACCCACCTATATGCAAGTACTGTGAATTCTGTCTCCAGGCCCACAAACTCTTCAACTATAATTCTTCTACTATCTCCTCTAGCATGCTTTATTGATTCTCTATATGCCTCTATTATCTCATTTTTCGGCTTAGACTCCATGATCCTCACATGACCGTGTCCACTACTACTCATTTCTGGCTTCATTAAGCATGGATATCCAACTCTTTCACATGCTTCATAGGCTTCCTCTTCATTTGAAGCAAACTTGTATTTAGTTGTTGGTAGGCCCAACCTTTCAGCGGCAAACTTCCTCAATTCTATTCTGTTCATAGTTATAGCTACTGCATCTGCATTAGGTATTATATTATACCCTTCTTCCTCAAGGTCTTTTAATGCATCAGTATTAATCGCCTCAATCTCAGGTATAATAGCTATAGGGTCTTCTCTGTGAACTATTTTAATTAATGCATCATAATCAAGCATATTAATGACATAATACCTATGTGCGACCTGCATTGCAGGTGCCATATGATATCTATCAACAACTATTGTTTCTAAACCCAATCTCTGTGCTTCTATAATAACTTCCTTGCCGAGTTCGCCACCTCCAAGAAGAAGTATCTTTGCTGATCTAGGACCTAATGGACTCGGAAGAACCCCAAGCCTCCTACCCTTTACCACAGGAAACCAACCTCCTCAAGATGATAAACTTTTGGATGAAGAATAATCAAAAAACACGAGACCTTTCCCAGGTATCCAATCATAAACCATAAGCAATCCTTTAGCCCTTCTTCTAGTATATGCAAGCCTTGCAAGCCTTGCTTTCCTCAGTCTTATTTTTATATGACTGTGAGCTCCTATATCCCATCTATGAATTAGCCTATAACCGTCGTAAGTAGATACATAATTTATCGCCTTCTCAGCAAGAGCAGATGCATCCTCGAAACCTTTTTCACTAGAGCAAACAATCTCAAGTGCCCTTGAACCTGTTGTCAGAAGCTCTCCATCTACTAGATTAACTCCTCCATAAAGTATTTCACAACCTAACTTTCTGATCTCTCCTTCGTTTACTGAGATAGGATGTCCTTTAGCCTTTTCTCTTTCAAGTGGATAGCCTTCAGGAGCTATAGCTTTGTTGACAACGTAAATATTATCATTTATCTCTAGCTTGTACGACGAAAGTTTTCCTCTAGCAGCACTATCAAGCAGTTCTAAGAAGTCACTTTTTATCATGAACAAAAGGTTTCCTATTTCAGGATCCCCGAACCTTGCATAGTATTCTATAAGTGTAGGTCCCCAAAAGCTCGTTAGCATCATCTGACCACTTATAGCCCCTACATACTTTTCCTTTAATTCATTAAGAAGAGACTTTATAGTCATCTTAACGATTTTTGTACTTTCTTTAAATTCCTCCTCTGTTATGAATGGAAGTACGAAAGAAGGACCACTTATTGAACCCATACCTCCTGTTTCAGGACCTAAATCCCATGGATAAAGATGAGGATGATCTTCAACTACAGGTAAGGATATGAGAGTATTCCCATCTGTAACGGTCATTAATGTGTATTCTACCCCTTCTACCCTCTCCTCAACAATAATAGAACTCTCTATATCTTTATATTTTCTCATTATCATCTCGGCTAATCTCTTTGTGTAAGTTGCTGCTGCCTCTCTGGCTATTCTTGAAAGATGCTCAGCTGTCTCACCAAAGACCCTAACTCCTCTTCCCCCAGCCTGTCTTGCAGGCTTTACCACAGAATCGCCTGAAGCCTTTGCGTATTCAGCAGCCTCTTCAGGATCTGTAAAGGTTTTATATCTAAGTCTTCCAGGTATCTTGTATTTCCACATAAGGTTCCTTGCAAATCCTTTATCTTTTTCAATAAGCGAGGTTCTAGAACTTGGACCAAACACAACAAAACCATCATTCCTCAGAACATCAGTAACCCTGCTAAAGAGAGGTTCCTCGGGCCCTATGATAATGAGATCAGGAGATATCTCTTTGGCTGCCTTTAATACATCTTCAGGATTTGTGGGTTTTCCTCTTAAGTATTTTCCTCCAGAGCTTTTGCAGAGCCTTAAAATACCAGGATTTATATTTGAAGAAACTACAAAAATTCTAGGCTCAAGCCTACTTTTTGAGACTAGAAGTGTCAATGCATGCTCTCTAGCCCCACCACCAACTATTAATACCCTAAATTTACTCAAGAACTCATACACCTCCTGCATGGATCTATTCCAAAAGACCTCAAATACTCTAAGGCATCATCCAAAGAAAGCCATATCAAATCATCTACATCAAGGGCTCTTTTTATCTTCTCATCATCAAGGACCCTAGCTATGAGAGTGTTTGGATCTATATTATTGACTCCATAAGGACAGGCATTTATTATCTTAGGACTAGATACTATTACATGTACCTCTTTAACAGCTTGAGTCCTTCTAAGTTTATGAACTACGGTCTTCAATGTCAAGCCTGTAACCACACTATCATCGACTATTGCTATAGACTTACCCTCGAAGACGTTTGGAACAGGATTTAACTTGAGACTTAGAGCCATGAGGCGTTCTTCTTGAGAAAGTGGGGCTATAGCTGTTCTCATTCTTCCTACAGTAGAAACAAAGGCTAACTCAAGAGGAACATTTCTTTCCTCAGCATATCCTAAAGCATATGGCAAGGCAGTTTCTGGAACACCAACTACCACATCAATATGAGTACTATTATGTCTCCTTGCTACTTTTGCCCCCATGGTCTTTCTAAAAAGGTAGACATTAATTCCATCAACATAACTATCAGGCCTAGCAAGATATATATATTCAAAAAGTGATGTGGTTCTTTTTCCTCCTTCGAGAACATAACTTTCCAGAAAAGTTCTCGAACCATATACAACTTCACCTGGCCTTAGATCATGCCTATACTCTCCTCCCATAAGAGTTATTGGAGCAGTCTCTGTAGCAAAATACACTGATTCAAACCCATATCCACCTAATGAAAGAGGTCTAATACCATTTCTGCCTCTATAGGCTATAAACTCACCATCACTTGTAAGCCCAACAAATGCACATGAATCCATGCTTTCCTTGGAAATAACTTCAGAAGATGCCTCATCTATTTTCTTAAATGAGGCCAAAATCTTGGCCACTCTTTCAGGATCACAAAGACCCTCAGAAACCACAGCTACTTTTTTAGTGTTTCCTGATGCTAGACCCAAGGAAGCCATAGGCTCAATACCAGCTATCACTGCATATCCTTTTGGCAACGACCATTTTTCAGACCAAGGGTTAATCCTACCAATTTCTATTCCGTTACCATTTAGAACAGCATAACTAGCTCTATAACCTCTATGCCTAAGTCCCATAATGCCATAATACGAATACTTTCCCGAGTCCTGATCTGTTTCAAAGAAGAAAGTTAAAAGAATACCCACTGAAATCACCTCCTACCTCTTGAAAAAAGAACCTCGAGCATATCAACTCTTATTTTAATCGGATAAAGAGAGGTAAAACATCCTAAACAGAGAGGCTTTCCTACAGAGTCCTTAATGTCTTTAACTGTGTTATAAATAAGAGTATCAGCGCCTATGTATCTTCTAATCTCCTCTATAGACTTTGAATATGCTATGAGTTCTTCTCTTGTTGGCATGTCTATACCAAAAAAGCAAGGCGAAACTATAGGCGGAGCTGCACTCCTGAGATGGACTTCCTTAGCTCCTGCATTTCTCAGCAATCTAACTAAATGCCTAGAAGTGTCACCTCTGACTATTGAGTCATCAACAAGTATGATTTTTCTGTCCCTGACACTTTCCTTCATAACCTGGAACTTCTTTAATAATACCTTTCTTCTTATTGTGGGGGCTGAAATGAATGCCCTCCCAGAAAATCTATTTCTATAAATTACCTCATCTAGAGGTAAACCCCTTCTTATTGCATAGCCTATCGCAGCACTTCTCCCACTATCAGGAACTGGAGCAACTAAATCTGCTTCAACATAATCTTTTTCAGCAAGCTTTGATCCCATTCTTTTTCTAGCCTCATGGGCATTTATTCCTTCGAAGAAGCTATCGGGCCTAAGAAAATATATGTATTCAAAGGCACAATAGGCTGGATCGAGAGTTTTTCCAAGAATTTCCTTAGAACAAGAGCCCAACTCTTGACAATAAATTAGATTATTTCTCTCTAGCTCTTTCCATCCAAGACCTAAGGCTGAAAGACCGGCTGTCTCAGATGAGACAGCCAAATATTCATCTCCTAAGGAATAGGCAAGAGGTCTTATCCCCCTAGGATCTCTGGCAACCAAAATCTCTCCTCTTGAAGAAATAGCAACAAGACTATAAGAACCCTTAAGGATAGAAGAAATGTCTCTTATCGCATCGGCTAGATTGCCATGTTCCTCATATAATTCTTCTAAAATATCCACAAACGCCTTAGCATCCCAAACATAATTTTTCTTCCCCAAAAAAATAGTTGCTGCTTCTCTAAAGTTTATTATATTGCCATTGAAAGCTAATATTATCTTCTTGTTCCTTCCAACAACAGGCTGGTAAATCCCAGCATATGACCCACTTGTAGAATATCTCACGTGGCCAATAGCCAATCTAGCTTTATTATCAAGCTTTGAAGGATTTATTGCATTCCATACAAAACCTGAACCTCCTGCTATTTTTAACTTGCCGTTTCTAAGAAATGCTATGCCCGCTGCATCATGGCCTCTATGTTGTATCTCTAAAAGAATTTCATATGTCATCTCAGAGGCGTTTTCACCAAACCAAGCAGAAATTCCACACAAGAGTTTCCACCCTAAAGAGTTTTCTCCAAAGCTTCAAGGGACTCAGAAACTTTACTAAGGTCTAGTCTGATAACTTCTTTACCGTTATGTTGCACCCTAATGGTCTTCTCATTCCTAAGTGTATGCCCAATTACTGATGCCTTCAGCTTATAGCTCTGAGCCAGAGACAAGAACTCCTGAAGACTCTCAGGCTTTACTTCATAGAGAATCCTGGCCTGTGATTCAGAGAAAAGAGCCTCAAAAGGACTACACTCACAAATTGCCAAAGAGTTAAGAGTAATGCCAACATTTCCCCAATACGCCATCTTAGAAACTGTAACTGCAATCCCTCCTATGGACACAGAGTGTGCTGCATATGCAAGTTCCTTCTCTGAGACCTTCTTTGCGAAACTTGCTAGTTTCTTTTCTGTATCGGCCCTAAATACTGGAGGTCTTCCATATACGTCCCCCAAGATTACTTCCTGAACCTCACTCCCTCCTAGCTCAGGTTCGGTCTTTCCAATAAGAACAAGAGGTGAATCGCCTACAGGAACTACACCTAAAGCTTTGGTTATATTCTCTATCTTACCTATAACCATAATACTTGTAACAGGGTCTATCATAGAACCTTTCTCATCTTCATTATACAGGCTAACGTTACCCCCAATAATAGGTAGGTTGAGAATTTCAGATGCATAAGCTAACCCCTCAATCATCTTAACTGTATAATAATGTTGGTTAGGTTTTTCAGGGTTCCCAGAATTGATATTGTCAAGAGCAGCCAAAGGAGCTGCACCTACAGCAGACACCCTTCTATATGCATCACCTAACGAAAGAGCTGCTCCAGTAAAGGGATCTAGCTTTACGTATCTAGGATTTCCTCTAACAGAGACTGCAAACCCTCTTTTGCTTCCATCTCTTAACCAAATAACAGCTGAATCCCCATAACCAGGTGGCAGAACTGTCCTTCCTCCTACACCCCAGTCATATTGCTCATAAACTGCTTTTTTTAAAGAGACCCTTGGTGAAGAGAGAACACTAATCAAGGTCTTTTCTATATCTACGTCAGTAGGAAAAGGCACTTCAAAAGAAGATACTGGTGCTGAAACCTTTCTAGAAATTCTAGGTGGAGAGACCGCCAACTCTACAGGAATATCAACGACTGACCTGTTCTTAAAGAACATTTTAACCCTTTTCTCTGAACTGAAGTGACCGATAATACTGTACTCAATTTCATATTTGTCGAATATTTTGAAAAGCTCATTTAATCTATTGCTATCCTTAGGGATAACTATCATTCTTTCTTGACTCTCTGAAGCAAGAATTTCAAATGGCTCTAAATCTGGTTCTCTGAGATGAACTTTATCAAGATAAACTGTTACCCCTACTTTGTTCTGTGCTGCTGTCTCAACAATTGCTGTACCAAGCCCTCCGCCTCCTAGGTCCTTTACGTGTGAAAGCAAGTTCTTATCAAAAGCATCAAGAAGTGCATCAATTATCAATTTTTCTATAAACGGATTACCAACTTGTATCGCAGCTATATCCTTTTCGTCTAGAGGCTTACTAGCAAAACTACTTCCTAAGAAACCATCTCTACCAGTAGTATTCCCCAACAGAACTATTGGATCTCCAGGTTTAACTTTTCCTGAAAGAATTCTTTCTGGCTTAGTTAGACCAATGCATGCCACATTAACGAGTGGCTGTTTTTCATAAGACTTAGAAAACCAAGTAAGGCCTGTGGCTGTTGGTATTCCCAGTCTGTTTCCATAGTCACCTATTCCCTTTACTATGTTTGTTGCAAGCCACTGCGAGTGCCTGGTCTTTAGACTACCCATATAGAGAGCATCAACTAGAAGAATAGGTTTGGCACCTAGACTTAGGACATCCCTAACTATTCCACCAACCCCAGTTGCTGCACCATTATATGGATCTACAGCTGAAGGATGATTATGACTTTCAATCCTTGCAACAAGTGCCACATCTTCAAAGAGCTTAATTGCTCCAGCATCCCTTCCAGGACCTATTAAAACCCAGGGAGCTATTGTCTTAAGTTTTTTCAGATGTTCCTTTGTACTCTTATAGCTACAATGTTCGCTCCATTCAGCCTCAAGAAGTATAAGCTCTTCTTTGGTTAGTTTTCTTCCTAAAACTTTCTGAGCATATTCTATCTCAAAGCTAGTAAGTGGCACTACCACCCCCTCTTCAAGGAAACACCTAAACCTTCGAAGATCTTTCTTCCACCTGGTTCAAATCCTCTTGGTGACTGCCATGGGAAAGAAGCTCTTTCAGGGTGTGGCATTAATCCTAAAACAATACCATCTTTTTCTGCTACACCAGCTATTGATCTTATGCTTCCATTGGGATTTTCTATATATTCCATCCAAGGTTTCTTAATAACGTTTTCAGGGCTATCTGTAAAATAACGGCCTTCTGCATGCGCTATAGGCATTGAAAGAACGGCTCCTTCTTCAATAAGAGAGAGCCAGGGTCCTTTAGGGTTATGAACTTTAACTCTAATCCACCTGGCTATAAATTTGGCACTTTCGTTATAGAGAAGATTTCCAGGAAGTATACCAATTTCTGTTAATATCTGAAAACCATTACATATACCTAAAATAGGTATATCATTTTCGAAAGCTTTTTCAATCTCATTACTGGCCTTGCTCCATGATGCTATAAGACCTGCATGACCATAATCTCCATAACTGAAGCCCCCAGGCAATATTATTGCATCCCATTCATCCATCTTAAATTCTGAGTGCCATACTATTCTTCCATCAAGCTTAGAGGCATTCCTTATGGCATAAAGTGTTTCCTCCTCACAATTAGTACCAGGATACTTTATTATTGCAACTCTAGACAATACTTATCACCATTATATCATGGACATTAGGATTATGGAGCTTTGTCTCGAAGGCTATTTTTTTGATTTTTTCTGAAGCCTCTTCTTTGTCTTTAGCCTCAATATCAAAAAAGAATGCTTTTCCAACCCTTACTTTGATAACTTCCTTATATCCTAGTGATTTTAGTTCATGTGCTATGGTCTCACCTTCAGGGTCCCTAGCTGAGGCCTTATACGAGACAATCAAAAGTATTTTATAAATGGACAAAGCTCACACCTTTAACTACTACATATCCTAGTTGGATACCCTGCAATCTCTGCTAATCTTCTATAACCCTTGATAAGGAGATCTATATTCCTGGTTCTCCTGTAAACCTCTTTATCTAGATGCTCACCCTTGTCTGTAAGCACTCTCATAGAATCCCCACTAAGATCATCAATCACCACTATATCATTGGTATTAGGATCCTTCCCTACTTCTATTTTAAGATCAACAAGCCTTAGATTATGTTTATTCCAAAATTCTGAGAGAACTTCATTAACCCTGAGTGCAATCTCCTTAACTCTAATAAGCTCATCATAGTCAAGAAGCCCAGCCTCGTTAATGTCTTGGTCTAGAAGCAAAGGATCATGTAGCTCATCATTCTTGAAGTGGAACTCAACTATAGGCTTTATGAATTTCTTTAGAGGTTTAACCAAAGGCATCCTCTTTAAGAAACTACCATAAGCATAGTTTCTTACAATAATCTCCAAGGGTATAGCCTTATATTTCCTAACCTTAAGAAACCTGTCCTTTTTAAAACATATATAGTGTGTGTTCACACCAGCTTTCTCTAAAACTTCAAAAAGTGTTGCTGACAGCCTCGCACTAAGACTTCCCTTCTCTCTAACAATATCTTTATATTTTCCATCAAATGCTGTAACCTCATCTTTGAATTCCAACAGAAGCTCTTTATTTCCTAAATCGTATACCTTCTTTGACTTACCCTCGTAAATAAGCATGGACAATTTGCCTACCTCCCAATTCACCCTCCAATGTACTCTTAGATAAGAAAGAGAAGTTAAAAAGATCTATTCTTCTTTTATAGTCTTCTTTTCTTAGTTAAGAAAAATAACTATTTTTACAACATAGTAATATTTATTTATCCTTAACCGAGTAAAGATATAGGAGAGAAACCTTGAGAAGAACTAAAAAGCTTAAGATCCAACTAAGAGCTGTTGACCTACTTAGGATGTTACATAGAAGATTCAGCTATCATGAGCTTGAAAAAATAATAGACATTCCTAAGTCTGTAATAGCTCTCTATGCTACTGGAGCACGAGTACCAACACCAGAGAATGCTTTGTTGATTATAAACAAAATACTAGACAAGGTGAATCCTGCAACACTAGTTATGAGCAGACTTGGTAATCTACAAGGCATGTCTGATTGGCAGGAACTTGTTCTTGACCCTCTCATATTAAGAATAACCTCAACTTGGGTTATGCTACGTTTTAAGGATCATAACATAGACAAGGTACTCTCAGCAGAGACTGTAGGAGTTCCTTTGGCTACAGCAATAGCCCTTGATCTCGACGCCGATCTTGTCCTGGCCAGGAGAAGTCCTGAGGATCCTAGAAAGGAATATATTAGAGGAGAAGCCGGTGAGCCTCCATTCAACGTTAAGACGTTTTATGTATCTAAAACTAGTATAATTAAGGATGATAATGTCCTCTTAGTAGATGATCTAGCAAGAACAGGTATGACTCTTGAGGCACTAGCGAAAATAGTTAAAAACATCGAAGCCAACATTGCAGGTGCATTAGTTATAGTGGCATTAGGTTCATTCTGGAGAAAAAGATTGAAGAAGCTAGATGTTAGGAATATCTACTCCTTTATGGAGATAAGCTAACATTTCCTCAATATACCCGATGAGTATTTAACTGCCTCTGTAACAAGTTCTTTGGAAAGTCCAATATACTTTTCTGGATTAAGTATTTCTCTCAGTTTAGAACATTCTAAAAGCTTCTTTACAACATCCATAGAACAGGCTGCCTCCCATAACTTAAGTCCTCTATTAAGAGCAATCTTTGATGCTTTTTGTGACAATTTATATGCTTCTTCTCTTGCCAGCCCTTTTAGTATAAGTTCGTTCATTAAGGCTTCTGCTGTTACTACATCGTTGGTCATATGAAGGTCGTTCCTCATTTTCTCTGGATCATAAGCTAGTCTATCAAGAAGAGCTGCCATATCGTCTAATATCTGATCAGTCATCAGAAAAACGTGAGGAACAAGAAATCTTTCAAAACTACTATTACTTAAGTCTCTTTCGTGCCAAAGAACTATATTTTCAAGAGCCCCAGATACTAGCGATCTAAGTGCTCTCGAGAGGCCACTTATTCTTTCAGCAGTTACAGGATTTGCCTTGTGAGGCATAGCACTACTCCCAATAGCTTCTCCTCTGGCTTCCCATAACTCACCTATCTCTGTTCTTGCAAGCTCTCTTACCTCAACTGCAAACCTATCGAACTGAGATGCCAATATGGCAAGAGAAGAAACTAATTCTGCAATTCCGTCCCTAGGAGCTATCTGTGTTGTTATAATATGATACCTCATACCCAATTTTTTTGCAAACGATTCCCTAAGATTCAAACCATTCTTTCCCCAAGAAGCCATAGTTCCCGTGGCCCCTCCAAATTTCACAAGCAATAACCTTTTTTCGAGATCGCAAATCCTTTCATAGCTTCTACTAAGCTCATAGACATAATTTGCCAACTTAAAGCCTAAAGTTATAGGAGTTGCGTGCTGTCCGTGTGTTCTTCCAGGCATTGGTACATTCAAAGTTTTTAAAGCCAGATCAGAAAGCCTCTTAATTACACTCTTAAGTTTGTTCTTGATTATACCTAAGGCTTTATTGAAAATTATAACCCAAGCAGTATCTACTATGTCATAGCTTGTTGCACCAAAATGGATCCATCGTGCAGCTTCTCTACTTGAAAACCTTCCGAGCAAGAAAACTAGGGCCGCTATATCATGACCTGTACGTTTCTCTTCGTCATAAACCATATCAGCTGTAACCTTATCAACAGCTTTTTTTACATCCTTAACTGCTTCAGAAGGGGCTATTCCAACATCATTTAGTGCCTCAACGAGGCTTATTTCAACATACTTCATTACATTAATTATATTCTCTCTTGAAAAAAGATGTCGCATCTCTTGGCTGCCATATCTCCATTCAAAAACACATAAATGATTATCTCCCTTCAAGAAATCACCTCGCTTCTTAGCTATCCTCAAGAGGGAGTTTTGCTTCAATTCCAAGCCGTTCAGCAATGCCCTTAGCTGCTAGATAACCTGTAGCAGCTGCCACATTTATACCTCTGCTAAGTCCAGCACCATCTCCAGCAACAAATATCCCTGGAATGTTGGTCTCAAAAGTCCTCGAGTTTATCTTAACCTTAAGAGAGTAATATTTTACCTCTGGAGCATAAAGTAGAGTATGTTTGCTCCAAACACCTGGAGCTAAGTCATCAAGTTTTTCTAGACCCTCTAATATGTCAACAAGTACCCTATGAGGCAGTGCCATACCTATGTCCCCTGGGGTAGCCCCCTTTAACGTTGGTTCTACAACACTCCTCTCTATTCTCTCCCAAGTGCTCCTCCTACCAGAGAGAAGATCTCCTAGTCTCTGGATAAGTGGTTTACCACCTCCAAGCTTCGTTGCCATTTTTGCTATACTTCTTCCATAGGCTAATGAGTCTTCCATTGGATTTGTTAGCCTTATTGTAACTAAAAAAGCAAAATTAGTGTTAAGGCTTTCTCGGCTTGCATATGTCTCTCCATTGACACCTACTGATCCATCTTCATAGAATTCTTCGACAACAAATCCACGTGGATTTGTACAAAAAGTTCTTACTCTATCATCAAATGTCTTGGTATGAAATATAACTTTGGGATCCCAAACTACCTTAGTTAAGGGTTCCATAACTGCATAAGGCACCTCAACCCTAACTCCGACGTCTATAGGACCATATTCTGTCTCGATCCCTAGTCTCTTAGCTTCTGCAGCAAGCCAAGATGAACCACTTCTTCCTGGTGCTAGAAGAACAACTCTGCTTTCCAATTTTCCTTTGGAAGTATCTAAGATGAAAAATCCATTCTTTTTATCTATGTGTTCTACTCTTGTTAAAGTAAATATCTTAACACCTGATTCTTCAAGATATCTAGCCATTGCATCTATTACTCTAACCGTGTTTTCTGTACCTATATGTCTCTGCCTTGCTGGTATAAACTTTGCTCCAGCTCTCAATGCCTTTCTTATTAACTCGGAAGCTTTTTCAGGATCTGGCTCAAAGAGTCTATCTTTGGGTGCTCCAAAATGCACAAAGGCCTTGTCAATGAGATCAATTATTTTTTGAGCTTCCATCCAACTTTTTGTTAATATATGAAGATCCCCTCCAACATCTGGCCTCAAGTTTATTATTCCACTACTAAGAGTTCCAGCCCCTCCTATACCTTGGAGTAGATGACAAGGTTTGCATCCTACACACCTACCTATCTCTTTTAATGGACACCTTCGTTGTGAAGC
>JALWTO010000053.1 GCA_027082825.1 Acidilobaceae archaeon
CAATAATAGTATATGAGACTGATGAAGGGTTCCTCGCCTCACCTTTCCAGGTAGAGGAAGCTTTAGGTTTCGGTTCTGCTAAAAAACTTATAGACTCCAAAGCTGCTGATGAGATTAATAATTTCTTTTTGAGATTGAAAGTTGGTGCTTAATAATGAGTAGATGTTCAGCTGTTATAGAAATAGAAAGCGAACTTGCAGATGAGATCTTGAAGGTTATTACTCCTGAAAACGTCAGCGCACCTGAAGATTTAAAGATACACTGCTATTCAAGACATAAAAAATTGATATGTGATCTAAATCTTCAATGTAGTAAAGAAAAAGAAGTTTTAAGATTAAGAAATACTTTGGACGACCTGCTTCAGTCAATAAAGCTTTTCTTGGACACGCTTCACGCTACAGATAAAAGCCTATAAATTATAATTTTAATAATGATAAACTCCATTATGATCTTGACTCTGTTGAACATTTTGATAGAACTAGATGCGAGTAAGCCACATATACGCAGTTAAGCATATGCTTCATAGTGATGAAAACATGTTTAAAAGTAATCAAAATATATTATTAAACCTGAAACAACCTTAGAGTCGCGGGCGAGGTACCGTGCCAGCTAGGTCGTCTGTAAAGGACACATGGAAGCTTAAGAAATGGTATACAGTCTTAGCACCACCTCTCTTTGGTGAAACTCCTTTAGGATTAACTCCAGCAGATCAGCCAGAGAAGCTTATAGGAAGGGTTATGGAAGCAACTCTTTACGATATTACAGGCGACTTCGCACACGTTCACATAAAGCTGTACTTCCAGATAATTAAGGTCGAAGGGGAGAACGCATATACAAGATTCAAAGGACATGAACTGCTTAGAGACTACATAAGAAGCCTTACAAGAAGAAAGAGCAGTAAAATAACAGGTATATTTAATGTTTGGACAAAGGATGGATACGGACTTAGGGTCACAGCAATGGTGTTCACGAGATATAGGTGTAAGACCAGTCAGAAAAGGTTAATAAGAAAGAAAATGCAGGAGATCATTGAAAAGAGAGCCAAGGAAAGTACCTTAGATGACTTTATACAAGCGATGATATTCAGCGATAGAGAAGGAAGCCTAGCACAAGAAATAGATGCCGCGGCTAGGAAGATATACTCGATAAGAAAGGTGGAGATTGCTAAGTCAAAGCTTCTATGGATCCCAGGACCAAATGGTCCCGAGAAGGCAGTGGTCATATCGCCCTTGCAGCTAAGAAAGACCTAGCCTTTCTCTCTTGAATGTTCCTTTAATGGTAGAATTTCACAGTCAAACCTTAATTATAAGCTTATGGATGTAAAAAGAAGATCATAAACTAGTCCTTCAGGTTCTGTATAACCTAGGCACATATTTGTTCGGAACTTGATATACAGCCTCAACTATTCCCGCTCTCTCTAGTAGCTCACAAAGCTTACAGACACTTCTTTTAGGGCTTGTAGGTTCTCCACAAACTTCACACTCCTTCAGAGCATTGGTAGCCAAGTTCTTAGCTTCATCCTCTAGTAAAACGTCTAAAGTTTCTAATAACCTGAGTAAAGAACCTGGCTTTTTCCATTCAAGTCTATAAAGGGCATCTCTAACTCTTGCCCTTAATGTTGGCATCATGTTTATAAACATGCACTCGGTTTCCTGGAAGTTATAGCCTTTAAAGTAAACGTATGTCGCTGTCTCCCACTCGTACACCTTTCTTAACGGTTTAATTCTTTTTACTAACTTTTTGCTTGCAGGAGGAGCTAAAGGATGGAGCCTTAAAAGACCTACATAATCACCCCTTAATATATTAACTACTGCAGTTTGCGCTTCGTCATCCAAATTATGTGCCGTTGCAACCTTGTTTGCACCATAAGTTCTAGCATAGAAGTTCAATAATCGTCTTCTTAATATTCCACAGTATGTACATGGAGATACCCTCACTTTTCTCCTTAAAGCCCTCATGACTATCTCATAAAGGCTGTGACCAACATATTCCCTTATACTAGTGACTATGACATCTACACCCCTATCTTTAGCAAAAACTTTCATACGCTTAACATCCTCCTCCCTATTATATCCAGGTATGCCTTCTATTATGGAAACTGCGAACATTCTCGAAGGTTTATATACCTCAGATAAGATGTCTAAAAGAACGTAACTATCTTTTCCACCACTGAGCCCTAGGAGAATTTCATCTCCCGGTTCTACCATTCTCCACCTCTTTATCTCAGCAACAACCCTCTTTTTTACATCGTCGATAAAGCATTCCTTACACAACTTTCTGCCGGTATGTGGCTGATATATGCTTGCAGGCCTCTTTTTGCACACATCACATAGCTCTGAAACCATTATGCTTAATCGCCTCGCTCTATATCATCATTCAGTTCAGCAGATTTGGCGAAATAAATAAAGTATATTGTGCTTATGAACTTTAGAGATCCAACGTTTTTATTTCTGTATAAATAATCTGAGGTTTTGGTGGATGTCAAGTGAAATATGCCGCAAAGGCCTTCATCAAGCTTGCAACGGTCTCCTTAATACTAATACTTTTAATGTTTAACTTCGTTTTGATCCGAGCCGCGCCCGAAGAAATGAATTTTGGATACAAAGTTAAAAATAATATAATATTTGTGGAAACTCCCTTCTATAAATTGACCTTAAACCTCTCTAAAGGAGTGAGCATTACTAAGATAACATTCAAGAACGGAAATAAAACTCTTGACCTCAGCAGCTGTTTGGCTTCATATCCAACCTTGTTATTTTTCATGAGGACAAGAAATGTGAGCCATAAATATGAAATCAAGATTGATAATAAAACATATTATATTACCTATCCCAGTTCTTTATCTCTTTATCCATGGAGATTAGTCTCAGCAACCAAACAAGACGGTCATATAATTTTAACCTTAGAGCCAACAGAAGAAGCTGAATATGATGTAAGTCCTCTGCTCATTATGTTAAAGGTGGATATATATTACTATAATCCAACGATAAATTTCACTCTAGAAGTAACGAACCCAAGTGAAAGTCCTATAACGCTCTATGGGAATGAGACAAACGGAACTCTCTATGGACCTGGAATAGGAGTTGTCCTATGTAAAACAGTAGCTAGCGGCTGGACCCAGGGAGTTCTTACATTGAACAAAAATAATCTCAGTATAAAGATCCTATCACTCACAAACCTTAGCAAAATAACCAAGTTTAACAACATTAAAATGGCTTTTCTCTACGCTCCCCAAAAGAGTCCTTTACCTCTATATATAGTTGCATTAAGACCTAGATTCCCCAATCCCGAAGGAATAACCGGCTTCTCCTCGATAATCTTAAAATCAGTGGAACCGAAGGAAAAGAGCAAGAAGATAACTGCCTACTCAGAAATTTTGATTTACAGGCCCATATCATTAAAGCCAGGAGGAAAGGCAGTTTTGAACTTAAATTTAGTTCTTGCTCATACGCCAGATCCCGCCTCGATATTTGTCTATAACCTTAACGATTTCTATTATGCCTGGAACAGATTTACTTTTAACTATGATCTAAATCAAACATTCAAGTTTGGCGAGATGAGCAAAAACCTCACAATACTCAAGGAGATAAACAAGAATCTTAAGAAGGAAATTTCTAGTCTTGAAGAAAAATGTAACAATCTGACGAAACAGCTAGGAGAAGTAGAGGGCCAACTAACTTACTTTAAGACCAACAATAAAATTATCAGTAACAACTTTGCCCAGCTAAGTTCTGAGCTGAAAAAATGTTCTCGAAAAGAGGTTGGTCTCTTTATCTTTGGGCTTCTAATAGGAGTTTTTGGTGGTTGGCTGGCGTATGCCACAAGAATAAGGTTTAAAGGAACGAGAAAATGAGAAAAACCTTAGAATTTACTTATGGATTAGTAGTCTCAGAAGTTTTTCAGGACATTCTAAGTTCTCTAGGTTCCAAATAACGTCTATAGCACTCCTAGCCTTATCTTCATCTACCGACCCTTTAACTAGGTTCCAGAACTTATTCTCTACACCCTTTCGATCAAGGGGGTTCTTGAAATGACCCGGAGGATATGTTGAAGAAGCTTCGAACCTTCTACCATCCTTCATCTTAACTATGATAGTATTCTTTATACCCTGGGGATATAGCCTATCATGGTCAGGGTCAACTTTAACGTTCATCTTTTTCATAAGCCTTCTTACATCTTCGGCAAGATACCTTTCTGGCTTGAACGTATCAAGCCACACCTTTCCATCTATAAGAGCTGCCGCCACTATGTAAGGCATGCTATGATCAGCAGTCTCCCTTGTCTTTGGATCCCACTTCTCCGGATCCTTTACTATTATCTTATATGCGACGTCAAAAGTTTTTATCTCTATTGATTCCACATCGTCAGGATTAATTCTTCCAGCTTGTTTTACAATGTCCAATGCAGCCTCGACGGCACTCATAGCGTGATATTCTACGGGCCAATATTTTATGCTGGTTTCAAGTATCTTGAACTTAGCGCCGTCCTCGCCACCCATCTGAGGTAAGTCAAACTTATCGCCACAAAGAGCGACATTAAACACACCAAACTCTCCTTCGAATATGGGGGCGGGACCCGTCATCCCTCTCCATGCCAAGAGCGCTGAGAAGACGCCGTTTCGAGAGGCATTAGCTGCTGCACAACCCTTCCACATGCTTAGCTCTCCTGCCCTCGTCTGACGCAAAGACCAGTTATTGTTTAATGCGTGGTTTATGGCATGCTCAATTTTATTCACATCGAGACCCAAAACTTTTGCAACTCCAACGGCTGAAGCAACAGATATATAAACCACGTGATCCCAACCCCTGCTCCTAATGCTATATGCATCGGCAAGCCTACAAGCCACTTCGTATGCAGCCACTATTCCCTCAATTATCCTCTTACCATTAGCTCCGGAGATTTCAGCCGCCGCAAAGATTGCTGGAATTACGTCACTGGGATGCAAAGCTTCCTTTGATAAATAAGTGTCATTGAAGTCAAAGTATCTAGTCGCACAACCGTTTGCAAAGGTTGCATGATCTGCTGGAGATCTATTTAAAGTCCCCCAGATCGTGGCTGCTAACCTCGAGCTAGAAGAGGACTCAGCTATCCATCTAGCTATTTTAACAGGTTCCTCATTAAAAGCTCCAAGAGCTACACCAAATGTGTCAAGAACCCTCTTTTTAGTCTCTTCTATCACGTTGGAAGGCAAATTCTTATAATCTAGAGAATATGCCCACTCAGCTATTCTTCTAGAAAGCCTCAGTTTTGTTCACCAATCATACATATCATATATCCCATTTTAAAGTTACAACTTAATCATATATAGTGGGATTCATGTCTTTAACCAAAATTACATCAATAGCTTGTGAGCTTATTAATATAAAAACAGACAAAAGCTTTCCGGGAGTAAGGGTGTTAGCTCCGAAGAAATATCCATTCATAGTTGATATAAGAGAACTTCTAAGAAAGGAGCTGGGTATAGAGGCTGACTTATCCATATTGATAAAAGATCCTTGGCTCGTAGATCTTTCTTTAAGTAGGTTCAGTCAGTCACTTGAGAAAGGCAAGGCCCCTAAATACAGCGGTAAAACTCTCTTTGAAGAAGTAGCTTCCTTTTATTTGTCTTTAGTTATAGCAAAGACATTAGGCATAAGAGTCTCAGAGAAAATTGTCGAGGCTGAAATTAGAAGAGCTGAAGAATTCCTGAGGAAAGAGAGCTTTAATGACTTAGTAGAACTTGGCAAAAAACTTAATATTAAGGTTTTAAATAGAACGGAAAGCTTTCCTTGGTATGTTGACACTGCAACAAACAAGGTCACCAATAGGGTATTAACCATAGCTATCCCACTGGGTAGCTATCTGAAAAATGTTGTAGGTTCTGATGAGCCCGAACTTGAGCTTCAGAACTCCTTCCTTAAAAAGGGACTTGTTTATTTGGACAGAAGGAGATTTGAACTACTGTTGATAGAATCCATTAAAAAGAAAATTAAAAATGTTTTAAATGAGCTTCCAGGACTAGATCCAAACGATGAGATAGCTGTTAAGGCTAAAAGTTTGACATCTAAATATCTTAAAGATTATGGAAGCCCCGCTTCTTTAGAGGAGATCATCGAGAAAACACCTCCATGTATTCAGAACATAATCAATAAAGCTAAACAAAACGGGCTCAAATCCCTTAAACTCGAAGAAGGTCTTTTGATCGCTAACTTTTTCGCATCTATTAGAGAAATGCCTCTCTTACGAGACTTCTTCAACAACGATGAAAAAATCAATGACTTTATGAGATTAGTTTCCATCGTTAGAAAGACTGGCCCTTACATACCTACCTGCTCAAAGCTTAAAGAACTCGGTCTATGTCCTAAGGAGTGCTCAGAGAAGACTCCATTTCACGCCTATATAAAGAACATCAAGAGCAAAAGCCCCTAGCTTCCTCCAAGTTATTAACAAGAGATTTAAGTCTCCTTCGACCTTCAAGGAGTATCTCATTAGCTAGTTTGACAACGATCTTTAAATCTTGACCTCTCACAATGACACCTCTACTTGTCTTAAGCGGAGTTATCATTTGGGTGGGGCTGTTTATTTCTAATGTACAACAACCAGGTCCCTCTCTGTCAATGCTTATTATACCGCTGTGCTTAAACCCGCTTCGCCTAGCAATCTCCAATATTTTTGATGCACAATCTAAACTTCTTACTCTCATATGAATTATAGGACCTGTAACCTTAAGCCAAAGAGGAGAAAGGTCTCTAGAAACAACTAGAGCTACCTCAAACTCATTAATTTGATAGTGGCTCTTAAATACTATTCTTGATTCCTCTCTCCTCTCCCAGGGAAACTTGGCCTCTACAATTGTTATGCGGCCGATACAGCTACTTGTTGTCACGACATCCCTAAGCGAGTTTATTTTTAGAAGTATCTCCTCGGCCCCAGGATCAAGATAAGAGACTAGCCTCTCTTCCAAAAGAGAACTTAAATATTTCTCCTTAAGCCTATGCCAAGATTCTACATCATTTCTTGACCTCAATATCAACAACCACCTGGTACAGTCGAGGGCCAACGAGCCTAACTATTCTTGCCGAGTTCGTAAGAACTTTAGCACCAAGCTCCTTTACCTTGCTTTCAACAATGTCTATAGCATTCTTTAAGGGATCTTCTCCCTTAAGAGCTTTCACATGAATATAAACATGAATAAAGCCCTTTTCTCTTAAGGCTAAGAGTGCATATTCTAAATACTCGATCGCCAGCTCAGGAAGGGGCATAAGTACCCTAGACGCGACATTGACTAATTTACTTTTAATGACCTCAGCTGCATCGCCAAGATATGGAATTACTTTATCTTCAACTTTGTTAATCTTTATGTTTTCAACCATAAGCTTCCACGCGTAGGGATTTATGTCAATACTATGAACTAGTCTCACGTTGGATTTACAGGCTATTATTATAGAGAAGGTCCCGACGCCAGCAAACATGTTTACAACTTCCTCTCCCTCCTTTACGAGTTTTGCAACTCTTAAATGCTCATAACTAAGCCTTGGTGTCAGAAAGACTTTAGTTATATCAACTTTAAATTTACAACCATGCTCCTTATAAATGGTCTCTGATCTTTTCTCTCCAGCCAAATGTACATATTTTTCTCTAACGCGATAGTTCCCCGACGTTGGAGCTAACGCTAGCCACACACTTCTAACATTTTTATGAACTTTCATTATCTCCTCAGCTACAGCCTTATAATCATTTATTGAAAGTGGGTCATTCATTCCTGCAAGTCTAGGACTTTTCAATATTGCTATATCTCCAATAATTTCTAGTCTGTCCCAGACTTTTCTGGCAGCACTCTCTCCGAAGAGTTTTCTGACTATTTCTCTAACTACTCCCAAGCTCGAACACCGAAAACTTTACCACTAAGTCAAGGTTTACATAATTTAAACCTTCTAAATAGTATTGTATTAAGGTGTGAGAGCTTTGAGCGATGTTGAGAAGGAAGTAATAGATCTCCTGAAGAAGATAGAGAAATTAAACGACACTGAAAAAGAGGTAATGAGATATTTCATTTCAAACGTCTCCGTGGGAGATATTAGGGCGACGTTGGACCTCAAGGCTAAAGGCATTGATGATCCAGAGAAAATTATAGCCAAGCTTGTTAAGGAGGGACTTCTTGAGAAGGGAGATGGATGTTTTAATTTAACTGAGAAGCTTAGACCCAAATCTGTAAGGAAAATGATTCAAATTTGAATATATAAGTCTCTGCTTCTAGTTAAGCCATAATTATTCCAGATAATCCTTAATAGGAGTTTATTGATTGGAACCGAAACTTTAGGGGTCTTGACCGTTAGTAGGGTTTCTGTTTCCTCTGAAGGGGCTAGGGGACCTATTTTTAACTCGCCCAGCTTTATTCCCAGAGCATAAACTAGCAACAATGCTTCAGAAGACTTTACATGACCTATGTTCCTGATCTTACACCTTACCTTATAGTAATCTTTCTCCTTCTCGACGTCCTCTACTTCAATGTTTAAGAATGCCTCTGGCATTGAAGATTCGTAGAGTAATAACGATGAAATTAAGACATGTTTAGGATAGAAGTTTCTCTCAGGCCTCTTATAACTAACATAGACACGTAGCTTTTTACCTTTAAATCTTACGGGGGACTCTATCTGAACATTTCCTATATTTCCCGTTAGGTCAGCGTGAAAGTCTGCAGCCTCTACCTTTACATTTGCAAACCTTGAAGGTATTTGAAGCCTCATGTTTAAGTTCTTGATATCTGCCCTCGATTCTGGAAGAGAAATATCGACTGCCAGAAAGTCCCCTGGTTCAATGACCATTGCCCCTGTAAGCAGGCGCATTGAATGCCACGACCTCTCAATACCCTTATAGACTATTGTCAGGCCAGCATCCTCAAAAACTATCGGCCTAGCTGCTGTGTAGACTATGTTCATTAAATGCATGTCTTTCTCAGCCAGTCTATTACCCAAAAGACCTTCTATCTCATAAACTGCCTTTCCGTATATGCCATCCTCTAGTTCTGTCATGATTTGGGGCTTGAACTCTCTAGTTATAGTAACTCCATCAAGAGAAATTATTAACCTTAGAGGAAGACCTACATCTTTAGGAACTAGGAATCCTATATCTAGATACGCCTTGTCCACACTGACCTCCGAAGACCTCAATCCTGTTGCCAGGGTTATGGAAGTTCTCTTAGAGGCGTTGAAACCAGAACCAAGCACTACCTTGTTATATGCATCTGTATGCCTTACTATACCGCTTCCACTTGAAGAACCGAAGTCCTCAATGCTGCCCCTAATCATTTTATTTAGCACACCTCCCATGGACTCTAGGTAGACATATGTTGCTGAACCTAATAATACCATGTATCTATGTAGTTGTGCTCGGGCACCATTAGTAACGGATCAGTGTAGGCTGAACAGACAGATTTTAACAAACATCCTCCTCCTAAACAACCACCTATCTTTTTACAGTCCTCAGAACAACCATTTCTGCAAACAGGCCCCTCCCTCTTACAGCACTTCCTTCCAAAAGACCATAGAAAATCATCTAAAATGAAGGGATCAACACCAGCTCTCATAGAGACATACTTGTACGCTTCCCTGGTCGTGAGCCTTAATAGTATGTCCTCTTCCCACGAAAAAGGAATCCCAGCAGCTATTCTTTCTAAAGTCTCATTATCGACATGTACTATTCCTAACCTCAGCGCTATTCTTACTAGGTGATTATCAACGGGTACTTCCTTATTGTAAGGATCATTGATCCTTAGTACTCCCCTCCTTTCTAAGAACTTTGCCAGGAGATACGCCTTTTTTTCAACCGGGTCTTGAAAAGCCTTGAATATTTTTAACCTATCTATAAAACCGTCCGAATATCTCCCTTTAAGATAACCTTTAGAGTCTACTATTAATTTGTAGGCACTTCCCTCATATAACAGTTCTAACTTCTTCCCTATATCCCTTAAAAGTTCAGCTCTAATCTCTGGATCTGGAGGCTTTACAGTCTTCCTGCCATCGCTAACCGATAACCACTCTAATACGTCATTCACAGTTATCTTAGAAAGTCTTCTTGCAGTGAAAAAGTCAGGATCCTCGCTAAGCTTTTTTGAGCCCAGCCGGTAGAGCAGATCGGCTCCATGATAAAACTCTCCCTCAACATAGCCCTCATAAGGCTTTCCTGGTCTGCTTAACCTATGATCCATTGCCACCATTACTAAAAAATACATAGCTATCTTTTCTCTACTCTCATTCTCTGGCGGGTAAAACCTCGTGTCAGTAAAACGATCAACAGGAAATAATGATATGTACTTCCTCAGGAGTTCCCCCACAAGAGTAGCCCTTTCCTTGTTGACGCCGACAATCAAGACCTTCACCTAGATCAAGAGGATCTTCTTTTTGCCTTTCCCCTCGTCCAGGACATAAATTTGTCTCCTACCCAACGTAAAAAGGGCTAGTTTGTCTCTAGTTAATACTGCTGTTTCGTAGAGAAATCCTGGAGGTAGGTAAAATGTAATATATACACCTATACCTCCAAGCTTCGTGTAACTTATACCAAAAGGTCCAAGGGAAAAGTCTCCATTACTAATGATGAGCTCCTTGACCTTCTCCTTGGATATACCCTTTAAAGGAAACGCAAAGTTTATATATACAACCTTTTTATCCCCCCTCTTATCTATAAAATGCTCGGTATAGTTCATAAAGAGCCCTTCAATATCAATTTCTCTCTGCGAGAGTGTTATCTTGCAATTTTCAGCTTCAATAATAAGTTCTCTGTCATACTTAACCCTTATAAATCCCCTTTCCCACTCAAAGCTTAACGATCTTCCCACATCCCCTTCACCTTATCTAGCGAATATTGAAAGACCTTAATGAATTAGCAACGAAAAGTTAACTTTTAAACTCTTCACTTGTTTTCTATAGTGAACTTGAAAGGGTTTTGAAAGGTGAAAAATGTAGTAATTGTTAGATATTCGGAAATAGCTGTTAAGGGAAGGAGAACTAGAGAGAGAATGGAAAGACTTCTTGTAAAAAATATGAAAGTTGCCCTTAGGAGAAAGGGAGAGAGTGGAAGGATCATAAGAAGGGACGGGAGGATTATTGTTGAGGATCCTGAACCGGATAGTTTCAAAGTCGCTAAAACTATAAGCAGGATCTTCGGAGTTAAGTCTACTTCACCTGCAGTGTTAACTAGCTTCTCTGACCTTAATGATTTAGTAGATAAA
>JALWTO010000054.1 GCA_027082825.1 Acidilobaceae archaeon
CTACAACGGTTCCTTTCACCATATCGTTCATGTTCTTTGAAGGGACTAGGTAATCTTTAAACTTCTTTTTAGCAACCTCATAAAATGCATCGAAGTTTCTTAAGTATCTTAGAGCTTCACTAACGTCCTGTGTCTCATACCCTAACCTTTTTGTCAGCTCTCTCAGAAACTTTTCTGCTTCATTTAAATTGAACTCTATATTGATATACTTTCCAAGATCGATCTCAAGAGTAAGCTTTTTCTCGGACAAAGTCCCACCCTTCTTAAAGAGAAGGTTCAATGGTTAATATACTCCAATATTCATATTTATTTGGGAATGGAGACAGGAGGCGATAGAGTTTGTTTAAGGTTTCATACGGAACGGCGTCGAAGTTCAAATACATAACCCAGGCCATGGCAAAGGTAAGTGATGAAGCAACTCTTGAGGTTGGACCAGATGAAGTAAAGTTCTGGTTGATGAGTCCTGACAAGACTAGCCTGGCAATATTTAGAATACCCGCAATCAGTCTAGAAGAGATAGAAGCTGAAGAGGAAACAAGGATTATAATAAGATCTGATGAATTAAATAAGTTAGTTAAGAGAGCAACAAGGAACGACATTCTAACCTTGGAATACGATCCCTCTACTGTAACTCTAAAGTTAAATCTTGTTGACAGAAAACACGAGATTTCAAGAGGTTTTGAACTAACGGTTATAGACACAAATGCTCCTGAACTTAAGGAGCCTAGCTTTGACACGACCACTAAGTTTACAATGGATGCGAACATATTTAAACTAATAGTACAGGATGCGAAAGTTGTAGGAGATGTTATCACGTTTGAGAGTACAGAAAATGAAGAGATAATTGTCAGTACGAGAGGAGAGGAGAAGGAGTATATATGGAAGCTTCTAAGAGGAAGACCCCTCGAGGATATAGAAATTATTGAACCCAGCAGGGCTTCTTATGCTAGAAGTACTCTTGAAGCCTCTGTAAGGCCTACTGGGGCTGCAGAGAGAACAAGGGTTGAATATGCCACTGACCATCCAATTAAGATAGAATATGGATTCCCAAATGCAGAAAGAATGATTATTTATATAGCACCGACCATCGAGTGAGGTGCATCATTTGCCACCTAGAAATACATTAGCCTGGAATGTTTGTGAGATATGTAAAAGACATGTACCTACATTTGAGTGTAGAATAAATAACAAAAAGGTTAAGATCTGCCCATATTGTATGTTATTATTTAAAAATCTTTGTATAGATTATAATAGAGAGAGCCTTGATAGAGAGATTATCCTTTCACCAAATGAGGAACTTATTGAGACCTTGTCCAAGAAGAATTCAAGAACAATAAAAAGGAAAAGGAAACAACATCATTAAGAAAATAAGATATTCGACAGTTTCTGATGTGGATGTTATATCTGTATATTTTTGTGGAAATAGGTACAGGGTTGAGAAACATATAGATGAATCCTTTGTCCTTGGCCTTTAAACTATTTACTTTAAACTATTTATTTGATATAAGGTTCTAGATTATAATTCAATAGTATAAAAAAATATATTTATCCCTATTATTTTAATTTTCAATTTTTCTTTTTAAGAGTAACCGTTAGTCCATTTTAATAATGTATTTATAAAATTTACAATAATCTTTAAATAACCCTATTTTCCCCCCGCAATATACGAGGAATAAGGAGTTTGGAATCGAAATACTAAAATAAAGTGTAAATGTTATGAGGTGTGTACGTTTTGAAGAAGCTATATATGATGGTTGCACTTTTATTGATACTTATTGTGACTGTCGCTCCCCTAGCTACAGTTGTCAGAGCACAGACACAACCCAAGACTATTGTCATTGGGGCCCTTTTACCTCTTACTGGAGATCTTAGTGACTATGGACAGAGAGCCCTTGCAACACTTCAAGTTGGAGTACAAGATGTTAATGCGTTCCTTGCACAAAATAACGCCTGGTTTAGAGTAAAGCTTTTAGTTCAAGATACTGCAACTAATCCTGATCAGGCAGTAGCTAGATATAATGCCTTAGTGGCTGCTGGAGTAAAGTTCATTATAGGACCCATGACTAGTGCCAGCGCTAAGAAAGTGAGAACATTGGCCACCAAGCAGAATGTCATATTAATAAGCCCTTCAAGTACGGCAATATCACTGGCCATACCTGGAGACAACCTATTTAGGTTCTGCCCAGCAGATAATGTTCAGTCTGCAGCAGTAAGTACCTTAGTTAAATATCTTCATATAAAGGCTGCAGTTCTAATAATAAGAGCTGACACATGGGGCATAGGATTAGAAAAAGCACTTGAACAGGACCTAAAGTCTATGGGTGTTGCAATTAAGCCACCACTTGAATATAACCCTGAAAGCCCTGACTTTGCCTCAATAGCTTCACAGGCAAATTCCTATGTACAGGATCTAATTAGTAAATATGGAGCCGAGCATGTTGCAGTTTATCTAGTTGCCTTCAAAGAGGCTACTGAGCTTTTCACAGATGCCATAAGTTATTCTGCACTTAAGAATGTCATATGGATAGGAAGTGATGGTACAGCAAAGTTAACGACAATAAGTGGGAACCCTATAGCAGCTAAGTTCGCTGCTACAGTCCTTTTCATTAACCCTCTATACGCACCAGCTGCAACAAAGAACCAGCAAATTATAGCCCAGAAAGTTGAGAGCAAAATACACCAACCCCCAGATGCCTATAGCTACGCTGCATATGATGCTCTTTGGGCAATAGCTCTTTCCCTTTATCTAAAAGGCAACTCTAGTATGACTGCTAGCCAGATGGTTAATCTAGTAAAATATGAGCTAGAACATGGAATTACTGAAAGTAAGATATTTGCAGAACATTCTTCAACTGGTGCTTTTCCATTAAATGCAGCTGGTGACAGGGCAACAGCAGACTATGACTTCTGGGTAGTTTATAGTATGGGAGGTAAGTATGGATGGTATAAGGTGGGAAAGTACTTTGGAGATAATCAGAGTATTGCCTGGACACCCTTATCTAATGGCAAGACTTATCCAGAGTTAATGATGGAGAAATACCACGTAACAACAAGTACGACAAGCTCTAGCTCTCCAACAAGTAGTAGCCCTACTTCTTCCACTTCATCAACGTCTTCTACCATGTCACCCGTAAGTTCATCAACAACAAGCACCTCACCCACTCAAACAACGACAAAAAGCAACCATGGAGTAATAGTGGCAGCAGTCGTAATCATAATAATTATTATAATAATAGCAGCTTGGGCGGTCACAAGAAAACGGTAAACCTTTTTTCAAAGTGAGTAACTATTCTTTTTTGTTTTTTATTAAACTTTTGTATAGATAGAAGATTGTGGGAAACTGAGGGTGATCTATAGGATGGCAGTACAAACAGAGAAATTGAGGGAAAGACCAACTGGCGATATAATACTGGAAACTAAGGAAATAGTGAAGAGATTTGGTGGAGTCATTGCTTTAGCTGGAGTTTCTGTTAAGATACCTAGAAAGTGGATAGTATTGCTTATAGGCCCGAATGGCTCGGGTAAGACAACACTAGTTAACGTCATTACAGGGTTCCTTAAGCCAGAGGAAGGAAAAGTGATTTATGAAGGAAAGGACATAACTGGAATAGAACCCCATATAATAACTAAGATGGGAATAGTCAGAACATTTCAGATACCTAAGCCTTTTATAAATCTGACTGTTTTGGAGAATCTTTTGGCTGCATACCCTCCAGGACCTCACGAAAACCCGTACAAAGCTGCTTCAAAGAAAAGTTGGATAAACACGGAGAAAAAGGCTGTAGAAAGAGCATTCGACATCTTAAAAACTTTGGGTATGGAGAGAATTTGGAACCAAAAAGCATCCGAGCTTAGTGGTGCAGAGCTAAAACTTCTAGAGGCTGGCAGAGCTTTAATGAGCGGTGCGAAGCTAATAATAATGGATGAGCCCGCTGCTGGTGTTAACCCAACGAAGGCTCATGAAATATTCTCTGTGATTAGAAGGCTCAGAGAGGAAAGAGGAATAACCTTTCTAATAATAGAGCACAGAATAGATATTGCCGCACAGTATGTTGATTATGCCTATGCTTTACATCTAGGAAGACTCATAAGCCAGGGATCTCCTCAAAAGGTCCTTAATGACAAGGCAGTAATTGAAAGTTATATAGGAAGTTAGTTTGTCTGAGGTGTAAAATATGACTCTAAATGATAATGTAGTTTTAAAACTTGAAAACATAAATGCTGGTTATGGTAAGTTCCATGTGCTCTTTGATATGAACCTGGAGGTTCCCAAAGGCAAAATAACAGTTCTCGTAGGACCGAATGGTGCAGGAAAGACAACTACACTTAACACAATATTTGGTCTGGCAACTATTCATTCAGGAAAGGTCTATTATAGAAACAAAGATATAACAAAAGTACCTGCTCACCAGAGAGCTAAGATGGGCATGGCCTATACATTACAGCTCTTTAATATATTTTCATCTCTAACAGTTAAGGAAAACCTTGTCCTAGCTACCTATGACATTCCAGAGAGTGAGGCTAAAAAGAGAATGGAAGAGGTATTTCAGCTTTTTCCGAGGCTAAAGGAAAGACTCTTCCAAAAAGCAGGAACTTTAAGTGGTGGCGAGAGACAGATGTTGGCCATATCAATAAGCCTAGTAAGAAAGCCAGAGCTCATGTTACTCGATGAGCCAACAGCTGGTTTGGCACCAAAGTTAGCAAAAGAAGTTTTCCAGGCTATAAGACAGCTGGGTGATCAAGGTTATACAATAATTCTTGCTGAACAGAACGCTAAGGGAGCTCTTGAGACAGGTGATGAAGCAGTCCTTATAGCAAGTGGACGAATAGTGGCAAAAGGCAAGGCCTCAGAACTTCTTGAAAGAAAAGACCTTGCAAAGATGTATTTAGGCTTAATTTGAGGTTGATATTATGGGGTTCGCAGCTTTTATGGCACCATTATATTATGCGAGTATACTGTCTCTCCTGAGCGTAGGTATAACTCTATCCTATATGACAACTAAAGTATTTAACTTCGCTCATGTAAGATATGCAACAGTTGCAGCATATTTTGCTGCAGCCACTATGCTCACCTTGATAGTACATCATCATATAACTCTTAATGCAGCCACAAGAACCATCGGGGGCATACAATACATTATGCCTCTACCTGGATGGATTTATGTCGTAGGCTTCGTGGTAGCCTCAATAGTTGGTGGACTTGTCTCAATATTCTTGTATTATGCTATATTAAAACCTCTAGAGAGAAAAGGGCTACCACCACTAGCCTTAATGATATCAACTCTAGGCTTTGATTTCCTTTTAGTAGCATTCCTGTTCATCTTTATGTCTGAAAAACCAATAATAAACCTGGCAGCAAAAGCAAGCTCGATTATAGGTACTGTTAACTTTGCAAGTCTAGGACTAGACTTTACTGATGCATACATACGCATAGGAAATACAATGGTTAGAGGAAGTGTTCTTGGAGCACTCGTACTGGCTGTTGTTACTACTATTGTATTGACATTTTTAACAAGGAAGACTAAGCTTGGTATAATGATGAGATCTTCTATAGAAAATCCTAACTTAGCCCTGGTCCTGGGAGTAAATGTCGATAGAGTATTTGCAATAGCATGGTTTTTGGCAGGCCTAATAGCCGGAATGGCAGGCTTCTTGTTACTTTTCGGAACGTCCTTCCTCAAGTTCATATCACCAACGAGTCCATACAATAGCATTGTAGTTAGTGTATTTGCTGGAAGCATAGTAGGAGGAATCTTTAATGTCGAGGGAAGCATAGGTGGTGGCTTCCTCATAGGACTTATAGAGAAGTGGTTTGTTCCATGGCTTGCAGCAGTTCTCAGTATGCCTTCATTAATAAAATACAATAAGGTGTTCTCAATGTTTGCCGTAGCACTTACTCTGCTATTCATACCAGAGGGACTTGCCTCCATAAGATTTAGCAAGTTTAGGAAGAAGAAAGGTGGAGGTGAAGCCTAATGACTAATTTTGTGATATTAGCAGAACAAATATTATCATTTATAGGAATCTATTATATAGTATCCATAGGCCTTAACCTAAAAGCTGGGCATATGGGCATTCCAGATTTCGGTCATGCAATGTTCTTTGCCATGGGAGGTATTGTTGTCGGAAATATCGTCTCACATCTGGCTGCTGCTGTAGCAGCAAAGAGTATACCTGGAGTTACAGTAGCTGGAGTTATAGCATCTAACACAAAGACTCTAACAATAATGAACAGACAGTTTTTCCCCCATCATCCATTCCTTGACATAGGTCTGATAATACTGGCATTAATATTATCTACCCTTTTAGGAGGTTTCTTGGGCTGGATAGCATCACTACCAGCACTAAGATTAAGAGGAGAGTTCTTGGCTATACTCCTTCTTACAGTAGCTGAGGGCCTTAGAGTAATCTTTACTTATACAAAGTCCTTAATGGGTTCTACACCAACTGTAGGCTTGAGCACTCCTGCACTCTTTTCATGGACACATAACTCAGGAGTAGCGGCAACTGTCTTCACCATAATAATGGCTTTAATAGTCTATGCCTTTGTAGAAAGACTCCATAACAGTCCTGCTGGCAGACTTTTCAGAGCTGCTAGAGACGATGAAGACGCTACTGAGGCATTAGGAAAGAATGTAGTAACGGTGAGAAGAGATGCAATGATCATAGGCAGTGCTCTTGCTGGAATAGCTGGAACTGTATATGCTCTCAACCCATTCCTTGGTGGAGGTTCTGTAGCAGCAGTTTCAATATTCAACAGAGTCTGGTGGACCTTCTGGCCTTGGGCCTTAATAATATTGGGAGGCATGGCAAGTAACAAAGGAACAGGACTGGCAACAATAATTGTAGGTGTTAGCCTTATATGGCCCGTTAGGCTTTACAGCTTTAAGGTAGCTCAATTACTTCATGCAAGTGCTTTAGGAATTAATCCGGATCAGTTTGCCAACGCTTTGGAGTATGCCTTCATAGGTCTGATAATATTGATTGTGCAGGCGTCTTTGCCTCGCGGAATAATACCAGAGCCTCCATCAAGAACTTTACCATTTGAGAAATATGCAAAGGGTAGAATATTACCTCCAGAGTCTAAGAAAAAGTGACTTTGTCCCCTAATTATTCTATTGTTTTTACAAAAATCTTTTAATTCACAATTATTTTAAGTCTTCGTTGAGGTCATTTATATGCGATGTGATTCGAAAAGGTGTCTTTACTTATGTCATTAGAAAAACCCTGTATTCTGATAAAGACAGTTTTGGGTATGGAGAAAATAGTTGCTAGTAGGGTAGAGGAGTTAAATAAAGATCTTAGAGCTATTCCGTCTCCTCATGGTTTTAAAGGATTGGTTTTGGTTTACGGTTGCAAGGATCCTGAGACAGAAGCAGTCAAATTAGAGAAAGATGTTATTGAAGCAGATAGAATACTTATAATACAAGCTCATGCAAATGCCGAACTAGAGGAAATGGCAAAGAGAGCTACAGATCTGGCTAAAGGCAAAATATCTAGCAATGAATGCTTTGCAGTTAGGACTGTAAGAAGAGGGAAACATAACTTTACTAGTATAGATGTTAATATTGTTGTGGGAGATTCTGTGAGAAAAGCAACAGATGCCTGTGTTAACCTAGATTTTCCCGACAAGGTAGTACTAGTCGAAATAATAGATAATAATGCATTCATTTCTATATATCCAGGCAACATAGAGTGGAAGAAAATGAGACCTGGAAAGCATCCTGTTCTAAAACTGTTTAAAAAGGTTGCTGCTATTCAGATGCCATACTTAGGTCCTCTCGATGCCTGTAAAAACATGGGAATAAGAATTGGAAGAGAAGTTCAGAACTTTGAGATCAAGGAACTTGTAGTAGCTCCAATGGGATCCGTCAAAGCAAGAGAACTTTACGAGTTTCTTGGTGGGATATTTGAAGGCATAGAGTCTAGATATAGGATTCAAATCAAAACATATCATAGAAAGGTAGAAAGAGTACCAGTTTATGTTCAGGATCTTCATCAAGTTGTAAGAGATAGAAAAGAGGAACCGATAATAGTGTTCGAACCTGAAGGGGAGCATATATCAAAGCTCAGTGAAGACCTCTGGCCTCTATTCAAAGGACATAGAAGGGTAAATCTTCTTTTTGGTTCTAGGGAAGGTATTCCACTAGGAATATATAGGCATGCAGATCTAGTTGTTGATATAGCCCCTGGAGTAACTCTATCAACCGAATATGCAGCAGCCTCTGCCCTTATAGCCTTGGCAACAGTCCTTCATGGAAAGCTTGGTGAGAAGAATTGAAACTAGTCTTACTTGCTGCAGGAAAGGGAGAGCGACTCAGACCAATAACTGAGACTAGGCCTAAGCCTCTAGTAAGAGTTGTAAAGGAATCCATGCTATGTAGAAACCTCAGAATGGCCATGAGTCTCAGAAGCTTTGATGAGATACTTGTTGTAATCCAGAATGAATTGAAAGATAGGCTCTTTGAAATCGACTGCCTTAGAGGTCTTGATGAAAAAACAAGGTTAATAATTCAAAAGAATCCTAAAGGCACTGCCCATGCTGTTCTTACAGCAATAAACGAGTCAGGATTTGACGATCTTTTTGTTGTCTATTCTGATGTCTTTATTCCAATGTCTCTATGGAATAAATTAGATAAGCTGAGGCCTTCGTCAATTCTAGCAGCCCCTACAGACAAGCCTTGGGAATATGGGGTTCTCAAAGTAAAGCCTCCTCTAGTCTATGATATATTTGAGAAGCCAAAGCCAAATGAGGTATCCAGTAACTTAGTTTTTATAGGAATAGCATCAATAGCCAGAGAACATGTAAGATATATCAAAGAGGTCAAAGAGTCTAGTAGGGGGGAGCTTGAGCTAACTGACGCACTTCTTAAGATAGCCAAGAACGAGGAGTTAGCCTTTGTCAATTTGGGAAGTTATGAGTGGCGAGATATAGGTAGGCCCTGGGATCTACTTCTAGCAAACAGATATGTTCTTGATAACGAGATAGAAAAATGGGAAAAGAAAGGAGACGTACATCCTACAGCCTTTATTAATGAAGATGTATATATAGAGCCAGGAGCTAAAATAGGACCTTATAGTGTTATTAATGGTCCATCATACATAGCAAGAGGAGCAACTATAGGTCCTCATAGTCATATAAGACCTTATAGTGTTATTCTCGAAAATGCAAAGGTTGGCTACTCAGCAGAGATCAAGGCCTCAATACTCATGGAAAAAGCAAGAGCTCCACATTTCAACTATGTCGGTGACAGTATAGTATGTGAGGATGTAAACCTTGGTGCAGGAACCATAACAGCGAATCTGCGTTTTGACAAGAAAACCATTAAAATGACTTTGAAGGGTAAGAGAGTGGATTCTGGATTAAGAAAACTAGGAGCTGTTATAGGTGGTCATGCACAAACTGGGATAAATGTTTCTTTGATGCCAGGAGTCCGAATAGGATCCTACGCGAGAATATGGCCAGGTTGTGTTGTCTATGAAGATGTACCCCAAGGAGCTGACTATAGGTGTTGAAAGCTGTAGGCTTCTTTTATCCAGGACCTCCACATGTAGCATATTCCAGTCTAGCCTTTCATATGATAGGAAACTACATAAGCGACGTACTCAAGGTTCCTGTATACAGATATTTTCTTGAAGAAAACGATATAATATCCTTTGATAGAGCTCCTGATCCTTCAAAGCTAAATTTGATATTTGTCAGTATACCCTTTGAATCATTGTATCCATCGGTTGTGGAAATGCTTTACCGAGCTGGAATACAATTATTTAGTAAAAAGAGAAGACAGCCTATAGTTATTGGGGGAGGACCACCTCTCTCAGCGAATCCTCTGCCTTTGAAGGAAGTTTTAGATGTTATAGTCATTGGAGAAGCAGAGCCTGTACTTGATGACTTGGTTGATTTAGTTGATTGTAATATCAATAAAAGGATTTGTCTGGAAGGACTTTCTGATAAAGAAGGACTTTTTCTAACCGAGGAACCCAATCTCACAAAACAAGTGTATGTTAAAGATTTAAATAAAGTATGGCATCCCGTGAAGCTCTATCTAAAGGGAGGTATAGAGCCAATATGGGGAAGGAGCTATCTTCTCGAGACAAGTAGAGGCTGTGGAAGAGGCTGCAGATTTTGCCTGGAAGGCTTTACCTTTAGGCCCCCTAGGTATAGAAGCTTTGAGGTTCTCAGGAACCTTGCCATTAAAGGGATAAATGTCAACAGGCTCACAAAGATATCCTTTTATAGTCTGTCATTTTTTGACAATCCTAAGGCAGAGGATATCCTGGCTTTTGCAGTTAACGATCTAGGATTGGAGATAAGCGTTCCTAGTATGAGGGTTGAAACTCTAACGCCTGGAAGATTAAGGCTTATAGCTAGGGGAGGCCAAAGATCAATTAGTATCGCACCAGAAACGGGCAGTTGTAGGATAGGTAGGGCTTTTAAAAAATGTATAGAAAAAGACCTTGTCATAAATGTTATTGAAGAAGCGATAGAAGCTGGAATAAGATCTGTAAAGCTTTACTTGATAGCTGCTGTTCCAGGAGAAAATGATAAGGACCTAAACGAAACTGTAAGATTGGTTGAACTTGCTTCAAAAAAGATAAGAACCTTGGGCGGCTTACTTAAGGTTAGCGTAAATCCTCTTATACCTAAACCTTATACACCGCTTCAATGGCTTGGATTTAATAGAAAATTTGTTGAAAAAAGACTCAGGGAACTGGTTAAGGCTTTAAAGAAAATTGGAGTAGATATAAGAGTTTATGGTGCTAAGCAAGCCCAAATACAAGCGCTTCTAGCTTTAGGTGATGAGAGGCTTTCAAACATAATAGTTGACTGGGGAGTTAAAGGTGGAGGATTTAATGTCATCAATAACCTCTTGAGAAAAAGAGGGTTGAGCATAGAAACCTATTTAGACAGTAAGGATCCTAACTATGAACCCCCTTGGCATAAATACATATTTAATGAGTTTGTAGACATAAACCTCTTAAGGAAAGAATTTAAGGCGTTTTTAAAGATTCTTTCTCTTGATGACACTAAGTGGAACAGCTGAAACATATGATAAAGCCAGAATCTCTGGTATCCCAGCGAGAGCTGCAATACTGGCCATAGATATTGGATGGACGAGCTCCTGAATTCTTGTGGCATCACTCACCAATATTAGGTCAATTCCGTATGAAAATGTCCTTCTTATAGAATTCAGTAAATTAGGTAATTTGTCCGGGCTTATTATGGTTTCCCTCAGACTCAACTCTATAGGCTTATAGCCTTTGTTTTTCAGGAGCTTTGATTGACTTTTGTCTATGAACCTGTAAGCCTCTGGTTCGAATCTTAATATATCAATGTCTTTTTTAACAGCGGCATAACGAGCAACGTCTAAAGTTCTTATTTTAGCAACATTCAGAACATCACTTAGGCCTTTGACCTTTAAAAGAACTTTAGCAATCTCCCCTCGGGTATTTCCTTCAAGCTCAACTCTACACACAACTTTTACTCCAATAGTTTCTCCTAACTCTTTTGCAATCCCACATAGATTTCCATATTTTAGACCAACAACTTTAACGTCAAATTTGTTCTTTATAAATAAGAGCATATCTTTAAGCGATCTATGATCCTTAGGGTTTATCGAAAGATCTACAAAAACCTTTCCCTGACTCTCAGACCTTATAGTTTTTTTCACTGGGATTTTCAACCTATCGGACACCTAGGAGTGAATGTTAAGCACCAAGGCTTATCAATAATAAAAATAAATGATTATAAAAGCCTTGTGTTTTTGAAGAGGACAACATGTAAATAACAATAAGGTATTCAAAGATTATTATGGAAAGTCTTCTGTACTTTCTCATCTGTAGGCTCTACATGCGGATATTGACCATAACAAACCCTACCAGCAACTCTGATTCGTGATATTCACCTCACCTAGACAGAAGTAAAAACAGTAAGAAATTGAGAATCCTATCTACTAGTTGTAGAAAGGGTTTTCTTTTTTTCATAAATAGAATTTAAATAATTAGTCAAATCCTCAAGGACTTTTTTTCTTCTACCCTCTAAATGAATTGAAACTTTAACTACGTCATCTCCTTCAAACATTATAAGTCTACCCAGATATGCATCTTGTTTACTTATCCTTAGATGAAGGGTTCCATTCCTATCAACTCTCTCATCTAATGTAGAAAATAGGTATTCCAGATCGGTTAAGTTCAACCTGTCTAAGATGTAGCTAAAGGTCTTTATTGCACTTTCATTATTAGTAGTTTCAGCTCTTATCCTTACTATTGGATTGTTATAGTGCCCTTTAAGTTCTTCACGGACAAGAACTATGTACTCCCTGATTTCTGGAGGAAAAACTTCCAAGAGGGCTTTCATAACTTTCTTTTCATCCTCAGTAGCATGAGAATGCTCATAAACTTCAATCCTGAGTATTTTTAGCATTCTTTTTCTCCCTATATAGGTAGGTTTGGTTATAAAAGCTACCCTCACTGAAGATCTTCAGAATGATATTTTTCTCTGATCTCATCAGGTGCTATAAGTCTGGCACCACGACTTGCTTCATGTCTCTTCTTGAGTTTTCTCTCTTTTTGTTTCTTCTTCCACTTATGCCTGTGGATGCTCTTTAGCCCTCTACTTGATCTTAACCCTCTAGCCTTTCTTGATGCAGATGTAAGTCCACGGCATGGCCTACATCTATGCTTTCCATTTGTAACCCATTTGAGATCCTGGTCATTTACTATAGCCTCATGGTTTGGATCTACCATTATAACCTCATACCACTTGTAAAGGCCATCCTCGCCAACATAATAGCTTCCTACAACAACTAGGTTCATGTATTTCCTTTGTGCCCTTTCTTCAGCTATGGCCTGTAGACCTTTAGCTGGAGCAAAGCCATAAACACCCATTCTCTTAGGTCTTCTTCCCTTATTTGGCCTAGGCTTTCTTCTCCCACCTTTTCTAATCCTGACTCTTACTACTATAACTCCCTGTTTAGCCTTGTATCCAAGCTCTCTAGCTCTATTAAGTCTTGTAGGTTTTTCTATTCTAACTATTGAAGGCTGTCTCCTCCACTGCATAAGCCTTTCCTTCATTAACATACCATGGTCTCCATCATAAGGTCTTTTCCACTGCAATGCCATGTAATGGTACATGCTCTTTGCCATCAGTCCACACCGCCATATCTCCATATCTCTATGCTGAACGTAGGGCCTTTATAGCTATCACGCTCTTGTTATATCTATTAGGAACCGTCAAATTAAAGGTCAGAGGAGGTGCGATTTGGAGGCAAGTAATATCCTAGTAGGAGTTGTTGGTAAAACCAATGTGGGGAAGTCGACATTCTTCTCAGCAGCCACAGAGATAGAAGTTCAAATAGATAACAGACCGTTCACAACTATAGACCCAAACTTAGGAGTTACCTATGTCAAGAAGAAATGTGTGCATGTAAAGCTAGGTCTGTTGAAATGTGATGCATCAAACAGCCTATGTATAGAAGGTTTCAGATATATACCAGTAAAGATAATGGATGTAGCAGGACTTGTTCCAGATGCACACAAAGGAAGGGGACTAGGTAATCAATTTTTAGACAATCTTAGAAGGGCTGATGTTCTTCTATTGGTTGTCGATGCTAGTGGTGCAACAGACCCTGAAGGAGTACCTGTAAGACCAGGTTCTTTCGATCCAGTCGAGGAGGTAATGGCTATGATAGGAGAAATAGAGGAATGGATGTTTTCAATAGTCAGTAAAGATTGGGATAAGTTTGTTAGGGGTGCTGAGAGTATAGGAGTTAGTGACATAGCAGGTCTACTAGCTCAAAGACTTTCAGGCCTAAGTATCAGAAAGTCTCATGTGGTCTTAGCTTTAGAGAGGACGGAATTAGGAAACAAGAAGCTTTCATCATGGACTAAGGAAGACCTTAAATCGTTTGTCTCTGAGCTAAGAAGAGTTTCAAAACCAATACTTATAGTTGCTAATAAATCTGATGTGCCCGAGGCCGAGGATAATATAAAGAGGCTTAAAAACAAATTTAAAGAAGTTCCTGTAATACCTACTAGTGCAATTTCGGAACTTGTACTAAGAAAGGCCGCTAAAGCCAACATAATTAAATACAGACCTGGAGACGATGGCTTTACAGTGAATGATCCCTCAAAGCTTGATAGAAGACAGAAAACAATACTTGATGCTATAGCAAAGCGTGTTCTCAAAAAATGGGGATCGACTGGAGTCCAAGATGTAATAAATAAGGCTGTGCTTGAGGCCTTAAATATGATATCTGTCTATCCGGTTGATGATGTTAATAAGTTCACAGATAGCAAAGGTAGAGTACTTCCTGATGTTGTTCTAATACCTAAGGGAACGAGTGCCAGAGAATTTGCATATAAAATACATTCTGATTTGGGAAAAACCTTCCTCTATGCAATAAATGCTATAACTAAGCAAAGAGTAGGAGAGTCATATATTCTTAAGGATGATGACGTCATAAAAATCATAGCTACAGCTGGAAGAAAATAAGCTATTGAATCTTAGCAAGCTCTTTTGCTCTTTTAAGACTTCCAGTCGTTGTTATAGGTATTACAAGAACTTCACTACCATCTATATTTCTTATAAGTCCTAAAACGGCCAGCGCCATATATTTATGTTCTCTTCTAATTCTGAGTATACCTCTGGCCTTCTCTTCGTCGTAATAAATGAGCTTCATCCTTGCCTCACTAATCCCTTTATAACCAAGAACTTTTTCAGCAACTTCATAGATACTAGTTTTTATCTTTTCAAAACTAATACCTGAAGGGAAGACTTCAAATACTATATATCTTTTTTTGGGTCTTAGCGAATACTGCTTTGAAAGGTCTCTTATTTTCCTTTCTATATTCAACCCACTAATAAGAGAGTCTAATATAAGGTCAAGCATATTCATTTTTTTCCTTACAACCAAGAGTATTACTATGCTGATAGTTAATAATGATACTGATACTAGCAAACATACCACATCTAGATCCAGAGCCCAACACCTCCAAGGTCAGATAGTCACGAGCCTATCATCTATCTTCCTGGGACGGCATCATCATCCCTATCTTCAATCAACCCACTAGTTTTTTTAAAGTATTCAGATGAGAGAAGATTACATCATCAATTCAGTGGTCGGTCTCTACATCATTCATTCTAATTCAGACTTAAAGTTAAGTCTGCCTGTTATTTCATTCACTTTAGAGCCAACTAAGCCAAGCTTATAAACCTTCAGAGAATTATAATTAAATGCAAAGTTCATTGTCTCTGGGTGAAAGATGTTGGGCTTCTTTGAAAGAAGAAGAAGGAGCATTTTTGATGTATTTGACGAAATACTCAGAGAGTTTGAGAGAGAAATGGCCGACATTGAAGATGAGTTTGAGAGGCTTGCTAAGGAAAAACCTAGAGGTGCACTAGGACCTTATTACTATGGCGTTAGAATAACAATAGGACCTGATGGAGTTCCTAAGGTCGAAGAGTTCGGAAATATAAAGAGAGTTGGTGGTAGGCCTATAGTAACTGAGGAGGCAGAACCTTTAGTCGATGTCATAGATCAGGATGATGAAATTATAGTTGTTGCAGAACTACCAGGAGTTGACAAGAACAAAATAAAGGTGAGAGCCACTGAGGAAAAGCTTATAATAAATGCTGAAAATCATAGAAAATATCATAAGGTTATAGATTTGCCAGCTAAGATTAACCCAAACACAGCCAAGGCTTCATATAGAAACGGAGTACTCGAGGTCAAATTAAAGAAGGAAGGAAGAAAGGAAGAAGGTGTTGATGTCAAATTAGAGTAAGCGTCACTTCTTATGTAGATAGCTAAGGCTTTCACTTTTCAATTCTTCACATTCGTTATCTATAGGAACTTCATGAGTTTTTTCTCCTTTGACGGAACTTGTACCCTCAAAATCGCATAAAACTAATGTAAACTCCTCGTATCCATCTACAGCTTTCTTTAACCAATCTAAATTTTCTTTACATCCAGGTTCTAATTCCCTGCCTTTACATGCCACTTTTGTAGCTTCAAGAAACCTGAGAAGAATTCCTTCAACAGTAGTTATGAACCCTACACTTGCTGGTCCTGGAAGCATTTTGTAACCTTTTTCTTTAATTTTGATTGCAGATGTAGCTGATTTAACAATAAGATATCTTAGTTCATCTTCTCCATGAACTTCAACAACCACTTTTTTAGGCCTACTAGCATCGAGAACTTTTACGTCTCTAAATTTATAACCACATTTCTTGCAGAACCCCTCAGTAAGTAAAATATCACCAAAATAAGGGATTGTATAAATATATTCCCTTACAATTAGACTAAGAGAACCACATCGAGGACATTTAACCTTTTCTTGAAATATCAACTTAGGTTCTTTTTTGGATTTTTTGAGTAGATTATTTGTTAGGTCTTTTTTAGACACCTTTTTATCACCTTAAATTTTTCAAAAGATTTAAGAGCTTAGATCTTATCTCATCTAATGATTTTATTACACAATTACCTATACAAGACTCTAGTTTCTCTTCCTCTACTCTACTACAGCTCTCGTAAAGACATTTGTTTCTAAGACCTCTTTCATTAATTCTTATTACAGTCAAGTTTCTGCTTGTATTTATAATAAAAGTTCCCCAAAGACCCATTTCACCAAAGAACTCTTCGATACCCTTTAAATCAACAATATTTCTATCAATAACTATTCCCCAAAGGCCTGATGAAAGAGCACGGACTACTCTCTCAATGATGTCTTTATGAGTAAGCACCACCTTAGATCTACTCAATTAGAATCACCCTTCAGTTACCTCAGTAGCGGTAGGGCTTCTTCACATTAAAATATCAGCGGTAATACCACTCTTCATCGGTATTTTTCTTCTGAATATTATATGTTTCTAAATGAATATATTATATTTGTTTTGTTGCCCCTTCTTGAGCTAGATCCTCTCTTACAATATCTTTATTCCACTTCTTTACATAAAGCGCTAAGACAGAGTAATTTCTTCTTACGACATTGCTTTCTATACATCCAGTACTTAATTTCTCATCTTCACTAGTATAGGCTACTATCTCCTTATATCCCTTGACCTTATCACAGTCCTTTATTTCAAGCCTCTTTATCTTTCCCAGCATTGCTAGACCTTCAAGTTCTATAATGTTCGTCCTTAGAATCAAAGCCCTTCACCAATATGCAAAAAAGAAAATTCCAACCTTTAAATTCAATTATACTATAGCAGAATAACCACTATTTTCTCTTTGGTGTATCATGACTCATGTTTTTAACCTGTAGGTAACGAATTTCAGCGAAGGGGATAAAACTTGTCTGAAGAAAGGAGAAAGAAGAGAATGAGAATGACATTACCTAAGAAAAAGGAGGATTTAGAAAAGGTCGTTGAAGAGGTAGAGGAAACTCATCCAGAACATCAGCATCACCATCATCATGAAGAAGAGGTAGAGGAATTCCTAGCTGCATTTGAATATCTCCTTGACTCCTTAAATGCTAATGTCAAGGTTTTGGACTCTACTGTGAAAGAACATACTATGGAAATAGCAAGGTTATATAAAATTCTGGCTAGAATAGTTGAGGCCTGTTTTTCGAATGACGAAGAGAGAAAGAAGAAAGCACTGCTCGATGCACTTTCGGTCTTGGAAATTAAGAATTTCTAAGCCTGATTATTTTGCCAGGAAATTCCTTAGTGGCCAAATATACTATACTTCGATCCTTGGAACAAAGGCCTTCTATTTCAAATATCCCTCCTGTATATAACACTTTAGCAATATTATACTCAAAGGATATCACCAGAGTTCCATCTCTCGATACAGCGCAAGGAGGATAAAGAAGAGACCCTTCTTGCCCGGTATCTATAGTTACTTTAATTCGGCAACTTCTCCAAGGAGACTCCTCCTTAACAATTTTTGGACAGTGTCCCATAATTCTTCTTGGAACGCCTATCCAAGAGACGAACCTTATATTATAAAGGATGTTCCTCCTCCAGTTTGTATTTATGGCTGGTAATACATTAAGTCCCCCAAGGTTTTTCTTTAGATTCTTATGAAAGGCCTTCTTTTTTTCAAATATCTCTAACATCTTATTGGCACTCTTATGTCCATAGACTACTAAGTCTATATCACTTACTTTAGAATTAGCAAATCCTAAAGCAACAGAACCAGTTATACCTATATCTTCTAATGGGATACCTTGTTGTCGTAACTTATAGCTTAATTGAACCAAATCGTATTCTATCTCCGATTTAGGTCTTTTTATTATATTAATTAACGCCTCTTTAGGTTTACTGAATAGCAAAATTTCTCGATGATCGATACATGATAAGTGGCTATGAAATGTTACTGAATAGCAAAGATGGATAAGATTTCTTGTTTTCATAGTAGCCTTCAAAAGACCTTGAGGTCCATATTCAGAGATTATTCTCCTGAAAAAACCTCCTGGTCTTCTCCAAGGGGTTTTTTCAGAAGATACAACATATTTTGGGATTATAATGAGTTTTTCCAAAGCAGGAGGGGGGAGGCCTAAAACCTGAGCCAAAAGCCCTTTCTCAGTAACGACTACTATTCCATGAATCTGTTCTTCTGATCCTACCCTGGGGATCAACAGATATGACCACCTCATCCCTAGTTAGAACTATGTCAGGAAATAGAATTTCAAAAACATTAGTTTTTAGTTCCTGATATCTAGTTCTCCAAGTCTCAAGAAAAATCTCTAATCTACCATGAAGAAAATTAAGAAGCCAGTCAGGTCCTTTAATTATTTTTATTTTATATCTTGCTGGAACTAAATAGCTCTCATTGTTATCTATTATCCGAACTAAAAGCTTATCTATCCTACCCAGAGATACAAAGGCCTCAGAACATGGAATTTCATTCATGAATCTGAGAAACCTTATGGTATATGGGACTCCTTTATAACATGATTCAAGAACTCTATCATTCTTATATTCCTCTACGATCCATTGTTCCTTGACCTTGTTAAGCATGTCATAGTCTGTACGACACTGAAAGATTAATTTTTCTTTTTTCAACTTCTTTAAAATATCAAAAGATTTTCTAGAATCAGACGTGTAGATGATCAGATCAACATCACTGTTTTTGTTTTCTTCTCCAAGAGCCCAAGATCCAGTTAATCCTACAAAGTCGATCTTTAGAATATTTATTAGTTCCAGAATAGGTCTGGGTAGTTCTTTTTCCCTTAGCCTAAAGACGGAAAATGGATTTATTTCTGCGATGACATTTCTTCTTGGAACAAGAGGAACATACCTTCCTATGCATGAAAGATATGAGACCAGCCAACTGGGTATTAATGCTTCTCTTTTATAAGGTATGGCAATTATGAAGTCCTCTGGATGGACATATCCTTTAACTAACCATAGACCTACAGTACCTCCTAAACTAGCCTTCACTAGCCAACCATCTATCAAGGTTAATCTCCATCTTGTTCTTAGGCTTGATCTTGATAGGTATTAGATGTGTCCCATCGCATGAAGGTGCATTAAACCAATCTTTTGTCGTAAGGCCCTCACGACACGTAGCATATTCAATTCCATGTTTTTTAGCACTTTTTATAATAGGATTTAATAGAGTTTCTCTCATGCCCCTTGGGAGATAAATGTAACCTTGAACCTTAATTCCTTTGTTTTTATACAGTCTATAGAGTCTCTCTCCTAGCTCTCCTAAACCTTTTTTCATACGAACAAGGTTATCAGGCTTGGCCTTATATGTCGAGGTTACAATAAAATTAACGCCAAGTCCAGCCAAATTAGCAACAAGCTCCTCCATTTCTTTATTGTCGTCATTAACATAAGGTATTATTGGGTCGACCCTCACGCCAACAGGAATATTATTTGATACAAGGCTACTAATAACATTAAGCCTTTCTTTTGGTGGCGGTGCTTTAGGCTCAATCATTTTAGCCAGTTTTTCGTCTAAAGTTGTGATTGTTGGAGTGACAGCTACATTACCTCTTTTCATGATATTAATATCTCTTCTGAGTATAGTCCCCTTAGTTGTTATCAGAACCTTTCTTCCTATCTCAGCCAACATGGTTAAGGCTCTTCTGGTCAGTTTGTAAATAGACTCTTCTGGCGGATAAGGATCACTACTAGTTCCGATGTTTATTGGGACTAAAGGATTAGTTCTTTTAAGATCGTGAACCAGATTTTTTATAAAATTCCTTTTTGGAATACTCTCTTTAATACCTATGTAGGATGTTGCATAACAATAAAGGCACATATGAGAACATCCAGTATAAGGATTAAGGCTATACTTAAAAGGACATGTACATAAGGGGCTATTCCAAGGGTCAAACGGTCTAAGAACTCTCAACGAACTTTCCTTTTTGGTTTTCATTTTTGTCATTCTATATTTGCATGTCTTTGAAGCATTTCCTCTTCAGTTATCCTGAGTTTCCTCATTAGACTATAAACTATTCCATCGAGAAGTATGAGGGCTGTATCCTCAAAAAGCGTTCCTAAGGGTGCAAGAGGTTCATGAATTCCTAGTATTTGTCTTGCGAAATAATCCTCCATCTTTGATGATTTTGTCCTCCCAGGAACCCTAACAATATAATCTGCCAAATTGCCAAGTGGACTCTTTGGATAAGTCGTTATGGCAACTACTGTTGCTCCAACACTCTTCGCAGCCTCTGCAGCAGTTACTATAAGTCTTGTTCTACCAGAACCAGAGATTGCTATAACTATATCATTTTTATAGATACTGGGAACTATTGTATCCCCAAGAACATAAACATTAAAACCCATATGCATAAGTCTCATGGCAAAAGCTCTTCCTACCAAACCACTTCTTCCAGCACCTATAACAAGTATTTTCCTTCTCCCATTTTCTTTATATGCATTAACTAAGAGATCGATGAACTCCTCTATTTCATATTTATTTATTACATTGGATGCCTTTAGAATGAACTCAGCTATCTCTCTCATAGCTCTAAGAGCTTCTTCTCCATCTGTCACCTCAAAACTCGCCTCAGAAGTCTCCATTTTTGGCTTTTCATATAACCCAGAGCTTAAAAGGAATTATTCCTAGACCAAGATTGATTTCAAAGAATAGAATACAATCAATATAATTTAGGCATCTAAAAAATCTATGCCAGCTCAACTTCTCATTCTTTGATCAGCAGACCAGGAAGAAGTATTTTGTTCACCCAGACTGCATCTTCATATGCCAAACCATATCAGCACAGTTAGGCTCATCACGCTTCCTCTCGGAACCCTAAGGTCATCGATAATTTTTATCATTCTATATTTATAATTTTGAAGTAATCAAATTACCTTAAAATATCAAGAAGTTAGAAACAACCTCATTGTTTTAAACCTGGTTCGATCTCTATGATCCTTAATAAGTTCCGATAAAAAAAGGATCTAATTGGCCCCGCCCTCTCACATCCGCTGTAGACCTCTCTATGAGGAATGAAGATGACAGCGGATCGGTAGGCGGGGACCAACTGACCACTTATCTCTGACTTCGAAGGCAGTTCTGAAAAGAAGCCATGTGGAAAGAGCAGAAGCCTAATCTCTTTCGGATTTTATCTCTAACCATAGTGTCATTAACGTATTCATAATGGAAGCTCCTGACCTCCTCCTTTCCAACGCTCTCAACAAGTCTACATACGGGACAACCTCCGAGCTCTAGGGCTTCTTGAAGATGAATGTCCATTATTAACGAACATTCGTTATCTTTCTTCTTCATGTCTTGGTCCTAGCAATACTGAAGAGCCAACAACTAATATTTGGTTTTTGATCAAGATGATAGAAAATTGTGTTTTCTAAAAGTATTATAAAGTATGTAAATAGTTCAAGTCATTAGGGAATTCATTACATACCTTGCAAGTGCTGGTGCAGCTGTAAATCCTGGAGAATCGATCCCATAGATAACTATAACGTTCTTTTCCTTTTTTACGACAAAGTCGTATTTTGGTGGAGCCTTTATTCTTGTGCCTGCAAAATATTCAATAATTTTGGGTGACGAGTCCAACAAGTCTAAATAATACCCTAGCGTTTCTTTAGCATCTTTTTCAGAAGCATTTGTGTCCCAAGGGCTATTTGTCTCATTAAATGAAGGCCCAAAGAGCACCCTTCCATCAGGCCAAGGAATTATACCTCCTCCCTTAGTCTTTTTATTTCTAGTCTTAGAGAAAAGAGCTGCAACGATCGCATCACAATCAATTCCTTTAGTTAAAACCATAGTCCCCTTGACAAATTCCAGACCTCCTATATCTTGTATGATATCTCTAGTACCTCCACCAGCTACAACGATCACCTTATCGAACATATAGGTGTTCTTAGTAGTAATCAACTCAGGCTTTATATCTTCATTTTTTACCTTGATAACCTTTTCATTGAAATGCATTTCAACATTTCTCTCCTCTAGAAACTTAACATAGGCCTTAAGTACCTCAAGAGGGATAACGGTACCATAGCCATCAACCTTTATAGAACCTTTAATGTGTCTAGATATGTCAGGGCAGAGGTCCCTCATAGCCTTCTTATCTATCACCTTAACTTTAAAGCCTTTAAATTTAAGATATTTGGCTACCACAAAGGCGGCAGCTTTCTCTGCATAATTTCTATATGCCAGAAGGGCTGGGAGTCTCCTTATTCTAAAGCCCAAGTTTTCTGATAAACTATCATAAATAGGATTTCCTTTAAGGGCAAGCTTGCTCTTCCAACTCTTGAAGGGCAACTGCAGAACATGAATTACTCCTGCTGTATGACCGCTAGCCCCTCTACCAACATCTGAAGCCTCCTCGAAGATAGTAACCTCCATGCCTCTTTTTAAACCTCCCAAAGCAATGTTAAGACCCACAATTCCCGCTCCAACTATCGCCAATCTCACTACTTCTTGCACCTCGATGTCTTGAACGGCATGAGATCCCTCACAACCCCATTAGGATCTAAGGCCTTCTTTATAGCACTCATGAGTTTGATTCCGTTATTCCCATATTCCAGCCCGATCCACTTCCATCTTTGGATGCCTACTCCATGATGATGGCCTATACTTCCACCATATTTGTTTGTTGTCCTCATCACAACATCCCATATCTTGTCATATACTCCATCTAATTTTTCGACGTCGAAAACTATAGTAAAGTAGAGTGCTGCTCCTGAGCCATAGAAATGCCCGGAATGAGCTCCTGCGTATTCGATCTCTTTTAGCCTTAGCAATGATTCTATGGTATGTTTATAGACGTCAATAATTCTTCCCCAGGTAGCAGAGACCTCAATAGTCTCAAAGGCCAGACCAACTTTAAACAGATCCTTTACCTTCTTTATTACATCAAATCTTTCTTCAAGCCAAACATCTGCCTTTTTGTCTTCCACTAGCTTGCAGCCATTTAATTTCACAATTCTTGATATTGTATCATATTTTGATTTGACTAATTCTTTTTCGCCTTCTATCATACCAATGGATAAGCTTCCTTCATCGCCAAAGGTGATCTGAGTCTCAAAGTTATCAAACAATCTAAAGAGTTCGGGTGAAACTCTTTTTCTAACAATGATCTTGGCGACCTTGAGAGACTTAATGAAGTCATCACAAATCCATGATATTTTTTGAGACCTTTCTTGAAGATCTACGGCTTCTAGATAAACTCTTGTTATTATTCCCAGAGTTCCCTCGGATCCTATAAAAAGCTCTTTTAATGGATAAAGAAGGCTTCTTCTTGGGGCTGGAGGGATCCTTAGGAGACCTATTGAAGGTATTACAATGTTTAAACCCTTTACAAAGTTCTCAATGCTACCATATCCAGTTGAATACTGTCCAGAACTCCTAGTTGCCACAAGGCCTCCTATTGCGGCTTCTGGAAGAGATTGTGGATAATGTCTTAAACTTTTTCCACGATCATTAAGCCACTTTTCTAGCTCTATAAGAAGGGTTCCAGGTCCCACATCGACGATACCGGCCTCTTCATCAAACCACCTGATCCAGTTCATTCTTCCTAAATCTATAACGACGAAGTCCTGATCAGGACCAAGAGTTCCTCCAAGAACACCAGTACCACCTGCATAAGGTATCAGTACCGTTTTTTCCCTCTCAGCCGATCTAACTATCTCAACAACTTCATCTTCAGTTTCTGGAAGAAGAACTACTTTTGGCCTAGGCTCCAGCCTTGCTCCCTTAGCCTCCTTTATGACTAAATAAGGCCAGTAATCCCTAACATAAGCCTCCAGGTCACTAGGATCGCTGATGACCCTCTCTTCTCCAAGAAGGTCAGAGACTTCTCTCATAAACTGTTTTAACAAGTTCTCACCTCTAAGAGATCAAGTAATGTATATGAACGCACTCCTTTTCTAGAAAACAACATCTGAGACCTTCTGCACAGAGTTATGATCGGGACGTTCTCGTCTATATTTCTCTTTAGCTCCCTAAAGAAGAGATCGCTTATCTTAAGTCTTTCTGAGCTTAAATAAGCACCACTACATTCATTAGTTGTCATCATAGATCTTCCTGATATGATATTTTCTATTCTTTCAGATACAGAAGGATCTATTCTACAGGGTATGTGAAGTACATATTTTTCACATTTAATGTCTTTATCTAATATCTCCTCAAAGGAGCCTAGCACCCTATCGTAGCTGATTATTGGAAGGTCTAGATCCTCAAGTAATATGTATGCATACGCACTTAGCGCACTTAGCTTTTCTTTCATATCATCTATTTCTAATAGTCCATTTAAGTAATAATATGTAATTCTTTCTGTATCGAGCCAATACGTCTCATATCTGCCTGAAAGCTCTTTAACTATTTTATTGGAAGGTCTCTTAGGAGATAAAATGATCAGTTTTTTACCTTCACCACCTAAATAAGTAGGTTCGGGTATTTCTAGTTTAACCTCTTTAACAAGCTCTTTTCTCATTAATCTTAAAGCTTCAGGAAGAGCATTGTTTATCGGACAATGCTTTTCACAATTTTTACAATAATTGCAATAGAAAGCCACATAAGGATCTATATCTTTATATCTTAAATACCTTAGCATTATCCTAGCAATTGAGTTAGGAGAAGCACTTCTAAGTCTTGTTGTCATATAGATAGGACAGGAGGAGATACATATTCCGGGACAGAGACTACAAGTTGTAAAGATCTCCTCCATGTTTACGTTTTTCAATGATATCCCCTAGATCTGCATGTTTTTAATCAATTTCACAGCCTTAATTATACTATTGTCTGAGAGAATTTTAAGATCCTCGTTAGGTTCTAATATCTCCATTTCTGGTTCTGAAAATGAGTCTTCTGAGTAACAGGCCCTCTGAGCCAGCCTAGCTACCCCTCTTAATGACATGTGAGGATCTTTAGTTCTCAAAATAGGTCTCTCTATATAGCTGGCTATCAGTTTAGCCAAAGTTTTTGACCTTGAGAGACCTCCAGTGACCACTATCTTTTTGGGTCTTCCTGCCTTTTCAGTAATGATTTTATAATAAAACCTAGTGAGAAGTGCAATGCTGTGAAGGACACTGCTCAAAACTCTTCTATGAGAAAGACCATAGTAATCTACGGGTAAGAATGTGAGTCCTTTGCTCATTTTAGGAAACCTAAGGCCATAAAGAGTTGGTAAAACGAATATCGGGTCCTTCACATCAAGTACCTTTTCCATAACTTCGTAGTTTACATCAAAGAGTTCTAATATTGAGTCGATAAATGTACCTATTCCAGGAACATAAGCTTCAACCCCCCAGTTAACATTGCTTGAAACCTTGTAAAGGACTATGGGCAAAAGGCCTTGACCAGTCATTAATCTAAAGTTGCTTCCCAAAGAGAGATCAAGAAAAAGACCACTTCCTACAGTTATTTTGAGGCAACCCTCTTCTATGCAATTACTTCCTAAGGATGCCGCCTGTTGATCTCCCATTATTCCTCCCAACTTAATACCTTCTTCCATCAGGCCAAGTACCTTTTCATGATCGATAATTTCAGGAACGTTAAACCTCTTCAGGCCGAGGAAACTGAGCAGTCTCCACATATCATTAAAATTCTTTGGATGATAAATTCCCGTTAGAGTTCCTATCGTTGCATCAGTATAACATTTATTTATTAAATTACTGACTATGAACGCATCAACGTTCCATATGCATATACTATTGTTGTAAATTAAGTCTACCAAATCGTTCCTCTCTCTAGTTAACGCTAAGAGCCTAATAATCAGAGATTCTGGACTAAGAATAGGACCTATTTTAGGAACTTTCGAAAACAACTTGATACTAAAAGGTAATTTTTTGTATCTTATTGACGATCTTAAATCCATCCAAGTTATTATATTTGATAAGGCATGATTATCATTTCGGTTCCATATTGCAAGAGATCCTCTATAAGTTGTTATACCTAGGCATTTAACTCCTTTCTTTGAGAAATACCTTATTGTTTCTTTGATTGAAAGGATGAGCCTTTTTGGATTGTGTTCTGCTATTGGGCCTTTATGTATAACAGGGCTTCCTAGCTCAGCAAACTCGATTAAGTTTCCGTAGGCACTATATATTCCTGCCTTAATTTTTGTTGTTCCAACGTCTATGGCCCCTATCTTTAATTCCTCCAATAAAAACACCATCAATACTTATAGATATCTTGATTAAAAATTTTTCAATACTATGAGCATAAGTGTTATATACTAATCAATTTTTAGAAATGTAGGCAGTTCTGTGTTTCTCAGTTGAGCTTGCTTAAAATTTTCTATTAACGATTAAAGTAATTACTATAGGAATAATACCATTCAACGGATTAAAAAGATCATTAGCACACAAAATAATTTCTGAAAGGACTCAGAAGAAACATCCAAAGGGTGGAGATGTGTTAAGGAAATAATGGAGACTATTAGAAATCATGGCAGAAGGGAACAAGTTCCTACTAAAGATCCGTTGAGAAAAACTTAGACACATTTTTCGCCTTGATAGTCCCATATCACTGTAACCCTATAGTATCTATAGTTCTTGATTGGATTTTGAATTAGGATAAAATTTGTATAAGGAAAAGTCCCCGTCCTCATTCTAAGGGGAGGAACTCCCCTGTCAGCGGGTCGGCGCGCCTTTTTTAAAAGGATAGAAAGAAGTTATTTTGTTTTTATTAAAGGAAATCTAAAAGCGTTGAAACTCCAGAGAGGTTTATTTCTTTGAGATCATCTTCCCTAAGACAATAGTGGACTGTTCTAAATTTCTGTCTAAATTCACTAACTTTTCTGGCTACTTCGGAGGGATCTCTCTTATCCATAAGAATAATCTTCATGAAATTGGCTATTTCCTCCATATCATCTTCTTTCATACCAAATCTTGTTACTTCCTGAACTCCAAGTCTTAGCCCGCTAGGATCCTTTACCTTGTCTGGAGTATCGTATGGCAATAGATTTTTGTTAACTATTATGTTAGCATCCTCTAGGAGTTTGGCAGCCTTTGCACCACCTCCCTGGCCTCTTACATCAACTAGAACCTGATGACTTTTTGTGTATCCAAATTTCTCTCCAAGCACCTTAAAGCCTAAGCTAGCTAAGGATTCAGCGAGTTTTTTAGCATTTTTGACAATCTGTTCAGCATATTTTTCTCCAAACTTTATCATCTCTAGAGCAGTTATCGCTGTTGCAGGAATCCTATGAAGATGGTGATTGCTTACAAACCATGGAAATATAGTCTTTGATATACTCTTAAATAATTTCTCATTAACCGAGGCTATAACCCCTCCTTGAGGTCCTGGGAAGGTCTTGTGAGTTGAAGCCGTTAATACATCAGCTCCTAGCTTAAGTGGATTGTGCCATCTCTTTCCCATTATTAAACCAAGGACATGTGCAGCATCATAGTGAAGATACCCACCAACGGAATGAACAGCATCAGCAATTTCCTTTACTGGATGTGGGAAAATATAAACACTTCCTCCCAGAACGGCAAACTTAGGTTTGACCTCTTCAATGAGCTTGACAGCTTTATCTATGTCGACATTCATATTTTCCTCGTCATATGGCATCTCAACCTGTTTTATTGAAAGTGCACCAAGTGTACCAAACTTTGTGTGACTTACATGGGCACCAGCTTGGACAGGAGCTATTACAGCAAGATCTCCTGGCTGTGCAAGAACCCTAAAGACAGAGGCGTTAGCTATAGTACCACTTACAGGTCTCAGATCGACTAAGTTTGTATCAAGAAGTTTACCAATTAAACTATCAGCTAAAACTTCAAGTTCGTCAATAAGTTTTGTTCCCTGATAATATCTTTTGAAAGGCTTGCCCTCTGCATAACGAAACATAAAGTCGCTTACATAAACCTTAAGTGCGAGAGGACCCATTACATTTTCGCTGGCTATTAAATTAATAGACTTTGCTATCCTCCAGACATTTTGGGAAAATGTGAGTTCAATAATCTTTTTTAGATATGAATAAGTTTCTTCCAAAAGTATTCACCAGAGTTTTATAGATTCATTCAATTTAATAAAATTTTGGATGCGGATTTTGAATAGGTCTGTAACCTGCTTCTGATTTGTGGATCTTTTAAGGCCTCTTTAGGCTTCTTTTTACATCAAGAGCTACGAGATATGCTTATAAGATCATAACTCCATAAAATTTATCGGTGATCCCTGTTTCCGAGATCCATAGAAGTCCGTAGGGAGGGGCTAGGGAAACCGTGATGAAAATGAATTTTCCAATTGATTATCATGACAGAAAGCCTCTGGGAAAGACAGGAGAAAAGACATCTGCCATAGGATTAGGTACATGGGCCATTAGGGACTATTCGATAGCCGAAAAGGTTTTTATTAAAGCTATTGAGGATGGAATAGATTTAATTGATACTGCAGAAATGTATGACTCTGGTAACGCCGAACTCTTTGTAGGCAAGGTGATAAAGAAAGTAGGAAGAGACAACATCTTCGTTATTACAAAGCTGTTACCATCTAGGTTTAGAACAGAAGACCTCGCGAAGAAAGCAGCAAAAAACTCCTTAAAAAGATTAGAATTGAAATACTCAGATCTAATATTAATACATTGGCCTGATTATTCTGTATCTATAGAAAAACAGGTCAAAAACCTTGAGGTACTTGTAGATCAAGGACTTACAAGGTATATAGGTGTTAGTAACTTTTCCAAGAAAGAGCTAGAAGAGGCTCTCTGGTCCCTAAAGAGACATGAAATAACCGTTGACCAGGTCAGGTACAGCGTTCTTCATAAGAATATAGAAAAAGAACTTTTACCTTATGTATTAAATGTAGGAATAACTATTGAGGCATATACACCAATAGAAAAAGGCAAAGTTAGTAATATCCCTGAGGTCCAAAAACTATCTAAGAAGTATAATAAACCTCCTATAGCAGTAGCACTCAATTATATTATATCTAGGCCAATGGTAGTTGCCATAGTCAAGACCGAGAGATTAGATCACCTTTTTGATATAGAAGCGACTCTTGGCTGGAGACTTTCTGAGAAGGATATAGATCTTTTATCTAGTATATAATTCATTTAGCAATAAGGACAGGTGCTTGGGTATGGGAGACTATGTCCTAATAGATGAATATGGATCACTGTTTAAAGTAAATATTTCAGAAAATGGGCTCTTTATTTGCCCTCTCTGTGGAGCTAAGTTCTTTTCAGTAAAGGATCTTATAAGCCATATAATTTTTCACTTTTCGACTGAACGAGAACTTAAACACACAAACCAATAAAATATCAATTAGCAGCAGCAATAAGATACTCTGCGGAGGAGAAGTTTCCTGGACCTTTCTGATAGCTTAAAAGAGGTTCTTCTACACTCTTTGCTAAAGAACCTATATTGACAAGGATTTCATCTACAAGCCTATCGACCACTTTCTCAGGTTTTCTATATTGAGTTCTTCTAACTCTTATCTCTTTTCCACATATAATTATTTTAAGTTCATCGTCTAAATTTCCATAAAGCCACCCTCCTTCTAAGAACCTGACATATACATTAATTCCGTACTCATTTCTGAGTTTATCAACAACATTAAAGAGTAATTTAAGGTCATTCTCGTTACCTTCCTTAATATAAATTTCATATGAGGGATTGTTGACCTTCACTTTCAGAGACACCTCTATGGAAAGTTTTATGAGAGGCCGGAGATTTTATTACATTGCTGAGTTTTAAAGAGGGTTTAACCTCTGTACCACCAGAGGAACACACTAATACTACAATAACTGAATTTCAAAGAAAATTTATTTTATCTGGACATTAGGACCTTTTAAGCTTGTTTTAATCAACCACAAACTAGAAGGACTAAGAGGGGCCAAGAACCTTGAGTGCTAAAAGAGAAGTGGTGTTTCCAAAGATATATGTTCTTTCGAAGAGGCCGGAATCTAACTGTGATTTCTTAGAAATAGAGGAAAGTAAAGAAGGTTTCTATCTTGCCCATTGTAGGGTCCTTGATAGGTATTTGACTACATATCAGGTTGTTAAGTGTGAGAGATTCTGGAAAACCTGTCCATACAGAAAATTTGGACTTCAGTTCTTGGCTATGAGTTCTAAATGATTTTACTACAATAAGACTACTGCTTTCTTTCTTAAGGCCTTTTATGTCTCTGCAACCAATTTATCTTTCTCTAAACCTTAATCCCACTTATCGGGGAGCAGGCAATATCATTACTTAGATAGAAATCATTATCAATAATTCTTTATAAATTTGAAAATACAATAGAATCTGAAGAGGCTTGAAAGATTATAAAACAGAAACTAACTCTACATAATCCTACTGAGGCCTTACTCTCTTCAATGAAACTTCAAGCTCTTTGGCTTTATTCAATGCATCATCCTTAAGTTTGGGACCTGTTCCGTAAAGAACAAGTATTGGCTTGAACTTATTTTCGTCAGCAGCCTTTCTAAGTTTTTCAATGACCTCAACAGGAACGTATGTATTCTTTGCAAAAACTTTAATTCCTAATCTTTCATTTCTTTTTGACGCAATAAAGTTAACCTCGGCCTCTTCATTAGTATCAGTTATATCTATTTTGTGCCCAGCAATTCTATAAAGCCCTGCAACCTTACCAATAATCCCATATTTTTGAGCAAGCTTCTTGGCGTCAAACATTTCCTTTGCTGTCACCAACTTGCGCACCCCAAGGGTTCTGATATTCAGATTAAGTTCTTAAATCTACCTTTTGGGAAGAACCACAGTTCCAGACCTTCCATTTATCACATTATATGCATCTTCAAGAGAACCTATTATGGCTATATTCCCTGTTGAGTTGACAAAGTTCATTGATGCTCTTACCTTAGGACCCATACTTCCTGGGGGAAAATGTCCTTCATTATAATATCTTTCTAGCTCACCTACGTAGACCTCTCTTAACCATTTTTCATTAGATCTTTTGAAGTTTAGTGCAACACCCTTTACGTCGGTAAGTATTACGAACTTATCAGCGGAAATTTTAATAGCCAGCACTGAAGAGGCAAGATCTTTATCTATAACTGCCTCTACAGGAATATATCTATCTCTATCTTTAACTACAGGAATCCCTCCTCCACCTACGGCTATTACGATAGTACCTTCGTTTGCAAGTTTTAAAACAATATCTGACTCTAAGACATCCCTGGGCATAGGGCTTGCAACAACTCTTCTATAACCACCACGTGGGTCAGGTTTCATTAACCAGCCTCTTTCTTTACTTAACTTCTCAGCCTCTTTCTCTGTGTAGTATCTTCCTATGTATTTTGTCGGATTTTTGAAACCCGGATCATCTTTCTTAACAACAACTCTTGTAATTACACTAGCTATATTTTTGTTTATCCCTCTTTTTCTAAGCTCTTCTTGAAGAGCATGCTGTATTAGATATCCAATCCACCCTTGTGTCATTGCTACAAGTATATCTAATGACTGGTGAGGAACCTTGTCAGCTATCGCATCTACAGCCTCAGCAAGATAACCCACTTGTGGCCCATTTCCATGGGTTATAACCATTTTATTTCCATTTAGTGCAACTGAAACTAAAGCCTTAGCTGCCTTACTAACATTCCTCCACTGCTCATCAGGACCGCCCTTGTCCCCTTTTTTTAATATGGCGTTTCCTCCTAGCGCAACAACAAGAAGAGTCACTAAAACCACCTTTCATTGGCTAAAAAGTAAAGAGCCTTAGGGTAATTTTTCCTTGACTCTCTCTAGGAACTCATTAATCATCTCTTCAACAGAAGGTCCTTCAACTATTTTTAACTCATAACTTACTCTTACAACAGGCTTATCGATTTTTATAAGCCTAGTAACATCAGCAGGTGTACCTAAGACAACAGTATCAGCATTAGCCTTTCTTATGGTCTCTTCAAGGTCATTAAGCTGTGATTCACTATAGCCTGTACTAGGCACTACTGGCCCCATATGTTTGTACTTCTCAATCATTTCTTTTATTATACCAACTGCATAAGGCCTTGGATCAACTATTTCGGCCGCACCGAACTTCTTCGCAGCAACATATCCAGCTGCATAAGGCGTTCCTCCATGGGTGACTGTAGGGGAATCCTCAAGTACTAACACCCTCTTATTCTTAATAAGATCTGGCTTATCAACATCAACAACACTCTCGGCAACAGCAATTTTTGCCTTAGGATTAGCTCTATTTACATTATTCTTTATTGTTTCAATCGCGTTAGGCTTTGCTTGATCAGCCTTATTTATTATAACAACATCAGCCATTCTTACATTGATCTCACCAGGAAAGCTTGCAACTTCTTGGCCTGGTCTCATGGCATCAGCAACAGTTATCATATAATCAGGCCTTATGAAAGGCCAGTCATTATTTCCTCCATCCCAGAGTATGATATCTCCTTCTCTTTCAGCTTCCTTAAGTATTGCACCATAGTCCACTCCTGCAAATATAGGAAGATTCATTCTTATGTATTGTTCATATTCTTCTCTTTCCTCAACAGTAACATTGTATCTATCAAGATCCTCCATGGTTCTGAACTTCTGAACGGCCATCTTTGCAAGGTCTCCGTAAGCCATTGGATGCCTTATTGGCACAAGTTTGTAATCTTTAGATACTATAACTCTTGAGACAGCTCTTGAGACGGTACTTTTTCCACAACCAGTTCTTACTGCGGTTACCGCTATTACAGGCTTTGAGGATTCTAGCATAGTATCCCTAGGACCTAGTATCATGAAATTAGCTCCAGCTGAAAGGGCCCTGCTAAGTTTCTCACCAACAACCTTATATTCCAGATCGCTATAGGAGAGAGCAACCAGATCAACTCCCCAGGTTTTTATAGCCTCCTCAAGTTTCTCCTCTGGAATAATGGGAATACCATCGGGATATTGAGATCCAGCAAGCTCTGGGGGATATCTTCTCCCAATAATGCCTGGTATTTGAGTTGCTGTAAACGCGATGACCTTGTATTTAGGATTGTTACGAAAATATACATTAAAGTTATGAAAATCACGTCCACCAGCACCCATTATAATTACTTTAACTTGTTCTGCCAATTTCATATCACCTCAGAACAGCCAATGTTCTAATGTATAGCCTGTTCACAAATAAATTTTGTGGATTTGAACATTAGAAGGTCTTTAAACTGGCATAAGGTGATATAATTACTTTTTAGTAGTACTCTCCTAGAGTTCTAAGAGGAGAAAGGGGTAAAATAGGGTGGAGATTTTTGGTCAAGGGGAAAAAAAGAAAGATTAAGCAAAAAGAAGTGAATCTTTCTGAAAGGTTAATCAGTTCTTTCCAAAAAAGATCTATAACGATTACTGTTATTATTCTGATTATAACACTCTTTGCGGGAACATATATTAGAATGCTTCCAGCAATAAAATACAAGTTGGAGCTAGATGCAAGTGATCCATGGATACTCTATTGGATGGCGAAGTACTTCTATGTTCATGGACCCCTTAACCTAAATGGGCTTAAGGACGTAAAGACATTTTGGTGGCCTCAAGGAAGAGATTTCCTGAGAAGTGAATATATAGGTATTCCTTGGATAACAGCAGTAACTTATCCATTAGTGAAACACTTCGGTCTTTCATTAAGGCAGTGGATAAGCCTGGTTCCGGTTATTTCAGGAGCTCTATCCATAGTAATGATATTTTTCTTCGTGTATTATTTGCTTAAATCTAAGCTAGCTGGAATAATATCGGCGGTCTTTTTTGCAATAATGCCTGGAGCTGTTGTAAGGACCACAGCTGGTTTTGTAGAAAAAATAGGTGCCGCAGTACCAGTAATAATGTTATCATACATATTTCTTGCAGCAGCCTTTAAGAACGATAGCAAAATCAAGAGGCCAATTTATTCCTTTTTAGGAGGCCTAATAGGCGGTTTCGTTGCATGGTTATGGGGAGGATATCATCTAGAGACAGCCACTTTTGCTCTAACCCTTTTACTTGATTTGATACTTTATAAGCCAACATTATCCAAGTTCCTTAGATTGCATCTGCCATTATTTTTAGGTTACTTCATATCTGTATCTCTATCTCCAGAGGTTGGATACTACTACTTTGAGAAGAGCGTGGGATTAGTCTTCTTAGGAGCCCTTATATTTTATCTTATAGGAATAAGTTTTGAGAAATTAATCGGAAGAACAACAACACTTCTAAGATTTTGGCTTGTCGTGACTTTTGTTTTCTTGGGTATAGCCACTGCAGTAAGCGGCGCTGCAAGTCTCTCTGGAAGAATGCGTCTTGTCTTAGGTCTTACATATCATCTAAATCCTCTTGAAACGAGTGTTCAAGAATATACACCTCCCAGCTGGAAGACCATATTTGTTGACTATGGATTGGCGCTGTTATTGGGTCTTGGAGCAATAATTATTGACCTGTACAGACTATATGAGAGCAGAAGAAAAGGTGTTTCCCTACCTTCAGTTTATCCATTCAGATTATCAATATTGATTATATTCCTGTTCTTGATATATGTAAACAAACATATGTACTATATAGAGCAAATGGCCTCCTTTTATGCAATATTGGCAGCGGGTATATTTACAGGGTTTGTAATAACTGGAGAAATTTCATCCAGTAAGGCTACTGGAAAAGCAGGAAAGAAGGTAAAGAAGAAAATAAGAATGAAAGTACCGAGCGGAACTTTGTTAAGTGACTCTCTAAGACTGGCTGGAGCATTGACAATCATAATAATGACCCTTGCAGGCGCTGTTATTTATGCCCAGCAGACGTATTTCAGAAATGAATATCATGCACCATCGATAATGACCTCTATGCTTGGAGCTCTAACTTTAAACGTAAATGGGAAACCAGAAATAGTTGTTCCGCTAAACGATGCATGGATAAATGCATTAAAGTTCATAAATGAATCCACCCCATCGAATGCCCTTATAGTATCATGGTGGGACTATGGTTACTGGATTACAGTCAATACAAATAGGAGAACTCTAGCAGATGGAGCAACTCTTAATGGAACTCAGATAAGGCTTCTAGCTCAGATTTTAACTGCACCTGAGCATCAGGCCTCAGGCCTCTTGAAGCTTATAGGTGCTAAGCCTAACGACACCTATGTCGTGTTTTATGATGCTTTCAGAGGCCTTCTATCACCTCAAGGAGTTCTAACAGTATTTCCACTGATGTCATTCTATCCAAGCCCAGTAAATAGGAACATGTACTTTATTGTATATGGAGTAGGAGATCTGGCAAAGTCCTTCCAGATGTTGAGAATAGGGTATAGGATAAGTAACCCATATACAAAAACTCCATTTAACACAAGCTGGTATGCAACAAGCATGACAGTAAGTAATAATGTCTATTATATGTTCCCAGGATTTGTTGGTAATCCGCAGAAAACTGCAGAGAAGGTTAGAAACGCACTTCTCTATAAACTAACTATATATGGCCTTTATCATATTCTAGACCATCCCATAACCAATAAAGACTGTCTTCAGATGCTAAAGGAAGCAAAAATGGTAAGCCCATCAGTTCCTGTATCTCAATATAATATAGCAAAGATACCCCCTGTTAATGTGACAGACTTCAAACTGGTTGCCGAAGCCATAGGCTGTCCTAAGAATACAGTGATGCACGTTTCAGGTGGTTATACGTCATTTATTCTTGTTATAGTGTTCATATACAAGTGGACAGGCTAAAGCTACAAGAAACACTAGGTGGGTTATGATATGTTCAAAAGAAAGGAATCAAGTACCAACATCAGAGTTGCTGTAGCCAGGGCTCTCAGTTCTGTCAGACAATCTCTTCTTAAAGTGAAGCTACAAGAGAGAAGACTTGAGATTACGGCAAAGAAAGATCCAATAGCCCGTAAGGCCTTAGAAAACCTCTATGAGATTGAACATTTATTAGAGTTTATTTCATTAAGACTTGAAACACTAGCCGTCACAGGTATAATTCCTTTAAGTGAACTAAATTTGCCCCTAAAGCTTTTGAAAAGAGTTACAGAGGTTATCGGAGGTTCACCTCCAGATCTTCTTAGCTTGTTAAGTCAGGCTGAGGATTCGTTAAAGGCAGCTTTAGAAAATTATAGCCCAATTCCAGAGGAACTGCTCACAGAACCAAATCACATTAGTAGGACAGAGAAAGAGGATGTAGAAACTATATTAAATGAGGCCAGGACCGTGGCTGAACGTAAGCTCGAGGAAGTTCTGAGTCGATGAAGACTCCTAGCCAGACCGAGGTTGTAACCTGTGATGAATGGACCACAGTCTGAGACTTTAATTCATTGTAGCCCTTATAATATTGTCTTTTAAACCTCTATGAAAATGAGCTTTCTTTGGGGGCAACAAAATTTGACAGTTCAAAGCTCTACATGGACTATACTGTAT
>JALWTO010000055.1 GCA_027082825.1 Acidilobaceae archaeon
TTTTATCCTCTAAAAGCTTTGTTTCTTTAAGTTCTTCTATTACCTTAGAAACTGTTGTCCCGGTGCCTATTCCTACTATTCTAGAACTGGATATAAGGTCTTTATACTCATTTATGAGACCTCTAGCGGCTTCTCGCTTAAAATCACAGCTTTCATTCTTCAATAACTTAATCACCAAGAAAAAGAGAGGATTATTTATTTAAAAGTTCTCGCGCAGTTTTTGCTGGGTTAGTAGACCTTTCTAAAAGGTCTATCCACCACCATGTTCTCTCGATGTATTCCTCGATCTTCTTTATCTCCTCAGGTTTATTCAGCAAATGCTTAAACCTTCCCTGTATTTTTAGATACTCTATTACGGGAACTCTCTTTGAAGGATCTTTATACTTCTTGCTGAAGGGACTTAGTTTGAATGAACCTCTTTCGTATTCAAAGAGAGGCCACATTCCAGTCTGAACAGCTAGCTGGGCAACCTTTACGGTCAAACTTGAATCAAATCTCCATCCTACAGGATCTGGTGCGTGAAGATGTATATACTTAAAACCTTTGATCTTTGCCGCCTTTCTTAGCTTTTCTATGAAATCGTGAGGATATCCTACAGAGGCTGTTGCCACATATGGAACATCATGAGCAATTAGGATAAACGGCATGTTCTTTTTATGTTCCTTCTTCCCAGTCCAGGTAGTTGTAGTCCAGGCGCCATATGGTGTTAGCCCGCTTCTCTGTATTCCTGTATTCATATAAGCTTCGTTATCAACGCATATGTAAATTATATCCTCATTTCTCTCCGCTGCGCCGCTGAGAGCTTGGAAACCTATGTCAGCTGTTCCTCCATCGCCTGCCCATACCACCACTATATAGTCCTTGCCTTGAACCTCAAACGCTGCCTTCATGCCAGAGGCAGCTGCTCCAGCTGCAGCGAAGGCTATGTTGAGTATGGGGAAGTTTATTCCTGATTTAGGTCCTATACCTTGGATAACACTGCTACACCCCGCTGGAATAACAAGAACAGCCTTATCTCCTAAGGCCATCTTCAAGTATCTTAATCCCATACTTTCAGGGCATCCGGGACAAGAAGCGTTCCCGGGCATTCCATATCTTCTATTTGGAAGCTTATGTATGATCACCACCATCTAGGAGCCACCTCTTCAAGAGGTTTACCTCTATAAGGATCGGGAAGAAGCCAATACTCGGGTTCGAAAACCCTTCCCTCCTCTTCAACCTTGTTAATAAATTCTTTCGTTACCTCAATTATATGCTCCTTCCTAACTTCAGTGCCTCCTAACCCAGCTATAACTCCCCTCAAGCTTGTCCGACCATTAACTGTTGTTGCCACATCGAGAAAGAGAGGACCTTTAGATCCGAAGGAAACCGCTCTGTCAAACACTATAATTCCTTTAACCTTAGATGCCAGTTCCGAAATTTCCTCCTCGGGCCAAGGTCTTATGAATCTTATCCTTGCAACTCCGACTCTATATCCTTCCTCTCTGAGATCTTCTATGGCCATCTTGGCCTCTCCCGACCAGCTACCAGCTATTATAATTATATAGTCTGCATCTTCGCACTTCTTACACTCCACTAAACCTCCATATTCTCTACCAAACTTTTTCCCATAGCTTCTATCAACTTCTTTTATGACCTCCTTAGCCGCCTCCATAGCTTTTTGTATTGATAACCTCATCATCATATAGTCCTCATCAGGTACTATGTTACCCATGACAAAGTTCGTTTCCGGCGAGATCACATAAGGCTGTCTTCTTGGAGGAAGCCACTCATCAACCTCCTTCTGATCGGGAACGTCTACTGGTGCGACTGTATGTGAGAGTATGAACGCTTCTAAGCCTACCATCATGGGTAGATAAACCCTTGGATCTTCACTTATTCTAAATGCTTGTAGTGTCAGATCAAAGGCCTCCTGATTTTCTTGAGCCATGCTTATTATCCAGCCAGAGTCCCTCTGGTCAAATATGTCCTGGTGATCAACATGTATGTTCCATGGAGGACCTATAGCCCTAGAAACTACTGCCATCACTAATGGCATTCTAGCGCCAGCTACCCACCAAACCATTTCGTGCATATAAAGGAGTCCGTGGCTTGCTGTTGCTGTAAACGCTCTAGCGCCAGCTGAAGCTGCTCCATAAACGGTTGCTAATGCACTGTGCTCGCTTTCAACCCTTATCATCTTTGCATCCATCTCTCCGCGTTCTATCATTTCGGCAAGTTTTTCGACAATTGTGGTCTGAGGAGTAATTGGGTATGCAGAAACTACCTTAACTCTTGCAAGTTTAACTGCATATGCAACAGCGTAATTTCCTGTGAGAGTTAAAATTGTCATTGTTTACCACCCCACTCCTCCGGAACCATCTTTATTGCATCTACTGGACATACAGCTGCACAAATTCCACACCCTTTACAATACTCATAATCAACCTCAACACTGTTATCCTCTTTTCTTATTATTGCATCCTCTGGACAATACAGCCAGCAAAGAAGACATTTTACACATTTTTCTTGAATTATTACAGGTCTTTCTGTTCTCCACGTTCCAGTTTTACCTGAAGCTGCTGGAGCTGGTTTAGATAAGGGAGCCCAGAAAAAGGTCTTAGGGGGCTCAATAACACATGTTTGTGAAGAAGTTATCTTGTTTTCTCCCAACATGATCACCTCTCACAAGGTTTTACTTCATTGTAAGCTCTCCTCATAGCCTCAATGTTTGTTTTTGCAAGAGCCTCTCCAAGCTGTTCCTCTATGGCCTTTTCTAACGACTCTACTTTAACTAAGGTAGAGACCTTAATTAAGGCGCCGAGAATCGCTGTATTTACCACAGGCCATCCTCCAATGACTAATCCTAAGTCTTTGGCTATCTTTGTTGCATTGACACAATATACTCTTTCATATTTTATATTACTCTTTCCAGGCGAATTCAACACTATTAAACCCCCCGGTTTAATTCCTTGCGTCACATCAACAAGTTGAGGAATGGCCGGATCTAAAACAACCACTATATCAGGATTTCTGACCTGACTGTGAACCTCCAACGGTCTGTCACTTATTCTTGCAAATGCCATAACAGGTGCCCCTCTTCTCTCAGCGCCGAAATAGGGAAAAGCTTGAGCATATTTACCTTCAATTACTGCTGCCCTAGCTAATATATTAGCGGCAGTAACAGCTCCTTGGCCTCCTCTACCATGAAATCTAAGCTCAACTAACAATCTTTCAATCGCCCAAGATTTATGAAGAAAAATCCTTTTAATAAAAATTCATATTAATATCGATAATTATTTATATGTAAACAATTGTAGTATGATGGTGTTCTCCATAGGAAACAGAGGGGTCAAATCTAATTGTTCTTGTTTGCACAATTTCTCTGTCCCTGGGAGGGACCCCTCTATTTCCGATAAAGTTACAGATACATTTACTAACTTTTTAGTAGAGCGTTTGATAAATTATTCATTATATATTATACAAACCTTATCATTAAAATATCAGAAAATTTAGAATTTAAGGAAAAATGTCATTAAAACATTCCATAGGAAACAAGGGGGTGGAGCCTTCTTAGTGTTCTCCACAGGAAATTGAGGGGTCGATAACCGGGGGGTTAAAACCTAGTGAAACTATCTGGTTATTGTTAATTTTTATTGGTAATTTGATCAATCTAGGAGTATAAAGGAACGTTGGCATTAACAGATGACGCCATTGGCCTTCCTCTGCGGTGATCGTCACAGGTTTTAGAGTCCTAGGAATGTCCATAACTATTTTATGTTTTGGAAGTTTAAACCCACACCTAGGACACCTTAACATTTTACCATCACTTTCCATCCGAGCTCCACACCTAGGACACCTTGGATTTTTGATTAAAGAAGTTCTTGAAACAAACATTATATGGAGTTTGTCAGCCGCGAAGACGGGTTCCTTGGAAGACGAAAAAGGTCTAAAGGAACCTACAACTTCTATTTCATCTCCGCTCCTCAGATGCATGGCAGTTTCCTTAAGAGGTCCTGTTTCCCTGAAGAACAACACATTAACCTTTCGGCCTCTCTTATCCATAAGTCTTACTAATACATGGGACCCTTGTAGTATAAGAGGATCAGAAATAACTGTTCCCTTAATAGAACCGCTTTTATAAGGTCTGAAGCTAAATGTGGGTATATTGTATTGATCGGTATGTTGATTCGTTCTATATAGTAACCAAAAGTGGGGTTCTTCACAAAGCACTTCTTTATAGCATTTTAAGTATCCGGGGCAAGTCCCTCTAAACCCAGCCAGGATGGGATCCGGACCTTGGGGGGCAGCACTAACTTTCCTTTTAAGGATATCATAATTGTTAAAGACGCATGGAGGAAGCTTGGCTTCAACCCTCCAGAAGGCATCAAAATATAAACATCTTTTTGTACCCCATAACTCGGGCTTTCTATACGCTATTAATTCAAATGTATAGGGGTCTCCCGGGGCTAAGGCAGCTAGGGCAGCCGTAGCTCCTATAACCCCCCGGTTACCCCATTTTTTAGCTTTCACCTTATCAAGAACTTTTTCAATTAGATCTTTAGTTACCACATCATGAACGGCCCTTCTATAAACTATCCTGAGGTGAGGATCTTCCCAAGCTTTACCCACGACCATAACGATACCAGGTCCTTTCTGAGTTTCTTTTCTTTCATAGCAATATTGAGTGACTAAGGACTTGGCAATTTCGAATATGTCTTCTGAATCATCATAAGAATTGACTACCAATCTGACAAGAGTAGCAGCATTTCCCCTTGTCTTCCAAGGAATGGCAGGATTTAACCTAACAAGCCCTGGATAGTCAGCAAGTTCTATCCTCTTTCTTTTCATTAACTCAATTAAAAAAAGACCTGTAAGATGAGTAGTACAACCACCCATAGGATAGTCTATATCATCAAAAGAAATTGATATTATTGTTTTTTTCATATAAAATGTCAACCTTTACTCTTCTTAACTACAACTATTGCTGTGAGCGTCGATTTAACACCATCTATTTTTCTTATTCTATTTGTTATGAGATCTCTTAATTCATCCATAGAACCAGCCTCTATGACAGCAACGATATCGTGAATTCCATAAACCATATAGGCTTCCTTCACATTATCTATATTTAACACCTTTTCAAACACTTCACTTTCCTTTCCTATGTCAACATTCATCATTACAATAGCCTCGGGCAAGAATACACACCTCCTAAACGGTCTCCATTTATTATATATTGCGACCTAGTTCTTAATTTTAAATGTTTCTAGAGGTATTTGAGAGTTCTAATTTATAGAAATGCATACTTTAATGATATCATACCTATATTAGAGGTAGTTATATTTTAGATCTTGGGAGCAGAAATGAAGATTAAGCTTCTATATGTGGTTTTAGATGGTGCTGCTGATGGATTAAAAGCGCCAAAAAGAACTCTTGAAGAGGCTCATAAGCCAGCTATAGATTCTCTAGCAAAAAATTCTCTTTGTGGAGCTCTTTACACTATAGGGAAGGGCATAGCTCCTGAGAGCGATATGGCGGTTATGAGTTTGTTAGGTTATGATCCCTTCAAGTATTATACTGGTAGAGGAGTCATAGAGGCAATAGGCTCGGGCATGGATTTTAAGAACGGATGGGTAGCTTTTAGAGCAAACTTTGCCACAATAGATGTAAGGACAAGAAGACTTATTGATAGAAGGGTTAAGAGAAGCCTTACAAGTGAGGAGGCCAAAGAGTTAGCTAAAGCAATAGATAACATGAAATTGAGCAATGGGGGTTTAGCAAGATTCAAGGCAACTATTGGTCATAGAGGAGTTCTAATTTTAAAACATGAGAAGAAACTTTCAGCTAACGTTAGTAATAGTGACCCGGCTTATGAGAGAAGAGGATATCTCTCGGTTGCAAAGAAGGACTTCGAACCCTATCTTCAGGAGGTAAAACCCCTGGATAGCTCTGAAGAAGCCCTAATGACTGCGAAAATGGCGAATGAATTCATTAAAAAAGCTATAGAAATTTTAGATAAACATCCAATAAACGAGAAAAGGAGAAAACGAGGACTTCTGCCAGCAAATGCTGTTCTTATAAGAGATGCTTCGGATAAAATACCTCCTGTTAAACCATTAAAGCAAATTTACAATATCTCGATGGCAAGCATAGTTGAGATGCCCGTGGAGAGAGGTTTGGCTAGAATATTCGGTTTAGACGATATAAGAGTTAATGTGGAGGGAGTGAGCAGAGAGGAGCTCCTAACAAAGGAAGCCGATCTAGCTCTAAAAGCCTTAGAAAATCACGATGCCATATATGTACACTTAAAAGGTCCTGATGAGCCAGGTCATGATGGAGATCTCGAAGGAAAGATCAAGGCTGTAGAAGAAATCGATAAATACTTCTTCAAGAGAGTCCTAAATAAAGTAGATATGGAAAACGTGCTTTTCTTAGTGACATCGGATCATGCAACACCTTGGTACTTAAGAAGTCATAGTGACGACCCGGTTCCATTAATGTTATCACATCCTAAACTCACAGAGACTCATAGCTCTTTCTCCGAGAAGGAATGTTACAAAGGGTCTCTTGGGATAATAGAAGGTGCGTACAAGCTTTTACCAAAAGTTTTAGAACTTATAAATAATATCGATAAGTAGAGGATGAGGAGGCGGATCGGCGGAGATTGAATGATCGGGCTAAGCGCTACCGAGGTATTACTTACCTTTTGCCTGGAATATCATAGTTAAGAGGATAGATATTTCTAGGGACTGGAGAAGTGGGAAAAAAGATAGTTACGCCAGGGTTCGCGCTACTGGCAACAGCTCTGTTAACGATGGTTGGAGGTTTCTTAACATTCCTGAGTTGGAGAGAGGGAATCGATGATAATATCATTGTAATAGCATTTGATATAATAACATCATTTACCATTCTTTTCACGATCCTGAACTTAGAATCAAACGTTCCACCTTGTGGAATTATCTCCTTAATTCCCGTAACTTTACTTTTAAGGCATGTAGGTCTGTTTAATAAACCTTCTTATGAGGTTCTAGGAGTCCCTATAGTTCTTCTTATTGTTGTTATGGCTAGGTCAATATATGGAATAAAGCTCCTTGTAAGAGCTTGGAGATTGGGCAAGGGATTAGTTTTAGGTGTTGATACCACCTTAATACAGTTGGCTATAGTTTCGTTGTTGGCTATATTTTCTAGCGCCTCAATAGTCTATATAGCTGAAGTCCGAGATCCCGCCTCACCTATAAAGACTTTTGGTGACGCACTCTGGTGGGCAATATCAACTGCAACTACGGTTGGATATGGAGACGTAGTTCCAGTAACAGAACTCGGAAGGCTCACTGCCTCGATATTAATGGTTATAGGAATAGGATCTTTGGGAATATTTATTTCAGATATGGCTGTTAGGGTTGCAAAGATCTTGATGGCCGAGGACCTAGAAAATGTGCCTGTCTTAGAAAGAGAGAAAAGAAAGATAATAAAAAGTATAAGTGAGATTGAAAACCTTACGGACGAGGAGCTGGAAATGCTTATAAGAAAGATAAAAGTATTGCATCTCCTCTCTAGAACGACTGATGAAGATAAGTTCTTAGAAATACTTGTAGAGCCTGTTAAGGAGAATCAACACAACAATTGACTAGATTTCTGTTCATCTCAATTCACACGTTTACACCAGCTATATTGAGTATGAAGTCTGCATAGGTAAGTGCCATGGCTGGAGCTAGTTGAACCACGTAATAACTGTAGAGAGTTTTGTCTCCTATCTCATAGAGAAGAAGGTACATAGCCAATATTGAGTAAAAACCTAGAGATCCTACGGTCTTTATCTTCCTCCATGCCATACCGATAACTATGTTTGCCGCACCTAACACTAAAGCTCCTAAATAGAGGACCGGAGTGACAACACCTCCTATTATAACGTTATAGCTGAAGTAAAAGGGGTTTGCATTGAAGAACCATTGAAAAGGAGTAGACGTGGGAGGACCTGGCGGTCTCGAGGTAGTTTCCCATTCTATAGCTCCAACTACACTATTTTCCCACCACCATCTGAAACCAAAGTGAAGAATTATGGGTACATTCAGTATAACGACGGTTGAAATGGGTATCAAAATGCTTGCCAAAAACAGAAGCAACCTTTCCTTTCTGTTATTAACGAAATATCCTATGTATGCCCAAAAAGCTGGGAGTAAGAAAAAGCCGCTATACTTTACAGATCCTGCAAGTCCAGCAAAAACTAGAGCTGGTATTACTCTACCCCTTGCGAGAAGAACTAAAGCCAGGACCTCAAAAAAAGTTTGATGTATGTCCAACATAGCAACAGCAGATTCGAATCTGACCGATCTATCAGCAGCAATGGCTAGCGCAGCAACCAATCCAGCAAAGATTAGGAGAAGTCTCTTCCTTATAGATCCTTTCAAACTGATGTATCCAAGCACAAATATTATGGGCATAAGTCCAGCTTCTATAGCTCCTGGAAGTCTCCAGCAGGAAGGTTTGTCTCCACAGAGAATCATTGATAGAGCTATTATATATTTACCCAGAGGCGGATGTTCAGGATTCATGTAGTTGGGATTCGTTTTTCCACTATAAGGCCAAGGATTTGTCAGATGATATCCAAAGACCTCGGTTAGAAGTCTTCTTGCAACGTCAACATAGTATATCTCATCGCTAACATATCCATCATCCAGAGCTTTAGCTAAAGCCCTGGAGTTCCTAAAAATGGAGAGCCCTAAAAATATTGCTATTAAGACGGCTAGGATGAGAGATATAACGAACATTGCTTCAGCGTAGCTCAGCCTCCTCATCTCTTCGGCCTCATTATCCTCTCATCACGAATAGCTTCTATTTTTCTAGAATTGATTACGATCTCTTAAAATTTTAGTTAGCGAGTGGAAAACAGAAATAAAAATAAAAACCTCAGAAGTGATCCTGAAAGGCTGTAAAAGGAGGAAAACACGTTTGGCTAAGAGAGGATATAAGTCTAGAAGAAAAGATGTTTATCGTTCTAATTTTTCTCGGACACGCGTATATCCATCATTTAAGGAATACCTAAAGAAAGAAGAAAGGAAAGATGTAAAAGAGGGAGACGTAGTAAAAGTTAGAATAGTGGGGCTTGATGAAAGCGGTAAGGGAATTGCTTATTACAAAGGCACTAAAGTGCTCGTAGAGGACGTTATGCCAGGTATGGAAGTTCTTTGTAAGATAGTTAAGGTTATTGATGGAAAGGCCTTTGCTAAAGCATTAAGGAGTGGAAATATCTATTAGGATCACCCTTAGGAATTTTTACACATGATTAATGAGGTCTTTCGAAGCAAAGTTTAGGCATAGTTTTATGTCGTTAAGTTTGATTCGATAGGCTATACTTTTAACCCTCATAGCCTTCAAGAGAGATTGCAAATGGACAGAAATCCATAGGAACGAATGTCTAAGGATGGACACTAGGGATTCATTATTTATCATCAAGTGAGAGTTGACCAAGGATCAGTAAAAGAAATGACTGTTTTATGGACCTCTAAGTTAGGAATTAAAGTGTTGTTAATTAGACATTATGTTAAAGGGAGGTGAAAACTTTATGGAAGAGTCTTGTAGATCTACAAAGGACCCTTTGCGCCACATAATAAATAAGGTGCTGTCTGAAGTTACGGATAAAATACCAACCCCCCTACTTGATGATCTAAGAAAAGCTTTCAGTAAAGCAGAAGACAAGTATAAGTTTTCAATTTACGGAGGAAGTCCAGAAAATCTAGTAAAATATATGGAAAGTGAAGATTTTGCGGATCTTTTATCGACAGCCATAAATCTTAACATAGAATGGGTCATGAAGGAGATATTAGAAGCACTAGCGGATGAATATAGGCTTTCCTGTCCCAAGATCTCGAAAAAGGCACTAGAGGTTATAGAAGCTCTTGAAAAGAAGAAGGTGCCTAAAAGGAAGGAAGAACTTGATATAGATAATATATATAGAAAGCTAAAAATAATGGGATATAACCCAGAGAGAACCTCCGAAAATTCTATAAAGTTTGAAGAGCTCTCTGTTTCAGTCACTTTAACAGCGAAGGAGGATATGATTGAGTATGTCATTTGTAAAAAAGGTAAGGCACACACCTTAGAAGGCTTTCTAACTAAACTCTCAAAGATAATGGAAATATAGGCAACGATTTTACACTAGCTCAAAATGAAACTCTTAAGTCTTCAATATATAAAGGTCTAGAAGGTTTTTAGGTCCTAGAATTTTAATGACATCCCGACTTAATATATTTCTGGCAAGCGAGAAAGGACCTTTTATTCTGCCGCTAAGATACTCTTTCCAGAAACTATATGGAAGTGCCTTAAAAAGATTTGTTAGCGTTTTTGAATTTCTTAATGATATATAGAACATTTTTCTTGAAAGCATCACCTCTTTCTTTAGTTCCCTGAGGGCCCGGTCGTACTTTTTGCTAATACATGAGTAATTCTCATTACAAGAGGCTATAGTATCGGAGAGCTTTTGAGCGCTTACAAATGCATGTCTTATTCCCTCGCCAGAGGTGGAATTTATTAAGCCAGCAGCTTCGCCTATCTTGATCACGTAGCCATCATCAATGTAGCTGTACAGATCTATGTCTCTATTGATCGCTATGGGAGCTGCTCTGGCATCAATTATATCAATGTTCATATCCTTAACAACTTTCTTTAAGTAATTGATTACATTATTCTCGGTTACTTTTAATCTAATAAAGCCTCCACCAGCATTTACAAAGTTTTTTCCATGAGGAAAAACCCAGTAAAGTCCTCCCTCTTCAGGTCTAAAATCTATTAGTGCTAGATTTTCTTTCCAGGGAACTTTCGCTATGACTCTAAATGCTATTATAAAGTCTTTATTAGCGTAAGGCCCTCTGGAGTCTATGACAATGTTAAATTTCTTAATCAATCTCTCAGGCCTTGCTGACACCCGTAAATACTTGGCCCCTTCGTCTTTAGACATGCTTCTTAACATGTTTACTAAGCTTATCTTATCTATTATTGTCCATAAAGGTTTCTCGAACTCTAAATATTTAACAGGCATACCATTCACTAAAATTTTAAATGTATCTATGCAGTTCGTATCCAAGTTTAATTTTTTCGATATGATTGATGGCAACGAACTTTTTGGAACGGACTCCCCACAAGCCTTTTCATATCGTCTTTGTGGGTCAAATATAGTAATCTGAAATCCTTTCTCAGAAAGTCTCCATGCTAGATATGAGCCTGCAACTCCAGCTCCCACGATAGCTATTTTTGGCATTTCTCCCTACCCAACACATATTCACATGAAATTAACTAAAACTTAATAAAAGGTGTAGAAATTAATTAAGGACCATTGTGTGACGGCTATTAAGGTAATAACATACATTTATCTAAGCGTCATTACTTTCCTCTCTTAAAAAGATTCAGAATATGTTTTATGTTCTTATTACAACGATATTAAAGCTTGCTCGTTTCCTCAGTTCTGAGGAGACGAAGCATTGGCCAAATTGAAGCTTTTTATAGAAGCTACGAAAAGTAGGAGAGGACGTCACATATCAAGAGCTTTAGCTGTTCATGTCAGGAATAATGGTGAAATGAAGCTAGTTCAGAACATAGATGAAGAAGGTAAAGGAACGTATTCTAAAGGGAAAGCTGGCTACACATATATAGACTTAAAAGAAGGAGAGTTTGTTGTGTGGATGAAATTCATTAGAAATTTCATGAACAGAGTTAAAGGTGAAATAGTTGTTTATAATCATAAGGGTGAAGAGGTTTTAAAATTAGTCTATAGAAAGTTGAAAATAAGGAGATCCAAAGGAGATCCAAAATATTGGAGTATTGTGGAAAATGTCCTAAAGATGCTTGGTTTGGATAAGAGGATAAGAAGGATAAACTTAAACACAGGTGTTGATTAAGTATGAGCACTCTCCTTGGCGAATTAAATAATTTATTAAAAAGGTATGGTTCAAGAATTATATACTATAGGGAAGAAGATTTAGGAGAACCTCCTCCAGGCGCTAACTTAGAAGAGTTAGACTTAGATAAGAGGCTTATAGACGTTCTTAAGTCAAAGGGTATAACCTATCTTTATAAATTTCAAGAAGAGGTACTTAAATGTGTCCAGTCTAATAAAAATGTTGTAATAGTTTCTGGCACAGGTACAGGGAAGACAGAGGCGTTTATGATTCCAATTCTTGACAAACTCCTTAGGCTTAGAGAATCTGGGAGTAAACCTTACGTATTGTTATTATATCCTACTAAGGCCTTAGCCAGAGACCAGGCCATTAGGATAAAGGCCTTAGCTGAGGGAGGATTAGGTTTCAGAGTGGAGGTTCTAGACGGAGATACACCTAAAAAGAAAAGGTCGGAGATATATTCCAATCCGCCTCACATCTTAATAACAAACCCCGACATGCTTCACGTAGGTATGGCCTTTTCTAGTAGCTTCAGGAAGCTTGTCTCTAAAGCAAGAATGGTTGTCCTCGACGAGATGCATGTATATAAAGGTGTCTTTGGAAGTCATGTGAGCTGGATAATGAGAAGGCTGAAAAAGCTTTCATTAAATAAGCCACTCTTTATAGGAGCAGGTGCAACTATAGGAAACCCAAAAGAACTCGGAGAAATATTATTTGGAGAAAAGGTTGAAGTTGTTCAGGGGCCTAAAAGGAAAGGTAAAGCTCTACACGTTTTGATAGATCAGGGCAGGGTCAGTAGGTGGTCTCTAGCAGCATATTTAACCTCTTATTTCGTTAAAAAGAACAAGAAAGTTCTAGTTTTTGTTGATTCCCAACAAATGGCAGAGCTCATTGCTAGGATGACTACAAAGAGTTATGGTATTAGGATAGGTGTCCATAGAGCAGGACTCCTTCCAGAAGAAAGAAGAAGTGTTGAAGAGGCTTTTTGGAGAGGAGATCTCCTAGCAGTTGCAGCAACCCCCACTTTAGAGTTAGGAATAGATATAGGAGATCTAGACGTGGTCATAATGCCCCATTTACCTAGAAGCTATGCAAGCTACATTCAAAGGGCTGGCAGAGTGGGGAGAAGGAAGAATAGAGTTGGTTATGTAATAACAATACTCGGCGATGATCCTATTGAGGCTTATTTTGCGTCGAGACCAGAAGAATTCTTCAATCAAGAGATAGACCCTAGTTATGTAGAACCTTTTAATAGAGAGGTTGCCAAGGTTCACATTTTAGCTATGATCCTGGAACACGGATTCTTAAAGACAGAGGACCTGCCGAAGGAGGTCATTAATGTAGTTGATGAATTAAAAGCAATAGGTCTTATAAAGAAGTCTAAAGGAATAGTCCTTCCTGATTGGAGGAGGGCCGAAAATTTCCTTAAAGCTCGTTCGGGTTTAAGGTCAAGCGGTCCTCAAGTGAAGATATTTAGTGAGGGGAAGTTAATAGGTTATAGGGAGATGCCTTTAGCCCTTTATGATTTATACCCTGGAGCAATCTATTATCATGCTGGAAAGTCTTACATCTCAACAAAGCTTGATGTGGAAGCTTATAAAGCGGAAGTGAGATCTGTAGGAGCAGAGCTCAACATGTACACAAAACCCCTCTATACCGTTGATCTAGTTTCAGTTATCCCGATTGAAAAAAGAAAGGTTGGAGTCCTTAATTTAGTCTACGGTGATATAAAGGTATTAGTTGTAGTAGAGGGTTATGTAATAAAGGAAGAGTCAAGTGGCACAACTATAAGTGAAATTAGATATGAAACTCCATTAAAGTGGAGCTATTGGACCAAAGGTGTTATGACTAGGTATCCTGATGCAGGAATAAGTAGTCTCACTAAGCTCATAAGTGGGTATCATGCCTTGGAGCACGTATTGATATCAGCTTCTAAACCAATTGTTGGTGCCTCTGACACCGATCTTGGAGGAATAAGCTATCCAACAGGCCATATAATTATATATGACTCTGCACCTGGAGGTCACGGTGCTTCAAGGCTTATATTTGAAAGGTTTGAGAAGATAGAAGATATGGCTCTCAAAATTTTAGGGGGATGCACTTGTGAGGATGGATGTCCTCGCTGTGTTTATTCACCCTACTGTGGTAGTGGAAACAAATTCCTAAGCAGACGTAGCGCACTTAAAATATTAAGTTACACTCTTCAATTGAGAGAGGGCGTTATTCCTGAAAAGGAAATCGAAGGTAAACCTCTTGCCTGAAATATACTCAGATTTGGAAAAATAACATTAACCTTTTAGATCTCTGAAAGAAGCAAAGTTAGCAGGTGAGAAGGGTGAGCATTGCGGAACTTTTCGAAAAAGTAGAGCCACAGACATCTGGCCAGGAAAGAGTTAAGAAAGCCCTAGCTTCGGATAAAGATCTTATAGGAATATTTGGACCTACAGGTACAGGAAAGAGTTTATTAGCGATCTCATATGCTCTGTCCTCCGTCGCAAAAGGAAAATACGCAAGAGCCATAATATCAAGGCCTGTAGTAGATGTCGTCACGGGAAAGGAGTTCACTTTGATGAGTAACCCAGAGATATATAGAACCATAGCTGGCGAATATCTAAAGGATATCCTAAGCGAGTTTGCAGATTTTGCTGAAGTAGAAAAGTTAATGAATTCGGGCAGGCTAGTTTTGGCCGATCCTCACTTTTTGAGAGGAAGAACCTTCGATAAATCCATAATAATAGTTGATGACTCACAGAGCGTAACACCAGAGGCAATAATTGAGATTATTACAAGGCTTGGACGTGAAAGCAAGTTAGTTATTGCTGGAGACCCTGTATTTCAAAGAACCTCAGATCTCACCGACAACGGGGCTATTTTGGCAAGGGACATTCTGATAGGCGAAGAGTCGGCAGAGGTCGTAGATCTGGGCATAAAGGATATTGTAAGGCCGGGTGCTAAGAGAGGCGTTAAGCTTCTTTTGGAGCTTCAGATGAGGAAGAGAAAGCTTAACGATACTGAGAGGGCAGTGCTAGAATCTATAAAGGTTCATGCTCCCGATGCTGATGTAATAACAGTTGTTGATCTTCAGGAAGCAAAAAGAAAGTGGAACATAACTAGCGAACACACTCCTGACGTTTTGATAGTTGTAAAGGAAGGCCATTTGGGCAGACTGATCGGAACTGGCGGAGAAAGAATACAAGGAGTGGAGGAGGACACTGGAGTGAAGGTTAGGGCTATACAGCATACCTTAGATTTTAAGGAATATATCAGAGCAATTCATCCAGTATCTTGGGTACATAAACATGTAAGAGACGTCGACTTTGTAGGACCTCAATTGAGAGTGGAGATTTTAAGTGAAGCTATAGGACCTATGTTAGGCCAGAGAGGAGCTCATATAAAGTTCCTAGATGAGGTGTTTAAGAAATTATTGGGTGTGGGCGTTTATGCAGTTGAGATCAAAGAGTCAGAGCACAGGAGAAGGAGAAGAAGGTAAAAAGGTTGTGGTGGCATTAGACTTAGGCGCTTCAAAACTTCGAATAGGAATTTTTAAAGAAAGGAAGCTTTTGGACTTAAGTGTTGTAAATACCCCTCAGGGCTTGGACGAAAAGAGGTTCATCTTTGCCATAATTAAGGAAATAAAGCGGCTACTCAAAAAACATAATTTAGATGATATTCTTGGAATAGGAATAGCAACTATAGGACCTCTAGATCTAAAGGCGGGAAAAGTAACAAACACTCCGAATATTGTACCTCATACATTTGAGTTAAGAGATCCTCTAGGAGACACATTCAAAACGAAGATAGTTATGGCTAACGATTGTGTTGCAGCTGTTTGGGGAGAGTATGTTCTAGGAGGTTGGGAATCCTATCATGATCAAGTTTATGTAACTTTAAGCACAGGTGTTGGCGTTGGTGTTATAGTAGAGGGTAACTTACTTCTAGGTAGAAGAGGTAACTCTCATGAGTTAGGACATGCAGTAATAAACTTTGAAAGCGAGCTAAGATGTGGATGTGGTAAAATAGGACATTGGGAGGCCTTTGTGGGAGGGAAGAACTTTAATAACATGACTAAAGTGCTTGCAGAAAGTTGGAGAGGTCCTAGGTCTACTGCATATAAAGAAGCTATTTTAGGTAAGCTAGACGCTCCTAAAGTCTTCAAATACGCAAGGTTAAGAGATCCTTTCGCTGAATATGTAGTAGACTTTGTGAGTAAGGCTTCTGCAGCAGGCCTCTCGACAGTTATAGCAGCCTATGATCCCGAGGTCATACATTTAGGGGGTTCCATCTACTTAAATAACGAGGACCTTCTGCTTCCTAGAATTAGAAGTTATCTATTTAAATATTCAGTTTTTGAACCCCCTATCATAAAAAGGACCACATTCGAATCGTTAACACCCCTCTACGGGGCGGCCTCACTAGTCTACAGAACCCCTAAAAACTTAGAGAAATATGTTTATGTACCTTAACTTTCTTTAAAAATATTATCCTAGTAAAGGTCGTATAGATACTGGTGCTAAACTTTTGAAATACAAGGTTAAGGCAGCAGTGTTACCAGACTTTAGATCGAGATTCATGATAAAGGAGGTGGAGCTTGAAGCTCCAGACGATTGGGTACTAGTTGATGTAAAATACGTGGGAATATGCGGTAGAGACGTCGTTGTGTGGAAAGGAGGCTTTAAAAATTTAAAGCCTCCTTTAATACTTGGACACGAAGTTTTTGGCTATTACAAGGGAACTCCTGTAGCTGTTTTCCCTGGAGTGAAGAGTAAGGAGTGCGAAAGAACCGATCTTTGTGAGGCTTTTTCTGTGTTGGGGGAGCAAGTGCCTGGGGGATACGCTAACAGGGTAGCCGTTCCTGAGTGGAACATAATTGCTCTAAAGGATCATGATTTAGTAAAATATGCTGCATCTGCCTGTGGCGTGGCAACTTTCGTTCATGTTGCAAAAATTTTGGGGATAAAAGAGGGCGACAGGGTGTTAGTTACTGGAGCGAGCGGAGGTGTAGGAATACACGGAATCCAACATTTGAAGTTATTGGGAGCGGAGGTTTATGCTTTTACGAGAGATAAATCTAAAGCTAAAATAATTGAAAAATTAGGTGTAAATGTTGTTACAGACTTTGATTTTTACAGAAGTGTAGGAAGAATGGATCATGTAATAGAGCTAGTTGGTGCTAGGACACTAAATGAGAGTATGAGATCCTTAAGGTTTAAGGGATCTATAGCATTAGTTGGTAATGTTACTGGTGAACCTATATTTATAGAGAGACCCGCACTTTTTATAATGAGAGAATTAAAGATGACAGGATCAGCTGCATACAGTAAAGAGGAATATATAGAAGCGTTAAATGAAATCGAGAAAGGCTACATAAGACCTTTTTATAAGCTCTATAACTTTTATGACATTAATGATGCATATGAAGATGTTTTAAGTTCAATGATCATTGGTAGGGCGATACTTAGTATTTAATCTAGGTCATCCTTCATTATTTTCCCTTCTGATACTTTTTTGTATACATAAAGCTAGTTCCGAATGGGGAGCCGATGTTCTTATTCCCATGGGATCGAAGTGTGTGCGAGATGCTCTAAAACCTTTGCCATTTAGACATTCTAAAAGCTCAGAAAGTTTGGGTAGTCGATCGGCAACTTTGGAAGCAATAGCTGGTACATATTGGTATACGTTCTTTTGCAAAGAAGCTTCTTCAATTAGAAGTTTTAAAAATTTTCTTATTCTTTTTGACGTGTTTAAATACGAAAATTTGTTTTGGAAAAGCCTAATCATGTATTCGATGAATTCTATATCAACAAAATCACCTATCCAGAGAGGGCCAAGAAAAACTCCTTTGTCTCCTGTTGTGTCACACGAACTTGGTTCGGGTGCTAGAAAAGCTTTACCTGACCATCTACAGTAGACCATGTATCCTAAGTTTTCGTCGAGAAGTTTGGCAGCTTTTGATGCATTCCTTTCAACTAAAACATAAATCCTTATGTAATGGTCGGCGTAATAGGAAAGCAAAGGTTTAATAACCTTATCATGCGCAGCAGCTATCCTTGCTAAATAACCTAGGAGGACTCTAACAGCAACCTCTTTTTTCTGAGGAACATCTGCAAGTTTAACCCAATATCTTTTCAGTGCTTTCCACTTCTTACTTCCTCCAAGGACAGCTAGATCAGTTGCAGTGACTGCGAGCAGACCCTTATGGCCTAGTAATGATAACGCTGCATCTGCAAAAGGTGCAGGACTTCCATAGGGATCTAAGTCTATAATAGATATAGGAGTAGGTCGTTCCCTGTGCAGGTAATGCATGAGGCTTGAAGCGTCCTTGTTAAATATTTTGACCTTTCTTTCCACTCTATTCAGTTGGACATTTCTATTCATTAGTATCAAAGAAAGAGTATTCAAGTCATTTATTATAACCTCATCAACGTTCTCTAACTCCAGAGCATACCGAATACCTCTTATTCCAGTAGCTGAAAGGGGCTCTAAAATCTTAACTGGTCTGTGGGGGGCATAAAGATCTATATATGCTTGGATAGCGATAATTGATAAGTCTCTATTAAATTCCATTAAAGGATTATAGAATACTTTCAGTCTTGCAGGCTCAAACTTTCCATTGATGATGGCCTCTTCGGGATCAGTGATTAATATTAGCGCTTTACCCTCCTCCACTACAGCCTGCCTCAACCGAAAGCCACCTTGCGTACTCCGAAGTTCTCGTTAGGATTTCTCTTCTATTATCAAACGTAACTTCAATTATTTTCAGATTACTAATTATTGAATATATTTCAGGATCTCTTCGTTGCAGTTCACGATGGAAGACTAAAAGCTTTACCTTATTTACTTTCAATGCGTTTATTATAGCGTTACGCATCTCAGGAACTTTAAGTTCCATAGGACCTATCTCGTCGATTCCTATAATGTCCGAAAATTTAATAGCGCTAATGATGGCATTAACACCTATTCTCTTCACATCGTCAACTATTATTCCGTATCTTCCAACTTTATATGGAGATTGATAACTAGCCTTTGCCAGCCATCCCCGGGCATCTGTACTTAAGTCTACTATCAGGAAACCAACTCTTTTTCCAGAAATTCTAACTTCAGGAGCAGAAATACCCCCTACTTTACATCCTAACTCTCTCAATTGATTAACTATCGTATTGAAGATGGTGCTTTTACCTACCCCTGGTCTCCCTGTTATCGCTAGCCCTATATGTCTCATCAAGCTCCCTTTTTAGTAGATGGATCTCCTCTGTTTTAAAAACTCTGATATTATCTTCAGCTTCAAGCTCACTTTTGAGATTCTTATCTACAATAGCTATGGGTTCAGCCTTGGTCATTCTACTTAATCTAACTAAATTATCAGCTTTCCTTATTATCCTTTCAACACTTTCTCTTTTATGCTTTATTAGAAACATAAGTCTCTGATTACCACTAGCAACCAGATCGGTAGCTGTCCTTTTCATATGGGCTATCTTATAGTTAAGGTTATTGAGGATCGATGCAATTTTAAGTTCTAGTTCGCTATCGAAATCCAGCTTGGGCTTTATGTCATTTTCATAAATTTTTCCGAAAGGATCTATAGGTTCTATTACATCATCTCCTAAAACCTCTACTAGCTTCTCTGCCTTATCTATCGTCGGGTCTGCTTCACCATGTTCGTACTCATAGACAAGTTTTCTCGAAACGTTAAGAATTAATGCTAGGTCCCCTAAACTATACCCTTTTTCGTTTCTGCGGTCCCTGAACACTTCCTTATTTATCTTAACTTTAAAGGAATCTTTGTGCTGATAAACATAGATTCCTGTGTCTTTGCCTCCTTTAAGAACTTTTTCTAGATCTTCGGGGGTTATCACTGGTATTTTTCTCTTCTCATAAATAACTCCGCTCATGAGCTTTTCTTTACCCTTCTTTTCTGCTATTATACTTGCTGGAACGTTGAAAATTCCTGCAAGGGATTTCAGTTCATTGATATCAACTTGAGAAATTTTTTCCAAATCAGAAATTACCTTAAAGAGCACAGATCTCCCGTCCTCAAGCTGAGCAATCATGTTTATACTTTGTCTTTCCAGCTTTTCAGGATAGTCTAGAACCTCTACTACTTTAGCGTTTCTATAGAGAATAGCCAATATTCTGTAATATAGTCTTCTAGTGTCTCTCTCCATAGTTCTCCCCAAGACCTCATTAATAAATCGTTCTTATCTTAGTTTTTATAAGGTTAATCTAAGAGACTTTTGTAAATTCTAGTAGTTTTCCGATAGAGAACTCTTATTTTAAGACTTATAAACTTTCTTCTATTTCGCTATAATCATTTCATAATTCATGAAAGAAATTGTAACATAGTAGCTCGAGTGAAGTAAACCTGGGGATTGTCTATGGAATTAATGAACAGGCTTCCCTCATATGAAGATTACAAAACAGTGCTTGAGGAGGGGTTAGAACTTGTTAAAGAAGAAAGGGAGAAGGAAAGCTTAGGTAGAAAGGGAGGCGTTCATTTACTAGAAAATACTTCATTTAAATACGTTGTTATAATAGGGGATATTCATGGAGACTTTAGAAGTTTATCAAAGATCTTCGAGGATAGTATTATCAAACTAATAAATAAAAAAGAGAATTATCTTTTTATTGCATTAGGAGACTACATAGATCGAGGACCCGCTAAAGAGCAAGTGTTGACACTTTTTAATCTTCTCAGATTAAAAATTGAGGAGCCTCAGAAGGTCATATTATTACGTGGGAATCACGAACCACCTGAAGGTCTAGAACCTTATCCTCATGACTATCCTTATGCTCTGACAAACATCTATGGCTACGAAAAAGGAAAAGAACTTTACGATCTTAGTAGAAGACTTTTCGATGAATTACCTTACGCTGTTATAATTAGAGGCATAGCTCTTCTTCTACACGGAGGACCTCCTACTAGGAATCTAGAGAGTCCCGAGGAGCTCTACTTAGGATATAATGAGTGGCCTCCAAGCATACATTTACTTGAAGAAATTCTCTGGAACGACCCTAGAGATAATATAGAGCTATGGGCTCCAAGTCCTAGAGGAGCAGGCAGACTTTGGGGATTGAAGGTTACAGAAAAAGTCGTCAATAAGCTTAAAGTAAAGTATATAATTAGAGGCCACGAACCTGCACCTTATGGATATAAGGTTAATCATGAAGGAAAGGTTGTAACACTTTTCAGCAGATTGGGCGAGCCTTACTTTAATATCAAGGCATCTTATATCTTCTGTGACAATATTGAGAAGCTGAAAAAGGATCCTTTAGAATGTATTAGAAGCTTCAGCTAACTCCTCTTTTCTGCTTGCCCTATTTACAAGGCTTCCTATGTTCTTACTTCTCCTGGGACAACCAAGTTCGTTAAGACAACAACAAATCTCGCAAACAGCATCTCTGTATACATTGATAGCTTCTTCTTTAAGTCCTCTATTCTCCAAAATAGCTCGGGCCACCTTCTTAACAATACCATACAGCCTTTTGTCATTGAGTATTTTATTTAGATAAATATTTCCTCTCTTGCCCTCTAAATAATTAGTTACCGCCGCAGGAGTCATACCTAGAAATTTAGCAGCCTCATATCTTGAAAGACCTAACTCCTTAACTAAGGCTATAACTATAGCGGCTCTTATAGAGGGTATTATGTTTATGGCTATTTCACAGGGCATAGCTATTGTAGGCATCACCTGTTACCCCACTTATTACCTATATCCCAAATTACATAAGTTAAGACAAAGTATTTATACGAAAGTATGTAATTCACTTCAGCTCTTTATTTTTAAAGAAAATACGACAATCATTTTTATAAGTAGAATTCATTAAAATTTTAAAGAACTTCTGCTAAGTTTTTAAAGAGCAGTTTTCAAAAGGTGTTCTGGAGCAACTATTTTAATTAGAAGAGGTTTTAATGTTGCTCGTTCAAAGAAAAGTCAGAGAGGTGAGACAAGAATGTCGGTAAGAAAGTATTATCACTTGGACTTAGGGCCAGATTTCCTAGAGGAGCTAAAGGAGACCCTTTCAGATATGGTAAAGCCTGTGGATTTAGAAGTTTTTGTTGGGCCTAACTGTGAAAGTTGTGAAGATACAATAACCCTAATGAAAACTATAGCTGATTCCTCACCTGAAGTCAAAGGAAGAAAGCTGATATCCTTGTCAATATATAGTAAGGAAAGAGAGGAAGATCTTAGAATATTCAAGGAAAAGGAGGTTGAAAGAATACCTACAGTGGGAGTTTTGGATGCAAGGATAATTAGATACACGGGCATTCCAGCAGAGGAAGAGATAAGGGGGCTTATAGAGACTATAATGAGGATTAGCGAAGGAGATTCTGGATTAGAGGAGGAAACTGGCAGAATTCTGGCTAGTCTTAAAGGAAAAGTTCATATAGAGACCGTGGTAACACCACAATGTCCCTATTGTCCCTATGCAGTACTTTTAGCTAACATGATGGCTTATGAGGCTTGGAAAAGAAACAATCCTGTTATAATATCAGATACTGTGGAGGCCTATGAAAACCCTGACATAGCAGATAAATATAACGTGATGAGCGTTCCTGCAATTGCGTTAAATGGCAGACTAGTCTTTGTGGGCGTTCCTTATGAAGAGGATTTCATCAATTACATAAAGGAGGCTGCAGAGGGCAGGGTAGCTGAGTTAAAGCTAAAGGAGTTTGGAGATAAGACCTCTATTTAGTCTTTAAACCTTTCTTGCAAAAATTCCCTTGATTTTATCCTAACTTCTACACATCCCATCCAATGAGGCGGTAGAGGAATTTTTATCAAATCTCTTTCTACGAAGATTTCATGGTTACCTAGAGGATCGCACATCTCGGCGGACGTAATTCGATGTTTAAATCTAGTTTCGAAGAGCGTTCTTGTAGGAGTTGGATTCCAAACAAATATTTTTAGAGCATCTTCATTCAGCTCACCCAAAATAGCTATAACTTCGCCTCTAGGACTTCCCACATATACTCGATCTTGAACCTCTAGAGGGCTTATGACAGTTTCAAGAAGAGCTCGTAGCGAAGAAATATACGTACCCGACCCCAATACTATTGGGTTTTTGGTTTCGAGGAGAACCTTTCCAGGCTCCATATATATCTTGAAACCCTTTGAAGAGGATAAATAGAAAGCTCCTTTAGGGCATGAAATAATTAGCAGGAATATGCGCCTAAATTCGATGAGATTGTCATCATTAATTCTCGCAGTTATCCATCCCCCTGGATGAAGGAGATGTATATAATAATCATAACAGTTCAGTTTCAGTTCTTTTTCGACGGCTCTGTTTAAATAAATGATGTTTTCATTAAGGTTAACTAAGAGATCAAAGTTTTCTGATGTGGCGAAAAGGTTCCTATGTACAAATAATCTACCTTTGTAATAAATTCTCAGAGGACCTATGTTCATACTCAAATTGTTCTTGGTGGAAAGCTTTGTACTGTTCGTCTCTGTGGGGCCCAGAGAGCTCCAAGGTTTTAAATTTGGTATGCCAATATATTGGTTATTAAATTTAAGTAGTCCTGGAAGAGGTTTTTCACAGGCTCTAGGAACCCTAGGAGACCAGTTTAAGGGCCAAAAGAAGAATTTTCCTGAATTTCTACCGGCATCCTTCTTAGAGGATGAGATTTTTATGTGAGGTTTCCTTAGCAGGGGTGTATAATCAAACAGAGGTTCCTTAGGTAGGACGGCGTATATTTTTCCGTCATTAACAACAACCTCTGTTAAGAGATGTTCATCCGTTAATATCACAGGTCTTAGGTAGGCATTTTTAATCTTCCTATAGCCAAGCATGTTAAGTATTATTGAAACTCCTAAAAGTCTTCCTAGGACATCACTTTTAACTACTTCTTCTTCATTTTCAGGTTTTAGCCATAAAAAAGGAGAGAACTTTTCGTAGCATTCTTTAGGGTTCACAGTTTTCACCTTCCGATGGAAGATATATCTAACCTAAAAATTCTAGGGTAAGGCAGAGGATCGGACCGCGATAATTACCTCATCATTCTGGCTGGGGGCAAGTATCCTCCTCTCCCCTGCCTCCTCTACTTTAATAATTCCATACCTTTTATTTTTTGAAAAGAGAATCTTCCTCAAACACGATATCTTCGAACTACAAAATTAGGTTTATATTCCTCGTCCTTGAAGTTTTATAGGAGCGATGAGGAGTTACTCCCGAGTTGAGGCTTTTTGATGATAGAAACTTACCGTTCCCCGCCTACGGCTTTTTAAAGGTCTCCGTAGGTCGGCTCATCACGGTTTCCCCTGGCTCCCTCCCCGCCCACCTAGGAGCGGGTATCGGAAACCAGGGGTCACCAGTTAGACATATAAAGTGCTAGAGCTTATAAGTTTATAGGGTATATCCCTATGAATCAAGTTGAGTACATCACGTTAAGACTACCATTTCATGCTACTGGAGATGAGGCTAGGCTTATCTACTGGACTACATGGCTATGTAAGATATGTGCTCATAGATTATTGAATAAGGTTATAATAAATCCATTACTTGCTAATTTATCACAGTACGATTTCATTAAGATGGGGAGAAAGTTATGCTACGACACCATCCCCAACCGTAGGTACATAGATGGAGTCTCAACACTAATACATGCATCTCTACAAAGTGCTAAAGCATTAAGAGTAAATGTTACTAAGCTAGAGCTGAAGCCTTGGCTACTATTCCAGTCAGAGGCAGAGCCTTGGGCTAAAGGAAACCTAAATATACAGTTTAGGGACTACGATATAGTCAAGATACTTGTTTTCGACAAGGATAAAACAAGTAGAAAAATTACAATAAAACCTGTCATACCTAAAGGCTACACTAAGCTAATTCATACACTAATAGATAGGGCTCTTAGGAAGGAAATCGGCTACCCCGCTAGGGTATATATAAGGGATTACGGTGATGAATTGGAACATCTTTACGGGGAGATACAGGTTATGGTGAAGTATAGCTTCTACCTAGAGGTTATGAAGAGGTATGATGAGCCTAAAGGGGATAATATTGCTGGCGTGGACGTTAATGTTGATAGGCTTAACCTCGTTGTCATTAATAGGAGTGGAGATATAATCTGGAAGTACACAGCTAGATTCCCACAGGTAACGGCTAGAGGTTACCCTAGGAGAAAGGCTTGGAGTGTTATAGGGGAAGTCATACATAAAGTACTTGAGAACGCTTATTCCCACGGGACATCAGTTATAGCAGTAGAGAATCCAGACATTATTGGCTACCTTAGGTACTACTGGATAAGGAATGGTAATAGAAAGGCGGGGAACTATAACTACAAAGTGTCGATCTTCAGGAACAGCATTATAGAAAAGATAATATGGAAAGCACCACTCTATGGATTAAGAGCAATACCCGTTAATCCAAAGGGAACCACACATTCAGAAGAGCATGAATACATCATGAAACGCTACGGCTTAGATAAGCACATAGCATCAGCATACCTCATAGCCCTAAAGGCAAGAAGAAGCCTACGAAGACCTTAAAGGACCTACAGGTCAGAAACTGTAGCAAACCCGACCGAGCTTTTCAAACCTTTCTATTAAGTTTAATTAATAGATTCTCCTTACCACTGCTTGACACAGAAATTATTCCTAGAACTTCAAGTTTCATAAGGGTCTTAACTAACTCCCTTCTTGAAAGCTTTATATTATAATTAATTTCAATGTAATTTTTTAAATCTTCGTCAATAACAGGTTTCTCCCCTTTTGAGAGCTTCCTCAAAGCCTCATAAGCTAAGTTCGTAAGCGGTGATTGATACCAGACGGGATCACTGCTCATTATGCGATCACCCAAGAAAAGCTACATATGTAACGCTGGCGCAGTCGGTCTTAACTCTCTCTTCATCTGCCTAGCTTCCTCCATCCACCTCCTGTAATATTCTAGCATATGTCTGGTAACACTAGGTCTTACATTCTTCATTGCTTCTTCAAAGTGTCTTCTTGCAACAACACGCGAATTGACGTTCTCACGAAGAGCGATCATTGCAGCCTCTCTGACTAGTGCGGCCAGATCAGCACCGGTATAACCCTCTGTCATTTCGGCGATCTCCTCCAGATCCACATCATCAGCCAAAGGTGTGTGTCTTGTATGAATTCTCAATATTGCAAGCCTTGCATTCTTGTCAGGAGGAGGCACATAGATCAGTTTCTCTAACCTTCCGGGCCTTAGAAGTGCAGGGTCTAGTATGTCAGGCCTGTTAGTGGCAGCGATAACAACGACGTTTTGAAGCTCGCTTATTCCATCGATTTCAGTTAATAGCTGGCTAACTATCCTCTCCCCCACCCTAGAGCCTACCTCAGTCCCCCTGATCGAGGCTATAGCATCTATCTCATCAAAGAACACAACAGCGGGTGCATAAAGCCTAGCCTTTTTGAATATCTCTCTTATAGCCTTCTCGCTCTCCCCGACCCACTTGCTCAGTATCTCAGGCCCCCTGACAGCTATGAAGTTCGCCCCGCTCTCCGTGGCCACGGCCTTCGCAAGCAACGTCTTCCCGGTTCCAGGGGGGCCGAAGAGCAGAATTCCCTTAGGAGGCTCAATGCCCAACCTCTTAAATGCCTCTGGATACTTTAGCGGCCACTCGACGGCCTCCCTCAGCTGCTGCTTAACATCTTCAAGACCACCTATGTCATCCCAATGGACCTCAGGTACCTCAACTGCTATCTCTCTAAGGCCACTAGGGCTTATCTCCTTAAAAGCTGCTAGAAAGTCCTCCATTTTAACTACCATTTTCTCTAGTACTTCTATAGGTATGTTTTCCTGCTCTATGTCTATTTCAGGTAAGTACCTTCTCAGAGCATGCATCGCAGCCTCTCTGACTAGTGCAGCCAGATCAGCACCGGTATAACCCTTTGTCATTTCAGCAAGCTTTTCTAGATCCACATCATCAGCCAAAGGCATATGTCTGGTATGAATTTGAAGTATTTCAAGTCTTCCCTGTTTATCAGGTAGGGGTACTTCTATCTCCCTATCAAACCTTCCAGGCCTCCTTAGCGCAGGGTCTAAGGCATTAGGCCTGTTAGTGGCAGCAATGACAACGACCTGCCCTCTACTTTGAAGTCCATCCATAAGCGCAAGGAGTTGCGCAACGACTCTTCTCTCAACTTCTCCTATGACTTCATCTCTCTTCGGGGCTATAGCATCTATCTCATCAATGAATATTATGCTTGGGGCGTTGTCCTCGGCCTCCTTGAATATCTCCCTGAGCCTCTGCTCGCTCTCGCCATAGAACTTGCTCATAATTTCAGGACCGTTTATGGCTATGAAATAGGCATCACTTTCATAAGCTACGGCCTTAGCAAGCAAGGTCTTTCCAGTCCCCGGAGGTCCATAGAGGAGAATGCCTTTGGGAGGTTCAATGCCCAATCTCTTAAACAGCTCTGGATGGCGAAGAGGTAACTCAACAAGTTCCCTTATTTTATAGATGACAGATTTAAGACCGCCTATATCTTCATATGTAACTTTTGGCACATTTAAGGAGGTTACAGGCTTTTCCATAACCTCTACTATGGTTTTCTCATCTACAATTACTGGAACACCTCTAGGTTTAGTATCAATAACCACAAGCTGCACTGCCTGTCCTATAACAGGAACTACTACGAAGTCCCCTTCAATGAGCGGTGTTCCTAGAAGTTTCTTTTTTACATATTTTTTAAAGGCTTCATCAACACTCATCGAGTGCATGGTAGGAGCAAGCCTTACTTTCACTGCTGGTTTAACCTGAGCCTTTCTGACAATAACTTTATCTCCTATGTTAACCTCGGCGTTCTTTCTCAGAATCCCATCCATTCTTATAACGTCTAATCCCTGATCTTCTGGAAGCGCAGGCCATGCTATAGCTACAGTTTTCTTTTTACCTTCGATTTCAACTACATCACCGGGTTCTACTCCTATCATTTTCATTAGGTTCAGGTCTATCCTTACTCTTCGCTTACCAGAATCTCTAGGCCTTGCTTCTGCAACTCTCAAAACTATCTCTTTTTTAGGTTCTTTACTACTGATTGAACTCATGTTGCAAAGTTCACCCCAGAGAATATTGGGGGTAGAACCCTTATATTCATCATCATTAATCACCATTTTAATATAATGTTGAAATTCAATGCAGTTCATTATTGTGATGCCAGTCTCTTAAGTTCAAGAATTATTGTATTTATCACATGTTCCTCAATGAGTGTTCTCAGTTCATCTGCTTTGTGTAATAACTTTCTGTGCACATTTTCATCATCACTGTACACGTATATGTAAAGTAAGGGTGTTCGACCAGAATCCAGCAGATTTTTGAAATATAAACTTGGATATCCACCAGGAAGCATTTCCTCTTCACTGCTTTCTATTATTTGTCTCATAAGCACTTCAACGCCTATGTTATCGGAACTCAAAGCAAGTTCTGAGTGTATCTTTCTCTCTATGCTGTCTTGAGAGTATGAGTAGAAGTTCATAAATGCCTTGATTAAAAGATCGTTTGAGAGCGGCGATTTTGGGTCAGCAAAACGTGCTTTAGCTAATACCTTAGAGACTAGTACGTCAGGTCTTTTAATGAGAGATATTGGTATCAGATCTCTTTCAAGCAATAGCGGTTTAGACCATCTTCCAAGCAACCCTTCATTTCTGGAGGCTAGTAATAATAGCGTTTCAAATTCTGAATCTGTAAGCAGGATTCTCTCTTCAGAAATGCATGAAGCTAAGTGTCTAAGATCATAGAGATTTTCTGGATATGTGAGACATTTTCCAAATATATGGGAGGCCAATTCTGACCATTTTTCAAAGAGATGTGGAAGAAGCTTAGTTAGAGCTAAAGTCAAAGCTATATTTTTATGATGAAAATAGACCGATCTGTACATCTTAAAGCGAGCATCGTAAGCATCCTCAACAGCAGGTATTCCTTTGGGATCTAAGGAGATCACTGCACCCCCTTCACTCATCTCGACATGAAGATTTTCTATCAGTCTTTCGACATCTATATAACCAAACAGCACACCAGTGGCATGGGCATCTCTAAGCAAATAATCCAACCTATCAGCATCTATGATTTTATGTGATATTATTTGTGATATTATTTGGATAGCTTCTTCATTAAGTCCCAACTCGTTCAGCGTATCTGAAGGAACCCTTTCGTTAAACAAAGAACCTTTAGCAACTCTTAGTAAATCACTCGAAATGCCTCCCTCAAGCTCATCTACATTCTTGATTAGCTCTTCCATGAAAAATTTAGTAGTTATTTCATGGAGTCTTCTATTTGTAAAATATTCTATATCTGTATTAGATAACTTGAGGTTAAAATCATCAGGGGATTCATATGCACGCTCCAAAGGCTCTTCAAGGTTATGACTATAGGGCAGGTGGCCCAAGTCATGTAAAAGTCCTGCAAGTCTTGCACTTTCAATGAAGAACCTTTCACCTTTTTTGCCTCTTTTAGAAAGGATTATATCAATACCTTTCTGAAGAAGTCTTTCAGCTATTCTACCAGCTAGGTGCATCACGCCCAGGCTGTGTTCGAATCTGCTATGTTTTGCAGAGGGAAATATTAAATATGCAAATCCCAATTGTTTTATTTTATGAAGCCTATTAAGAAAAGGTGTCTGCAGGAGAAAATATTCTAAATTGTTAACATTTATGAACTTGTGTATAGGATCTAGAATTACAGCCCTATAACTTAAGGGATTCCTTAATGCTTTGGCAACCTTATTTCTTTTAACCAAGTCCTAGGCGCCCCAGAAAGTTTTCTTTCATTTTGTTTACTACGTGAAGTTTATAAAACTCAATATTTTTGGTTTTTGTAGGGTCAATACCCTTCATTTTGGCAAGATTAATGCTTGTGTAACCAGCTATGATACTTGACACGAGAAGTATGCTAAGTTCATTTACATTAGAGAACCTTCTTAGATCTAATTGATATACCCCACCGGAAGGAACTTTATTGTATATATCATGGATCATCTCCTCTATCAAATAACAAATCCCCTCTTTATTATATTTAAGTATTAGAAATCGGTAAGGAAGTGGGGGAGGATTTTCCCACCCAACTATTGAGTTATGTGCAGCCTCGGGATATATTTCAATAATTGATGGAGTTTTAGAGTTTTCAGCTAGCTCCTGTCCCCATCTAATCGCAATAGAGGAAAGTTTTCCACAGCTCGAAATCACAGGTAAACCTTTAATTAAGAACTCGGCTATGTGTTCTCCTTTCTTGATAAATTCTTTAGTATCGCTTAAGATCGAGGATGTTTTTGAAATTTCACTTCTATATTCTTCTCCTATAAGAAAGCCTAAAAGAGAGCCCAGCATCTCCGGCAAGGCAGCTCGCGGGAGAAGTCCTGGCGTAACAGATATTACTCTCTCTAAACCTACTATTTTGGCTAATGAACTCTTCTCGTTAGTAATTGCATAAACCTTTGCTCCAACTTCTATTGACTTCTGAGCACACTCTAGAGTTTCCAAGGTCTCTCCGGAATAGCTAACAGCTACAACTAGTGTTTTTTCCGTTATACTGAGAGGGGCAAAGAAAGATTTTACTGTCTTTATGGGGATCTGTTTATTAAAGACAGCTAAAAAGAAATCTCCTACTATGCCTGAACCTCCCATACCACAAATTACAATATTTTTGAAACTGTCAACGTCTTCTCTTAGTTCATGAGCTAAACCTTTTTCATAACCGTCAACTAACATCTTATGCCAATTTCCATAGATAGAAGTAATTTTCTTATAACTATCTTCCAAAGCTGATCGCCATAAAACTAATACTTAGCAGGAAATTTTTATGACTTCTCCTAATCTCTCAATTATTGTATTGACAGGAAGTTCTTTTATTTCAATAACTTTGTAACATGAATACGCACCACGTTTAATGGAAATCTTTCTTGTTTTGAGCACCTTACTAAAATATTTTATAAGGCTTTCATTAGCTTTATGATGTTTAGGATGGGCCTCTGTATAGAATATTAAGTCCCCTTCTTTGAGACAAAGACCTGTCCATCTGGCTCTAGGTTTTACATAAATTTTTATGTACACGGAATCTTTACCCAGTATTATGTTTCTTTCTAGATCTTTTTGAAATCCTTCTTTCATAAAATAATCACCATTTTTTAATTGTTGATTTATTATCATTAGGTGAACATCTGCCAACTAAAGCTTTTTGAGTTCGACTTTTATTTCGTTGTTTATCTCTATAATTGCATAATATCCTTTTTGTAAAGGCCCCGGGTTCACAACAATAGTTTTTCCTAGAAGTTCTTTGCCTCTTGCCTCATGAATATGGCCACAGAGGTGTAACTTGGGGTCATATTTTTCAATAAACTCCCTAAGCTCATTCAATCCAGCTCTGATTCCTAGAAAGGTTTTATCCACAACACCTTTAGGTGGATGATGACTAACAAGAACATCAAGATTATATAGTTCATTTTTATATTTGCTTTCAAGTTCGTTAATAGATGTTATCGGATCCAAACCGCTCACGCCAGCTATTTTTATTCCATTCTTTTTAATTAAAATACCTTCAATAAGAACGCCCCATTCTTTTAATTTTCTTGCTAAGGAGATATCGTCCATGTTACCAGTAACGGCCACTATCTTTTCTTTAACATCCTTCAAGAGTTCTAACAAATCATAACATTGCAAATCGCCGGAGAGAACTAGAATATCGAACTTTTCCTTATTTAAAACATTTTCTAGCTTTGCTTCTGAACAATGTATATCTGATATATGTAAAAGTCTCAACATTGTAATTCACCTCTAGGATCTCCAATCTACAAGCCTTATCAGTGCATGTCATATAACCTTAACTTTATAAGTGTAATAAAGAACTCCATAAAGCCCTTCTCTATGAAAAGTAACCTCTTTGACTTGTAAACCTTCTTGATAGACATTGATCAATTCTTCTATCGGAATGGGTTCCGGTCTTGTACGAATAGTAGTTCTTTCTCCGACTTTTTTGTCTATAATAACAAAGTTCTTGGTCAACTTATGGTAATTCAATATACCATATATAACACCTAGTGCTTCAAGAAGGGCAAAGAGGGGCATCAAAAAGATAATAACGAACAGCTTTCCATAGTCTTTTCTTTCTATTATGTGATAGACGCTGTATGAAATTAATCCTAAGACAAATCCTAAAATACCTGAAATTATGCCTAAAAGCTCTATTAAACCATGGATCCTAACTCTATAAACAATTTTTATAATAATTAGAAAGGGCATTGTTGGTAAGGCCAATGCTAAGAGAAGCTCTTGGAGGTAGGCCAGTGACATAGGGAATGGATACTCACCTCTTATAAAATCTCTAAACCTTCCTGCAAACCATCTTCCTCTTTGCTTGGCAAAGTCCCTCACTGTGGCTGGAGAAAGTATTGAAACTCTTGTGGATACCTGTCCTGTAGGTATTTTTCTTTTTACAATTTTTGAAGCAAACCAACTGTCCTCGGAGACACTATCAGTTTCAAAACCTATATCTTTCAAGACCCAACCTTTAGCTATGAGTAGCTCACCATGAAGACCATAAATAGGTTTCCTTATCTTTTGTAAAGCAAATCTATGCTTAGTTATGTCTGAATAATACCTAACTGCATCGGCCATCCACGTTATAAGCCTACCTCCCCTTCTCGGAACGAGTATTCCGTTATAGACTGGTATATCGCTTCTAAGTTCACATAAAAAATTTTTGTCAACAGGATAGCTGTCATCGTCTAAAAAGACGTACCACTTCTTATCCTTTACATGGTTTTCAACAAAATAATTTAAGGCCCTTGCTTTAAACTTTCCTTTATTATATTTCTCAGGGACAACTACTAGCTTAAAATTAAACTTTTCTTTGATCATTTTAAGTTTTGTTATACCATAAGATCCTTCATCAACAACGATCCACAGGTTCGATTCTGGAAATTTCGATCTCACGTTATTTATTACATGGATTAAAGTATCGATAACGTTCTCTGAGGCCTTGCTAACAATTACAAATTCTACGTCTTTTTCATTAATGCAGTTGTTCTCCTTTTCTCCTCTAGCTTTGTTTCCAAGAGCAAATATGATAATATTGATAAAGGTTAAAAGGGAGTACACTGCAATGCTGCTAACGACTGTAAGTCCAGCCACTTCAGCAAAATTCAAAACATCTACCTCCTTTAGTTTTAATACGACCTTAAATGTCCTATTCTCATTTATTATGTGATTACATTAAACAATATAATCATAAATATTCAGCTCTATTTCAAACCCCTTGGCTTCTTCCTTCTAATATTTTAAGAACAAAAATATATAAATTTAATGATAAAAGGTTAGAAATAAAAATCAAGGTTTTATGTTGATCAAATTCGAAATTATTAAAGATTTCACAGACCCCGACATTCATTAGTTCAAATTAACTATTTCAAAAACTTATATTAAAATATTACAGGTCGGCGCTCGGAGCCATCCTCTACAATCACCAATCTTCTAACAGCTCATCCCCTCCTCATAGCACCAAGGCCTCTCATATTAAAATGAAAGATTTAACTCTTAATTTGAGATGTAATTAAGACCTGGAAATTACAATTAAAAGTGTCGGTGCGCTAAGATGAAGGTACTCTTTTATAGAGCCTTTCTCGATACAACCAAAGGAGGTTATTATTCGCCCTTGCACGAAGACTTAAAATGCGCATCTCTAATACCTCCAGCAGAATTGCCTCTAACACCTAAACGCCTTTCCATAATACCTTCTTGGCTTAACCCCTACAAGGTTATAGACTCGTGCACAGGAAATCCTATAGTAAAATTTATGCCTTGGGATAAAAAGTGGGTCCTTCATAACGATCCTAGATTGGACTTAGGATTTCTCACAGATAGACCTATAGCTAGAGGTGGAAGAATACCGTGGGGCATTGTTAATGAGGGTATAGTGATTTTCGTCTCAGGACTAATAACCTATCCAAAGGGATTCTGGGAAATTCCAAGAAGATTTGTGGAAATAAAGAGATTCTTTAGAGAGTCCATGGAGAACTGCAGAGCTTCTCTATATGCAGTTGGAGGCCTTGTTATTAAGGATTTCATTGATATCTTAGAGGTGGGTTGGAAAAAGGCCATAGAAAAATATCCTTGCCTTGAGCAATCACCCAATTATTGGTATCTGGATCCTGAAGTGATAGTTTTAATAGGGGAACCCTTCAAATTGAGGCCTCCCGTAAAGCTTTATACGTTCTGCAATTGGAAGATCGGCGATGCATTAATTGACCTCTTGGGTCCCAAACTTGCTGAGAAGACGGCTAGAAATCTCTTAAAGAAAACAAATCCTCTCTCCATAAGTGATCCTATAGAAATATTAGAGAAGTATGCTAAAGTTGAATTCCTGAGAGGGAAAACTCTTCCATGTTTTTCATTATAGACGTTATTATTAAATTTAAAAACGAATTTTTAATTTTTGACTATAGGTGTTCTACTCTTGAGAAAAAACAAAGAAGGTCCCATCATCCAAGGCATTTTGAAGAATGATGCGTACTGGATTTTTATAAATAGGCCCGATAAACTAAATGCCTTAAATTTAGAATCATGGAAGGAACTAGGTTCTGAAATTAAAAAAGGTTGTGAAAGCGATGCCGTAGCTCTGGTAATTACGGGAAGAGGAAGAGCGTTTAGCTCGGGAGACGATATAAAGGACCTGTATTCCCTTAAAAGCTATGAAGAGGCGCATAATTTCTTTAAAACTATATGGAATGTTTTAAAAAGTATAATTGAATGCGAGAAGCCTGTAATTGCAGCGGTCAATGGGTTAGCTCTCGGAGGAGGGTCTGAAATATTAATAGTGTCTGACATAGTAGTGGCTGCCAGAACTGCATGGATAAGCTTTCCTGAGGTAAGTTTAGGTCTTTTGCCTCCCTTCTTCATGAGCATAGGTCCCTATGTTATCGGGATAAAGAGAACAAAGTTTCTCTCGTTAACAGGTCAGAGGCTCAGTGCAGAAGAAGCCAGACAGTATGGAATAGTGGACTTAGTGGTTGAAGATGCTAGACTTTCAAGAGAGGTTGAAGCACTCATAGAAGATCTTAAGAGTTATCCTCAAAAAGCCATACGATCCATTAAAAAGCTCTGCTCCGTTCATCTTAAGAAATTGGAAGAGAATGTTGATATGTTTATCGATGAGCTTTCTAAGCTAACACAGGAAGCTGAATCAAAGAAAAAGATGGAGTACTTCTTGCTGAGGAGGAGGAAATAATGCCTAAGGATCTAAGACTTATTACATCCTTTGAGAAAATAGATGAGGCTATTCTAATCGTTCCTGTAGGAAGTATTGAACAGCATTGTAATATGCCTGTAGGAACAGACTGTATTATAGCGGAAAAACTTTCCTGGCTTGTATGTAAAAAGTATGAAGAGGAATCTAAAAAAGAAAAATGTATTATAGCACCCGCACTCTGCTACGCCTTCTCACCTGAATGGTCTTTATCACCCGGAACAGTAACTCTCTCTATTGATACTTTTTCGAAGTTCATAAAGGAGATAATTAAAAGCTTCAGTAATTGGGGTTTTAGGAAGATACTTTTTCTAAACGCACATGGAGGAAATTCTTCAATTCTCAGTTCAATACTAGCTGAGACGGTAAACAGTTTAGAGAATTACATAAAGATAGGATTGTTAGATTATTGGAAATGTCTTGATTTAGATATAGGACATGCGAGTAGTGTAGAATATCTAATTCTTAAACTTCTTAATGAAAACAACATTTATGCTAACAACGTAGGTTGTCCTAGTGCAAAAATCTCTTCATATAGGGGATTGAAAGTTTTTACAAAAGGATCCATGTTTCCCGAAGAAATCAGCTCTAAGCAAGAGGAAAAGGTGAATTTATCAAAAATTATTGATTGCTTGGTGGGGGCCATAGTTTACTTTAATGATAAAACATCGAACTCACACCATTACATAGGTTAAATTCAAAGACGACCACATACTACAACGTTTTAAAAAGATAAAGTTAGCATATATTTATGAGGTGCTAAATGGTGACTGGATTTACTGGGGGTGACCTGATCAGCTTACTCTTTTGGATCCTGTTCTTCTATCTACTCTTTCACCCACAAGCCCAAATAAAATCGCTACAGGCAGCTAGACTGAAGCTCATCAGAAAGATAGAAGAGAAGTATGGGTGGAGAGTAATAACTATGATCCATAGACAAGAAAGAATAGGATTCTTAGGATTTCCAGTATATAGATATATAGATATCGAAGATTCTGAGGCAGTAATAAGAGCTATAAGGACCACTCCACCAAACCAACCAATAGCCTTAATTCTTCATACACCAGGAGGTTTAGTTTTAGCAGCCTCTCAAATAGCCATGGCCCTTAAGAGGCACAAAGGGAAAAAGATCGTAATAGTTCCACACTATGCTATGAGCGGGGGAACCCTCATAGCATTAGCAGCGGATGAAATAATTATGGATCCAGATGCCGTCTTAGGACCTTTAGATCCCCAACTTCAGACTCCACGTGGCGTCTTTCCAGCTCCCAGCCTGATAAAGGTTGCCAAAGAGAAGGGCGAAAAGGCTTCAGATGATACAATCATATTAGCTGATGTCGCTGAGAAAGCTTTGAAGGAAGTACAAGCATTAATAATTAAACTTTTAGAAGATAAAATGGACTTAGAAAAAGCGACTGAGGTGGCGAAGAAACTCACAGAGGGCTATTATACTCATGACTACCCGATTACCGTAGAGGAAGCTAAAGAACTAGGATTACCCGTCTCAACGAATGTGCCTATGGAAGTATATGAGCTGATGGAACT
>JALWTO010000056.1 GCA_027082825.1 Acidilobaceae archaeon
AAATATGAGAGTATCAAGGCAGAGCTTGAAATAATAAAAACAACAGGTGACAAAATACTTGATGAGCCACTTGCAGGACTCAACCCTGAAGAGTCTAAGAAAGTTCTTAGAATAATAACCTATGCCAACAAATCCTTGGACACCTCGTTTATAATAGTTGATCATAAGATAGGACAGATGCTTAGAGTAGCCAATAGGGTAGTTGTTTTGAGCGATGGAGAGATAATATATGATGGTGATCCAAAGAATGCCTTTAAGACAGCCAAAGTTGTGAACGCGTTTTTTGGCAGAAGGTGAAAGAGTTTGCTAAAGATAAAGAAGCTTGTTGCGGGCTATGGGAAAATAATTATCTTTAATGGACTCGATTTTGAAATAAATGAAAACATCGGTGTTGTAGGACCTAATGGCGCAGGGAAATCAACGTTAGCCAAGATAATAGCTGGCTTGCTGAAGCCTATATCCGGAAAGATCTTGTTCAAGAAGGAAGATATAACAGACCTAGGGCCTGAACAGAGAGTTGCTAAGGGATTGCTTGTAATACCCGAGAGAGGAGGTTTCTTCAGAACCCTCACTGTTGAAGAAAACCTGAGGATATCGATTCCTACTAACCTAAGTGAAAACGAGGTCAAAGAAAGGCTCGAAGAGGTCTTCAATTTATTTCCAAGGATTAAAGAAAGGCTTGCCCAGAAAGCTGGGACTCTTAGTGGAGGAGAGCAAAGGATGCTTGCACTTGCAAGAGCATTTCTTAGAAGACCTGATTTACTAGTTTTAGATGAACCCTCAGTAGGTCTTGCACCCAAAGTCAAAGAAGAGCTTGTCGATGCCATTAATAACCTAAAGAAGCTAGGTGTCAAAGTACTCATTGAAGAACAGGATCCTTACATAGCCTATTATGTTGCAGACAATATGTATATAATGTATTCTGGAATTATTAAAATGGCTGAGAAGGAAGACATCATAAAGAGATATGTAGAGTTCGTTACAGAAAGTTAAGTTTTAACATCTAGAATCAACAAATATCCTTCTTCTATCCCCTCGAGATTTTTAAGAAATTCTCTTTCCTAAGTGGTAGCCTGTGTTTCTTTATTATACCTGGAACTTTTAGTAATGAGACTATTAGTTTTATAATGACTTGAACTTCTTCTCTCTTCAAGTTCTAAAGACTCGAGAGACTTCAATACACACTTCACATCTTACTTTTATGACCTTAGACAGCCCAAAGTATTTTATTTAAACATTATTAAGTATTAAAGTCAATAAGGCTTTATGACCTGTTAGGATATATCATGAAGAATTTGATGAGAGAAGTGATTGTGGTTAGAGCTTATGAACTATCTCGATATCCTATTACAATCCCTAAGCTACTCAACTTCTTATTAACCGGGGGGTTAAAAGCCATCTCTAGTTAACATGTCTAAATCATTTCGAAGCAGTAGGAGAAGATACCCAAAGAGGTCAATGTCTTTATTGGAATAAACTTCTTATATAGATTAATAAACTTTTCTTTATTAGAACCAGAAATCATGTTCAAAAGAATCACATCCCCTAGGAAAATACTAGAAGGTTATTATCAGAATAATAAGGCTTACATCAAGAGGGCAAAATGGCCTTTATAAGATTTTTAAGATACTCTTCTCTGCTTATATCCTTCGGAGGTCTTAAGGAATAGCACATTAGGCTTCCGAAAAAGGTTCTTATCTTAACTCTTGCACTGATCGAATAGTTTTTGAAAACCTTAAAAGCTAACTTTTTAGTGTAGTTCGTGCACATCTTCCTGAGCTCATCCTGTATCTGTGGGTACATCGAGCCAGCAGCTAGTGTGTGAAGCAGAAGATTTCTCATACTGGAATCCTTGTATTTATCTAGATATCTCTCCCCGACACATTTAAGAAGACCTTCTCCCTGAAGTTTTTTATTAAGACATTCATCTAATATATCAAGTGGAAGGCTTTTTTGAGCTATCTCAAGTATTAGCTCATCCTTCGACCTGAAATACCAGAATATAAGCCCTTTAGAGACACCTGCTTCTCTAGCAATCATAGCCACAGGAGTTTTAAAAAAGCCATGAAGAGCAAAGACCTTCATGGCGGTCCTAATTATTTTGTCTTTAGCTTCCTCTGTTGCCTCCTTTTTCATCCTAAAGAACACCTGTTTGACATGGCTCAAGTTACAGTTGGTTTCAAGGGTTTAGCTTTAACATTAGCCTTAATTTGTGTTTTCTCTGCAACAGCACTTCTCATTTTTAGTATTTTCTTTAGTGCTGGCAGTAACCATAGATACAACACAGCTATTACTGGCTGTACTGCAGGTACTAGAGCAGCTGGTATTGCGGCAGCTGCACCTATCGCCATAACGCTCACAGCAGCTGCAACGCTTTCATTTTTAGTTAATGCTATGAAGGCTAGAGCGGAGTGATCTTCATAGCTCATGTTAAGAACTTTTGTAACCACCATTAACGTCACAATAATGGTGGCATATACTCCAAGTTGCATCCCTATTATTTGCCCAGCAATAGCTGGTTTTGATATAAGTAAGGAGGCCTTACTGGCTATTAAACTTCCTATGAGAACGAGCATTGCAACCATTGTCCAAACACTTAAATAAGGCTTTATTCTCCTTCCAATTCTGCCCTCTATGCATTCTAATGCATCTTCAATATGGCTAATTGCCTCCTCCAAGCTCTTATGCGGTCTCTCGACCTTTTTGCAGGGAAGATCTATATCAGGGTTCCTGAGCACAATTCTGGCCCTTCTTTTAACTAAATAATATCTAGTAAGTTGGCCCACAAAGAATGGAGTTAAGAGAGCAATACCTAGTGATTCAGCCAATACCTTAACTGGAACATTTACCGATATTGATTTGGCATAAAGACTTACATATGCAGGAACCGTACCTAACGCTCCTAAGATACTTATTATTGCCAAAATAGTTGCAAACTCTATGTTCCCTTCTGCCAAAAGTACATAAGCTATCGAGGCGCTGGATGCTGGAACACTATTAGCAGCAACGAAACCTATCGAGACAGCTTTGTTAGCTATATAGCCTGCTAGAAATATTGCTATTACAGGTGCAACAACAAATATCACAATAAGACCTACAACTGTCTCAAGAACCTTCCCTTTGATTTCAGAGCCAAACCTCTCTACCTTCAACTGTACCATAGAGGGAAAGAGAGTGAGTATGGCCAATGTCAGTATCATATCCTTCATATCAGATTTGTGAGTCTTTATAAAAAGAGCAGAGTGATATCCTATAGGTAGTGCTACCACCATAGCTATAACTATGTAGAGTAAAAGATATTTTCTTAGATGCTCTGAGAGGTGCAATACCCTGTTATTTGCCATTTCTGACCGCCAGGTCAAACTGTTTGGTCAGTAGCTAATAAACTTTACTGACTGGTCAGTAAATTTATTGAGAAAGAAGAATCTTAAAATAAAAATCCAAATCAACCCTTAGCATAGCTTATTATAGAATACACGAAAGAAATCCTTTCCTTCCTCCTCTTCCCAAGTCTCATTCTGAGACAGGAATATCTTTTTTGAGCACCTATTTCTTTCATTAATTTAATGGCCTCTTCATTCGCCTCAGGAACTATCAGCCTTTTAGCTCCTAGCTCTATAGCTTTTACTATAATTGCCTTAGCTATCTTAGCATTTTTAGCAATAAGAGGCCCTATTCTATTCCCTCTAAGAAGAGCATAACCCTTTCCATGAACTATTAGCAGTCGAGAACCGTTTTCTATGAAGGTTTTAAGAACATGGCTTCTCTTACCTCCACTAGCCTCTTCATCAAGTTTTAAAATCCACTCGGGTAAATTTTCAACTTCCTTAACCTTATACTTAATATTGAAAATGTTTGAACGCTCTTCAGGCAATCTAAATACAGTTGTTCTGTATTCTCCAATAAAGCCAAGCTTCTTATACAGTCTTTCACCAGCAGATGTGGCATCTAGGCCAAAGCTCTTGGCTCTACCTTTAAGCATGTCCAGGAGTTTTAGCATAAGGACAGTACCTACTCCTTTTCTCTGAAATTTTGATGCCACAGCTACAGAACCTATCCAGGTATAACTTTCGTAATCTACGTAACAACCAGTTGCAATAATAGTTCCTTCATGCTCTGCAACAAGACATCCTCCTCTATTTATTTCATTGAGTCTTTGATATATTTTGAAGTTCCTTTTGATGTCGTTAAGATCTCTTTTAAATTCAAAAGCATCAATATAGACAGAAGACATTTGTTCTTCCTCAACATCCTCAGCAAACCTTATCTTTAGCACCATTAGCACCTCCAGAACTAGCTTATGATGTTCACGTGTGAAGATCTACTTTCTTAAGTGTTTATTCCAATATATTTTATATAGAATTCATGGTCACGCTTGAAAGAATTCCATTTCAAAACCAATAAACAGTTACATGGAGCTAGTAACCTATCCTCTCTAGTATGTCTTATAAAACGTTTTTTCAATGCTTTACTTACTTTCTCAGACAACTTAATCCCTAACCTCTCAGCGTTTCCTGTATACTGTGCTTATTATCCCTTATGACGTCCACAGAAGAGAGCAAGTGAGTTGAATATCTTAGTTAAAATATTAAACAGTCTCCTGAGAGACATGAAGGACTTGGTGCACTGTATTGGAAGAATTATATAAGGTATTTCCTTGGCATGAGGATCCAGAGAGTTTCAGGCTGAGGATTGAGGAGGGTCTCAGTTTTTTCAGGAGGCTCTTGCAGCACGAATGGGCTAAGCAGACTCTTGAAGCTACTAACATCACTTCTGGAGGCCAGGTTGGAATCCTAGACCTCATGGGAGGTGTAGGTGTTGGTGGTGTCTCTCTTTCACTTGCTCTAAAAGAGACTGGGCTAAACCCTGACCTCACCATACTTGATGTACGGATCACAGCACTAGAGAAGGCTAAAGAATATTCGAGAAAGTACCTAGGTAAGGAGGCCACTACAATAAGGGCCAGAGCTGAAGATGTCGCCACCAGTGCCTCATGTCCTTACGACGTGATATTGATTTATGGTCTTAGCACTCCTCATCTAGATCCCTATCAGCTCACTAGAACAGCAGCTGGCATGGCTAGGTGCTTAGTTCCTCATGGGATAGTCTTAGTTGAGGAGCATGACAGGATCTATGGAATACTCTACCTAACTGGCTATAAGCAAGTTTTTCCTGAGGAGGCTGGAAAAGAGAGCTTAGTAGTTAGCTACCACGCGGGTTATAATGTAAACCGAGGAGTCTTCAGGAGACTGATTGTTAACCAGTACACAGAGGAGAGAGTCATGGCTGAGGCCAGATTCTGGGACATAGCTGGAGTAGCTGGAATTCTTTGGGCCTTCTTCGAGGATGTTGACTACCAATCTCTCGAGGGTCGCTGGGATAGAGGTTTTATACTAGCCAGAGGACCTCGTGGCATAGACTACAAAATGTACACAAACTACCCTAAGATTACGGCTACTACTTACTAAGTTCCAGCACCAACAGGAATGACTCAGATTTCCTCCATAGAAGCGCTGAAGTGGAAATTCCAGAAATCTAAGATTCTAAAACATCCTTCTTGATCTCCTCGCCATGGCTATGAGCTTCCATGCCTTAACCAGTAAACTTGATCTTACGGGAATTATCCTTAATGCCTTAAGCGCTTAATCAGTCTTCTAGTTTCTATCCTAAATAGTAACTGAATCTAAGATAACGTTTTTCGATGTATACGTTATTGTATCACATGGTAACCAAGGATGAGTGCTACAGTATCGTTTCGCATACCTAAGAAGTTAAAAGAAGATGGATGACCTTCGTATGTACATAAACTGGAGTGAGGAGTTGAGAAGGTTTATTGAGAGCATATTAGGGAATTTGAGCAGGAAAGAGCAATAGAAGAGTTAGAGGAGATCATAAGAAGGTTACCATCAAGCCCAAAGGGAGCCGTAACTAAGTACATGAGGAAAGACCGTGATAGTTATTGACGCTTCAACATTAACTAAATATATACTTCACGAGGAGGGCTGGGAGCTAGCAAGCATGTATATCAAGAGGATGAGACTCGAACCCTTAGCACAATCTTAAGCGTTTAATTCCTTATTAACTGAGGAGATGTTTGTTGTCCTTTCGTGGATAAGTCTTATATAATCTGTCTGTACATATTATGTCTGGTGATGCTATGTCTGCTAAGCTAACTGTTAGAATTTCCAAGGAGCTTAAGGAGCGCATGGACAGGTTTAGCTATGTGAATTGGAGTGAGGTTGTCCGTAAAGCCATTGAGGAGAAGGTTCGTGAGGAGGAGGTTAACTGGGCTTTGAAGACTATGGATGAGATCTCTCATAAAGCAAGGCCCAGCAAGCCTCTAGCAGAGGTCATTAGGGAGTTTAGGGATCGAAGATGAAGATAAGCCTGGTCCTCGATGCAAGTGCTGTTGTTAAGTGGTTTGTAGAGGAAGAAGAATCTAGCAAGATGCGTAAGATCAGGGATCTATATTTAAACGGTAAAGTCATTATTTATGTTCCTTCGCTACTCTTCATAGAACTTGCTAACGCGCTGAGATATGTTGAAGGGCTTGCTTTAAGGGATGTTGTTAATGCTGTTGAAGCGTTGAGAGCTCTACGTATAAATATTGTCGATAATTTGAGTGTTTTGAGCAACGCTATTGAAATAGCATTCAGCCATGATACAACAGTATACGATGCTATATATGTAGCCCTGGCAAAGGCTACAAACTCTAAGTTGGTGACTTATGATAGAGAGCTGCTTAACAAGTTCAGTGATATAGCTAGAAAGGCAAGCCAGATAATCAGCGAAATAGACCTTGCTCAACAATAAACCATGTATTGTCTCTCAGCATGTTTTTAGGAAAAAGACAGAAAAGTATACTACATAACCTATTCTGTCAAGAAGAGAAACCTAAGATTTTCTGCCTGCCTGTTTGCCAGTTCAACCAGTTCGCTATCAGTTACCCCCTGACACCAAGATCCTGAATGCGAATAACATCTATTCCCTGCTTGAGCAGCAGCTTAACCAGTCTTCTTGGTATGCCTTTCTTAGCAAGCTCCTCTAAGAACTCCTACCTAAAGTTCTATAATTCTGATAACGATACTTCATCATTATCTTATAGAGGTTTAACGTTGAACTTAAATAAAATTGTTTAACCTTATTGTATAGGAGCTATCCTATGGAGAAATACAGAGTTAAGGTTCATAAGAAGGGTCTGATTGTAATTCCTGTTGATATTAGAAGAAAGCTTGGCATATATGAAGGTTCTTACCTGGAGCTTGTAGTTGAAGGGAATGAGATAAGGCTTATTGTTCCGAAGAACCTTAAAGAAGCGTTTGGAGCTGATGGAGAAAAGGCATTAGAGGTTGCAAGGCTTATCTCGGCCTCTAGGAGGGCTGAGGTTGAGAAAGAGATACGTTCTTGATGCTGGTGTTCTTGCACTATACTTTGCAGGACGTAAAGAAGCGAAAAGTACATCGATATGATATATGATGGAAAGGCTGAGGCCTTAATGTGTGAAGTTAACGTTACTGAATTTTTATATAATTATGCTAGAGTTTTCGGTTGGGATTCAGCATTAACAAAGCACTCATTGCTACGAGATAGCCCAATTAAGATCATTGATATGAATGAAGAGCTAACTGTTGAGGCTGCTAAGCTTAAGCTTAAATACTACAACGTGCTCTCGCTAGCGGATTGTTACCTCATAGCATTAGCAAAACGCAATAGAGCTACTGTGGTGACTACAGATCATAATATAAAGGATATAGGTGAGGTTCCTATAGAGTTGCTATCATTTTAAAAGACTTAGCTTAAGAATACTCGATATGCTAGGCTTCCTCATCCTAGCTAAGAAAAAGAATCTTTATAGATAACCTTGAAAAAGAAATAACAAAGCTCATAGAGAGGTCGTTTTGCCATCACAAGACGCAGTTAGTAGGGCATAGGAGAAGCTAGACATGACTGCAATTCTCTTGTTTTTACCAAAGAACTTCTATTCCTAATTTTCTCGCAACATAAGATAGGTCAGCGTCTCCAGTCACGATAGGCACCTTCTCCTTTTTAGCTAGAGCAATCGTTGTAGCATCTGCTACAGAGAGCCTCCTTCGCTGGAGATTAGGATCCTTAGAAGATGCTAGTAACCTGTCGCCCAGGATCTTCACCTTAGATGCCTCCACTGCAAGGGCTTCATCCAAGGTTCTAACAGTGAAGTAAGTGTCTACAAACTCTAGCAACTCTTTTTCATTCCTGAAAGGCAGTCTATTCCTCCTCCAGTGATATGATAGCTCATAAACTATGAGATAATGTTGTATCCCTTCAATACTTCCAAACCTTACCTTTTCTAAGAGATCTGTTGCTCTAGCCGATGCCTGACCAGTTAGATCAGAGATAATGGCATAGGTATCAACAATTACGGCTTTAATCTTTCCATCCAAAGTTCTTCATCCTCATCCAGCTCCCTCTCGGCCTCATCAACATTTACCTTAAGCCTCTTACCGCGCTCCCTCAGTTCACTCCACAAGTCCTTAACATTTATAATTATTTTGTTACCCTCAACTTTTATCTCAAGAACCATGCCCTCAGATATTCCAAGCTTCTCTCTAACGTCCTTAGGAATGACTATAACGCCACGCTTACCAACCCTGACCCTAGCCCGAAGTTCGCTCAATAAAATTCACCACAAAACCTAATTCAGAAAATAATTATAATCTGACTAACTAATAAATCTATCTGAATATTTTAAGTGGTATATTTGTAGAGAGGATAGGAAGTATTTACATAGCAACTAACTAGTTTATCACTAACTATTACTTTTGCAAGTCTTATGTACTACTGTATTTGTCTTCAGCGGTTAGGCTTTTAAGCAGCTAAGTAAGTCCGTTAAGGAGGACCTTAGTGAGCTAGTTGTTCTTAATGAGATAGAGAGGTCTTCCACTTGAGTTTGCCCTCTTGTTGGCCAAGGTACTTGCTTACTAGCATCTTTCCTCGTTACTAACAAACTAGAGGTTAAGAAGAGGAGGAAGGAACACATGAACTCTCTTCTACCTCTTACGTATCAACTCCTTAGTCTTTTTTAGCATCTGGCTTGCTGTTGACAAGGAGATTCTTACGTGATCATGAAGCAAATTAAGTCAGTTGTTGAAGCAACAAATAGGCTCTTTAAGATTGAGAAGGAAGAAGGAGATATACCAATAAGGCTAGAGGGCACTTTAAGAAAACTATTGGTTGAAAGAGGGAGGTTTTATTGATATACGTGGATACAAGCGTGATAGTAGCAACACTTGACCCTACAGATTCTAGAAGGCCTAGAGCCAGAAAGGCCTTAGAGGTAAGTGATGGTAAGGTCATCTCTGAGCTTGTCATAGCTGAGCTTGCAAGTGTGCTTACTAGACAAAGAGAGGTATTGAAAAACATAAAGGAAAGGTTAGGCGTGAGCAGATCCATAGCGCTCTTAGCAACAATCCTATATGTTCTGAAGAGGTTTAACCTCAACTATGTAAGCGTAAAAGGGTATTTAAGAAATCCGATAGGGCTTCTATATGTCTTTAGCATATGCTGTAGAGATGGCAGAAGAGATAAGACTCAGAATCTTAGATCTACTTCATCTAGCCTACATTAAGGCAATGAAGGAGCAGGGCTTGCAGATCTCTACTCTCTTAACAGCTAATACAGACTTTAAAGATCGTGAAAGAGATATTCAAAAAGTACTTGATATAGATGTTGATTTAATAGAGTAAGATGATAGGTTTTAGGTTCTTAGAGTTAATATTATACCGGACAAAAAACATATACAAACATATAAAGAGGTGAACCGTTCACCTGAACCGTGTCCTCATTCATCAAATTATATCATACCGTATCAGACACGGCTGGGCTCATCACGGTCTCCTCGGGGCCACCTACGGGAGCCTTTATACTCCCCTCGGGAACCCCGAGGT